>NZ_JBEOSP010000031.1:0-109902 GCF_040303105.1 Kitasatospora sp. NPDC096128 | reverse complement strand
GGTGGGTGCGTCGGGAGCCCATGGCACCGACGTAGCCGACCGGGAGGCGCAGGGCGCGTTCGAGCAGCGGGACGTCGAACTTGGCGTCGTGGGTGCCCGCTCGCCCTGCCCTTCCCGGTCGACAGGAACGCGGACGTCAAGGTGGTCGCCTGCTCCGGCCCGGACGCCGACGCCCGCGTCGTGGGCCGGGCGGACGACAGCAACGACGGTGAGACGGAGTGCCGCAAGTACCCCGATGCCGACAGCTACTTCACCTACAAGCGGGGCAGCGACAAGTACCTGCTCTGCCTGAAGTCCCTGAAGCCTCGGCCGCAGCTGACCTTCAACCCGTAGCGGGGTGCCCGGGCCGGCCGTTGGGCGGGCGGCGGTGGGCGAGGCCGTTCCTCAGCGGGCCAGGTCCAGCGCCCGGTTCAGGTTGTACTCGGCGATGCTCGCCATCGCCGCCCGGTGGGGGAAGTCGCCGTCCAGCAGCCGCAGCGGGCCCGCCGTCAGGGAGAGCCGCTGGGCCAACAGGTAGAGGGCCAGCCGGTGTTCGTCCAGGTCGGCGGGCTCCAACGGCCGGTAGTCGTCGTGCAGCCGGATGCGCAGGAAGACGTGCTCCCACTCGGCGTCGAAGTACATCGCGCCTTCGACGTCGATCACCACCGGCCGCCCGGCCGGGTCCACCAGCACGTGGTCGGGCCCCAACTCCCCGTGCACGAGGGCGTACTGGGTGCGCGGCCGGACCGCCTCGGCCAGCTCCGACAGCCGCTCTGCCAGACGGTCGCGGGCTTCCGCCACCCGGGGATCGCGCGCCGCCGCCTCGGCGAGGTCCCGCCGGGCCCGGTCCAGGACGACCTGCTCGCAGGAACTCCCATGCGAGCGGGCGCCCGCGTCGACCACCACGACCTTGCCGTAGCCGGGCGCGCGGTGCTCGCGCATCGCCGCCAGCGTCCCGCCGAGCCGCTCCAGCACCGGGGTCGCGGCCCGCCGGTCGCGGGCCAGCAGGGTCTCCAGGCTCTCGCCCCGGACGTCCTCGACGATCGCCAGCTCGGCCGGACCGCGGGCGCCGTCGCGGTCGACCAGCCGGACCGCCGGGACGCGGACGCCGAGCCCGTCCAGCCGTGCGTGCGCGGCCTCGAACACGTCGAGCCCGAGACCGGGGGAGAACGGGTCGGCGAGGTCGTCGTCGCCCTCGGCCACCGGCCAGAAGTTCTCGGTGGCGCACCAGCGGTAGGCGATCGCCGTCGCGGCGTCGTCCATCACCAGGCGGTACACGCCCTTCTTGCTGCCGCCCGCCAACCGCCGTACGGCCGCGAGCCGTCGCCCGCCGCCCAGGGCGGCCCGCGCCGCGGCCGCCAACTCCGCCTGCACCGCAGCTGTTTCGGCTGCCATCTTCGCGCCTCGCCTCCCCGTTGCCTGGCACCGCGACCCGGCACTGTGACTGGGGCACCCTATCCGGAACTCCGTCGTCCAGATCAGGTGTGGGAGTTGACGCTCAGGAAGTATGAGAGAACACTCTCATACCATGGAGAACGGGAATCGCCTGGGCGATATCGAGATCACCGACCCGAAGGCCATGCGAGCGCTGGCGCATCCGGTGCGCCTGGCGATCCTGGAACGGCTGACCCGGGACGGGCCGTCGACGGCGACGCAGCTGTCACCGGAGGTCGGGGCCACGCCGTCGGTGACCAGCTGGCACCTCCGGCACCTGGCGGGCTACGGGCTGGTCCGGGATGCCGAGACCGGGGCAGACCGTCAGGACCGCCGGGAGCGGCGGTGGGAGGCGGTGGCGCGGGGGTTCCGGTTCGGCGCACCGGAGGACGAGGCGGGGCGGGCGGCCGCTCGGGTGCTCTCCCGGGAACTGTTCGCGCGCGCCGCCGACCTTCCGCAACGGTGGGTGGCCGAGACCGAACCCGGGCTCGACCCGGAGTGGCGCGAGCCCGCCGGGCTGGCGAACACCCGCATCGTGGTGTCCCCCGAGGAACTCGCCGCCATCGAGGACGCGATCGAGGGTGTCCTGGCGCCGTATGTGACGCGCGACCCGGCGGAGCGGCCGGGCGGTAGCCGGGGCGTCCGGCTGCTGCGCTACGTCCTGCCCGAGGCCGGCACGGGCCGGGAAGCTGCGGACGGGGTGGGTGGTTCGGAATGAACTCCCCTCAGGACACGGCCACTTCGGCATCGCTGTGGCGGGACCGGCGCTTCGTCCGGTTCTGGGCCGGGCAGTCGGTGTCGCAGTTCGGCGACCGGATCTCCGAACTCGCGTTACCCCTGATCGCCGTGGCGGCGCTGAACGCCTCGGCCGGCCAGGTCGCCTGGCTGACCGCGCTCGCCTGGGCCCCGAACCTCCTCGCCGTCGTGCTGGGCGCCTGGGTCGACCAGCACGTCGGCAGGCGTCGGCTGATGATCATCTCCGACCTGGTCCGCGCGGGCGTGCTGCTCACGCTGCCCGCCGCCCACCTGTTCGGCAGCGTGACGTTCCTCCAGCTGTACGCGGTGGCGCTGCTGACCGGTGCCGCGGCGGTGCTGTTCAACACCGCGTACCCGCCCTTCTTCGCCCACCTGGTGCCGCGCTCGTCCTATGTCGACGCGAACAGCAAGCTCAGCGCCAGCCGGTCCGCCTCGTTCGTCGTCGGCCCCGCCGTGGGCGGTGCCCTCGTCC
This sequence comes from Kitasatospora sp. NPDC096128, assembly GCF_040303105.1. NCBI lineage: Bacteria > Bacillati > Actinomycetota > Actinomycetes > Kitasatosporales > Streptomycetaceae > Kitasatospora > Kitasatospora sp. NPDC096128. Next base: position 107,261 of record NZ_JBEOSP010000031.1, on the reverse strand, counting down.
AACTCCTCACCGCGCCCGTCGCGGTGATCGCCGACGCGCTGTCCTTCCTGGCCTCGGCCTTGCTGCTGCGGCCGATCCGGGTCGAGGAACCGGCGGCCGGCACCGACGGACCGGCCGGACCGCCGCTGCTGGGGCGGGTCAGGGAAGGGCTGGCCTTCGTCGTCCGCCACCCGGTGCTGGCGGCCGGCCTCGGCTGTGCGACGACCCTCAACTTCTTCACCTTCGCGGCGGGCACCAACCTGATCGTGCTGTTCGCGGTCCGGGACCTCGGACTCTCGGCGGGGATCGTCGGGCTGGCGTTCGGCATCGGATCGACCGGAGCCCTGGTGGGGGCGGTCATCGCGCCGAAGGTCTCGCGTCGGATCGGGGTCGGGCGCAGCATCGCGGTGGGCGCCGTCCTGTTCCCGGCCCCCATCGCCCTCGTGGCCGCCGCGAGCGGCCCCGGCTGGGCAGGTGCGGCCGTCCTGGGAGCGGCCGAGTTCCTCTCCGGTGTCGGGGTGATGCTCTTCGACGTCAACCTCAACTCGTTGCAGGCCGCCGTCATACCGGACGGCATGCGCAGCCGGGTGGCCGGCACCTACGGCACGGTGAACTACGGGATGCGGCCGATCGGCGCCCTCGTCGGGGGCGGGCTCGCCACGGTCATCGGGCTCAGGGCCACGCTGATCACGGCCGCCGTCGGCGGGGCACTGTCGCTGCTGTGGCTGCTGCCCTCGCCGGTGCTGCGGATCCGGTCCCTGGCGTCGGCTCAGGCTCAGGCCCCGGCCGCTGCTCCGGCCCCGGCACCGGTCTCCGACCCGGCCCCGGTTCGGGCTGGGACTTCGGACGATCCGGCTCCGGCGGAGCTCCAAGTGCCGTGACCTCAAGCGTGGGTGAGGCTCGACGAGCGGGCGGGCCGACCGGGCTCGACGAGCGCGGCTGCTTCGTCGAGCAGGAGAGCGGCGACCGCCTGCGGGGCCTCGCGCATCACGTTGTGGCCGGTCGGCAGGTCGTGGACGGTCCATCCCGGGTCGGCGAGCAGCCGGGTGCGCTGGTCGGCGAACGGGGTGCGGTCCTCCCAGCCCGAGCAGTAGACGAACTCGCGGCGGGGGACGTCGGCGTGGGCGCCCGTCAGGCGGACCGCCTGTAGGAAGGCGGCGAGCGGATGGGGGCGGCGGCGCGGGTCGCCGTCCGGCCGCCACGGGGGTCGGACGGCGTAGCCGGTGGTCGCGGCGCCCGCGACGAACGACTGCCGGTAGCCCCCGTTCATGAGGGACCAGCAGGACTCGCCGTCGCGCGGCACGCAGGCGTCCAGGTACACCAAGCGGGAGACCCGGTCGCCGGCGCGGTCGGCGGCGGCGGTGATCACCATCCCGCCGTAGCTGTGGCCGACCAGTGTCACGTCGGTGAGGTCGGCGCGCTCGAACACGCGCAGCACGTCCTCGGCGTGGGTGTCGAGGTTGGTGGCGGCGACCGTGGCGGGGTCGTCGTGGGGGCCCAGGCCGGTCAGGGTCAGGGCGTGGACGGTGTGGCCGGCCCGCTCCAGCAGCGGAACCACCGCCTCGAACGCCCAGGAGCCGTGCCAACCGCCGGGTACCAGAACGAACGTCGCCATGGGATTCCCCTGTTCCTGCTCGGCGGTGGCACCGGGGGCCACCGCTCATGACGGAAAGTCTCCTCGGCGCGGGTCGTGGCGTGCTACCGATAGGATGCCAAGCGATGCCCGTATCCCGCCACGTCCGCCCCGACGCCGACGCCGGCGCCACGTCCCTGACCTGGCCCTCCGGCGGGCGTCATCGGTGGCCGTCGGGCGGCAGCAGCGGCGAGTCGGTGCACGAGCGGGGCCACCTGGTGTACGCGGCCAGCGGGGTGCTGGTGCTGCACACCGAGGGCGGGACCTCGGTCGTGCCGGCCAACCGGGTCGCCTGGACGCCGGCCGGGTTCACACACCGTCACCGCGCCCACGGGGAGACGGACATGCGGATCGTCTTCCTGCCGCCGTCCCTGGCCCGGTTGGTGCCGGGGCGTCCGGCGGTGTTCTGCGTCTCCGGCCTGGCGCGGGAGGTCCTGCTCGCCCTGACCGGCCCGCGCGGCGACGGCACCGGGGGTGGCGGTGGATCGTCACCTCCCGGATACGGCCGCGCCGCCCGTGGGCGGCTGCTGCGGGTGCTGGTCGAGGAGCTGCGGGAGGCCGACGAACAGCCGTTGCACCTGCCGCACCCGCGCGACGACCGGCTGCGGGCGGTCGAGCGGATCCTGACCCGGACACCCGCCGACACCAGCACGCTGGAAGGGCTCGGCCGGCAGGTCGGGGCCAGTGCCCGCACCCTGAGCCGGCTGTTTCGCGACGAACTCGGCATGACGTTCTACGAGTGGCGCACGCAGCTGCGGGTGCACCACGCGCTGGTGCTGCTGGCCGAGGGCCACGACACCACCCACACCGCCCACGCCTGCGGCTGGGCGAACCCCAGCGGCTTCATCGCTGCGTTCACCGACCTCGTCGGCACGACCCCGGGCCGCTACCGGGCCGGTGGGTGACGCGGCCCGGAGGGCGGGGGCGGGGGCGGGCCCGGGGTCGGGGTCAGCGCTGAGTGCGCCGCACCCAGTAGCGCCAGCCGGCCTCGATCTGACTGGGCGGCCAGACGGTCGCGTCCTTCTCCAGGCTCCCCTCGCGGTCGGTCCAGTGGCGTGGCCCGCCCGCCGCGCGGGCGGTCAGCTGGAGGCCGCAGGCCCGTTCCAGCAGGACGGCGTACATCACGGCGTGGGCGATGTCCCGGCCGACCGTCAGCAGGCCGTGCTGCGGCATCAGGCAGGCCCGGGCCGCGCCGAGGTCGGCGGCCAGGGCCCGGCCCAGCTCCCCGCTGCGGACCAGGCCGGCGGTCGCCTCGAAGCTCGGCAGGCCGTGCTCGGTGAAGACCACCGCGTCGTGGCTCAGCGGGCGCAGCGGCTCGCCGAGGGAGGAGAAGGCGTTCACGGTGCCCGAGTGGGTGTGCAGGGAGACGTGGACGTCCGGGCGGGCCCGCATCACCTCGGTGTGGATCGGGTACTCCAGGTGCACCCGTCCGCCGCCGTCGAGCTCCTCGCCGCCCGCGAGCCGTTCACCGTCCCAGGAGACCAGCAGGACGCGGCCGGGGCCGATCTCCTCCAGGCCCCAGCCCGAGGCCTTCATCCACACCCCGCGCCCTTCCGGATCGCGGACCGCCAGGTGCCCCCAGACCATGTCGCCGTGCCCGGCCTCGGCGAGCACCCGACTGCCCAGCGCGGCCAGGGCGGCCGCCTCCTCGCCGGTTCGAGGGTTGTCCATCGGCTGCTCCCTGGTCTCGCGGGTCTGTTGTGGTACGAACCTACGGGACGGCGGTAGTTGACGGACAGTCGGGGTGGGGGGTCAGCGGCAGGGCGGGTCCCACGGGGTGCTGGGGAAGTACTGGCGCCACTGCTCGCGGGTGATGGTGGCACCCACGGAGTCGCAGAGACGGCGGGTGAGGCGGTCGATGTCGGGGTCGAGGAGGACGACCTGGCTCGGTTGGTCACTCCCGCCGGCCTCGCTGACCAGCACGCTGTTCCCATCGGGGCTGAAGCCCGTGGCGTAGACGATGTCAGGGAGTGCCACCATGCCGAGCTCGACCGGCCGACGGGGGTCGGCCACCCGCCACAGGTGGGTCTGGCCGGCGTCGGGGTCGGATAGCCGCAAGGGCCTGACGTGGCTCAGGAGCATCCGGTTGTCGGGGCTGAACACGAGGCCGCCCTGCCGCTCGGCGGCGAGGGAGGCGACCTGAGCCGGGTGGTGGATGTCGGTGACGTCCCACAGGTCGATGGTCTTGTCGGTGGCCACCGCGAGGGTGCGCCGGTCGTGGCTGAGGGCGAAGGAGTTGACGACCCTCAGGGGGAGTTCGCCGTGGTCGGGGTGCCGGGGGTCGCCGAGGTCCCACAGCTGTATGGTCTTCGGGTTCGATTCCTTGAGCTTGGCCACGGCGACTGCGAGCAGACTCGACACGTCGTCCTCCGAAGCGATGCTGTCGCTGAGGTCGATCGGCGCAAGGGCGGCCGGATGCCGGGGGTCGCCGAGGTCCCACATGCTCATCCGGTGCGCCCCGACCCGGGCGAGGGAGACCAGCGTCCGGCCGGCGAGGTGCAGCCCGCCCGGCGGTTTCGGGGACTCGAAGGACGAGAGCTCCGTCGGGGCGTGCGCGTCGCCGACGTCCCAGATGTGGGTCCGGCCGTCCCGGCCGTTGGTGACGACCAGTCCGTCCCCGATGGCCACGTCGGTGGTGAACGTGGAGAACTCCCCGCCGTGCTCGACGTACTCCGCGAGCTCGTTGAGCGTGCCGCCCTGCCGGGGGTGGTCGGGATCGGCGACGTCCCACAGCTGTGGGAGGCCGACGTCGCTGTATGCGATCAGGGTGCGGGCGTCGACCGCGCGGACGATGCCGCCGTGGAGGACCGGGAACGTCCCGGCCGGGCGCGCGTCGTAGGGGCCGGTGGTCCGCCACAGCCGGTACTGCTGGATGTCCGGGTCGGTCCGGCGGGATGACGGGGAGAGGCCCCAGGCGAGGGTGCGGCTGTCCCTGGTGAACGCCCCGTCGGCGCCCGTGCCGGCCAGGAGGGTGGCCGGTGCCGGATGCCAGCTTCGGACCGGCGACTCCGCGCCCGCATCCAGCAGGGTCGACCCGCCGTCGGCGGCCACGACCGAGTAGACGGCCCCGGGGGTGGGGTAGCGAAGGGTGCGGACCGCGTTCGCCGGATCGCCGATGTCCACGGCCTCGACGTGGCTGCCCGGGCCGTCACTGTCGTCGGAGGCACCCAGGGCCAGGGTTCGGCCGTCCGGCGAGAAGCCGAGGGCTGCCACGATCTGGATCGAGTCGATCACCACCGGCTCCGGTCCGCTGTGGCCCGGCCCGGTGACCTGGACCGGTTTTGCCGGATCACCCGTGTCCCAGAGCCCTGCGCCCCGGCCGTTCGTGCCGATCGCCAGGAGGGGCCTGTTGGGGCTGAAGGCCACGGCGAGCGCGTGGGTGTCGGCGAGCGTGGCGGCGAGCCGGGGTGCGGCCGGGTTCGTGACGTTCCAGAGCTGGACGGACGTGGAGTCCTCGGACTCGGCGTGCGCGAGGGCGAGCAGGCGTCCGTCGGAGCTGAACGCGCCGGACTGGAGCGGGGCGATGGCGGAGGGAAGCGCACCGGCCCTCACCGGGTGACGCGGGTCGGTGAGGTCCCAGAGCACGGAGCCGGTCGTTCCGAAGGCGGCCAGCCGGTGCCCGTCCGGGCTGAGGGCCAGGGCGCCGGAGGTGTCGGGCAGGGTGGCGACGGCCTCCGGGCGGGCCGGGTCGGCCACATTCCACAGCCGCACCGAGGAGTCGGTGTCCTGGGTCGCGAGCAGTCGGCCGTCCCGGTCGAGCGCCAGAGTGGAACCGGCGCTCGCGGTGCTGGACACGAGTCGCTCCCGGAACGGGTCCGAGAGGTCCCAGAGCCGGACGGTGTGATCGGTGCTCGCGCCGGCCAGCAGGTGCCGTTCGGGGCGGTAGGCCAGCTGCCTGACCGTGCGGGTGCGCTCGTCGACCGGCGTGTAGTACGGCGTCAGCGCCGAGTCGAGCAGGCTGCTCCGGGCCTCCGGAGTGTCCGCGACCCGCCGTGCCGCCAGCGCGATCTGCAGCGCCAGGGTCGGATCGGTCGGCCGTACGCGCGCGACGGCCTGGGCAGCCACCTTGGACGCCAGGACGTCCCGCTGCTCGTCGGCGACCCGTTTCTGCCAGGCCGCCGCACCGACCCCGGCGACCGCCACCAGCAGCAGCACGGCCAGGGTCCCGGCCAGGGCCCGCAGCCGGGTGGTGCGCCGCCGTTCGGCGCGTCGCTCGGCGGCCTGGCGGGTCTGGCCGGCGGTGATGAAAGCGCGGGCCGTCGGGGTGGTGCCGTGCCGCTGCGCGGCCTCCTCGACCCACTGGGCGGCGGTGGCCAGCCGGGCACCCCGGTAGAGCGCCCCTTCGTCGCGGCCGTCGCGCTCCCAGGCCTCGGCCGCGTCGTGCAGTCGCTGGCGGACCAGCAGGCCGGCCCGGTCGTGCTCGATCCAGTCCCGCAGCTGCTGCCAGGCGCGCAGCACCGCCTCGTGGGCGAGTTCGGCGTGGCCGTCGCCGACGACGACCAGCCGGGCCCCGACGAGCGCGTCGAGCGCCGTCCGCGCGGCCGGGTCCGTGTCGAGGCCCAGCTCGTCGAGCGGGACCCGGCGGCGGGTGTCCTCGGCGCCGTCGAGCACGTGCACCATGCGCAGCAGCATCTGCCGGGCGGCCCGCTGTGCGTCGCCGTCCAGTCCGTCGTAGGTGGCCTGCGCGGTCTGGGCGACCGCACCCCAGATGCCGCCGGAGGCCTGGTAGCCCGCCATGGTGAGAAGCCGTCCCGCGCGCTTCTGCCAGGTGGCCAGCAGTGCGTACGACAGCAGGGGCAGCGCCGCCCCGGGCCCGTGCTGCCGGTCGCCGCCGGTGCGCAGGTCGCGCAGGAGGAGGTCGACCAGGCCGGGTTCCAGGGCCAGCCCGGCGAGCAGGGCGGGCTTCTCGACGGCGTCGCGCAGTTCCCCGGTCCGCATCGGGCCGACCAGCAGCTGGCCGTCCTGCAGCGCGTCCGCGAGCACCGGGTACGCGGCGCAGTGGCCGTAGAAGTCGGCGCGCAGCCCCAGCACCACCGCCGCGTGGGGGAAGGCGTCGGGCGCCGAGCCCCGGTCGCCGGCGGCGGCCAGCGCCGCGACGAAGACCTCCCGCTCCCGTTCGTCGGTGCAGGCGGTGAACAGCTCCTCGAACTGGTCGACGACCAGGACGGGGCGCGAACCGTCCGCGGGCAGCCGGGTGAGGATCGACTCCGGTGCCGCCATCAGCTCGGCCCGGATCGTCTCGGGATCGGTGCGGTTCAGCCCGGTCTGTCCGGGCAGCTCGGCCAGGGCGCGGGCGAGTCGGGCCACCGGTCGTTCCCCCGGGGTGATCACCACGCGCGGGCGGCGCCCGGCCCGGAGCGCCTCGGGGAGTCCGTGGTCGAGCGCGGGCAGCAGTCCGGCGCGCAGCAGCGAGGACTTGCCCGCGCCGGACGGGCCGACGACGACGAGCAGCCCGCCCTCGGCGAGCCGGGCGGCGACGCGGGCGACCAGCTTCGCGGTCAGCTCCTCGCGGCCGAAGAAGTACCGGGCGTCCTCCGCGGCGTACGCGGCCAGGCCCCGGTAGGGGCAGGGGCCGGGGTGCGGGCGGGGGTGGCCGCCGGGGCCGGGATCAGGAGGCCGGTAGGCCGGGTTGGGCGCCAGGACCAGCTCCCCGGCCCGCCCGTCGGACTGGCGGCGCGGCGCCGGGAAGCCCCGGTCCCGCAGGGTGCGCGACAGGGCCCGGTGGAGGTCGTCCAGGGTCAGCTGCGGCGGTTCCGTCGGGTCGCCCTCGCTCAGCAGGCGCAGCAGCTCGCCGCTGAACGCGGTGTACGGGGCGCCGATCGGTGCGAGGGCGAGTTCCTCGGGGGCGGCGGAGGCCAGGACGAACCCGCCGCCCGGGTAGGAGGCTTCGAAGGCACGGCTCGCACCGCCGAGGGGCGCCGCCCGGCCGGAGAAGCAGCAGTCCAGGACCACCACGACCGAGCGGGCCCGGGAGCCCGCCAGGGTCTCGCGCAGGGTGGTGTAGCGCAGGCCCTTGTAGGCGAGGCCGCGGGTGAGCTGGTCGGTGACGCGGGTCGCCAGGTAGAGCTCGTTGTCGTCGCCGACCAGGCCGTGGCCGACGTAGTACACCAGCAGCACGGAGTCCGCGGACTCGGCGGCGGCAGTGAGTTCCTCGCCGAGCACGACCGGGTTCTCCGGGTCGACCACGGTTCGCACGTGCTCCGGGGCGAGGCCGCAGCGGGCGACCAGCTCCTGGGCGAGGGCGCGCACGGTGGCGGCCGCGGCCGGGACGTCGGGCAGGACGGAGCCGGGGACGTGGGTGCCGGTCCCGATGATCAGCGCCCGGGCGCCGGGAAGGCCCAGCGGCAGCCCGGCGGCACCGATCGCCGGGTCACTCATCGGCGTCCGCAGGCAGGGCGGCCGGGCCGGTGGGCTCCGCGGGCAGGGCGGCCGGGCCGGTGGGCTCCGCGGGCAGGGCGGCCGGCCCGGGGCGGTTGGCGAGCGACTCGCCCACCTCGCGGACGAGGGCGGCGACACCGTCCGCGTTCAGGCCGTGCACGGCCGTCGCCCGCAGCTCGACCGAGCTGCCGTCCGCGCGGGTCACCTGGACCACCGTCTCGCCGGCCCGGCGCCGGATCCACGCGATCAGCGCGCTGGTCAGGCCGGACACGGCCCCGCCGGTGCCGACGGCGACGGTGAGGACGTCGGCGAGGGTGCCCAGCGAGCCGGGCTGTGGCGGGGCGGCCGCCAGCTCGACCCGGCCGCGCAGCTCGTCCTCCGCCCGCAGCCAGGCCAGCAGGGAGGCGGTGGCGCCGCGGTCGGCGTCGGTCACACGGATTCGGAGCGGTTCGTCCACGGTCCCCCCAGGAGCCAACGGTGCACGCTGTGCTGACCTAGCGTCACAACAATGGGCGGTCGCGGTCAAACCCGGTGGTCGGGGGCCCGCCGGGCTGTTCGTGAGCCCTCGTTGCACCGAACGGGTGAGTGGGGGTGGGGGTGGGAGTCCGGCGCGGTTCGGGGCGGTGGCGTGTCGGGTGGCGGATCCCGGGGAGGGACGGGAGGGTGACTGGCGGGGGACCTCACCAGGAAGAGGAAAGAGCGAGCATGCCCGAAGTCACCACCCCGTACGTGACCGGCACCCCGTGCTGGGTCGATCTGATGGCGAAGGACCAGCAGGCCGCGCTGGACTTCTACCGCGATCTGCTCGGCTGGCAGGGGCAGCCCGGCCCGGCCGAGTTCGGCGGCTACGCCGTCTGCGAGCTCAACGGCAAGGCCGCGGCCGGCATCGGCCCGGCGATGGCCCCCGAGGGCGCGCCGGAGCCGCCCACCGTGTGGACCAGCTACCTGGCCACCACGGACGCCCAGGCCACCCAGGACGCCATCGTCGGCGCGGGCGGCACCCTGCTGGTCCCGGTGATGGACGTCGGCCCGCTGGGCCGGATGCTGATCGCCGCCGACCCCCAGGGCGCGGTGTTCGGCGTCTGGCAGCCCGGCGAGTTCTCCGGTGCCCAGGTGGTCAACGAGCCCGGCGCGCTGACCTGGAACGAGCTGCACACCAGCGACGTCCCCGGTGCCACCGCCTTCTACGGCGAAGCCTTCGGCATCGAGATCGAGCCGATGGAGGGCAACGAGCAGTACTGGGAGCAGAAGGTCGGCGGCCGCTCCGTCGGCGGGGTCTCGCTGCTCGCCAACGACCCGCCCGGCACGCCCGCGCACTGGCTGACCTATTTCTCGGTCGACGACGTGGACTCCTGCGCCGACGTCGTGGTCAAGCGCGGCGGCACCGTCCTCGCTCCGCCCTTCGACATGATGGCCGGCCGGATGACGGTGGTCGCCGACCCGCAGGGCGCCCCGTTCGCGATGATCAAGGTCCGCCCGATGTAGTCACCCGGGCCGCGTTCCCCGAACGCCCGCCCGAACGCCCCGCCCGCCCGGACCCTTTCGGGCGGGCGGGGCGCGTCGCGGTTCGGGCGACACTGCCGGAGACACCACGACAGAACGGAGCGCCGTTGTGGCCGGACGCCACCGCCGCCCGCCGGAGCCGGAACTCCCGGCCGACGCCGACCACCGGCTCAGGGCCATCGCCGAACAGCGGCAGCTGGTCGAGGAGGGCGTCGTGCTGCTCCCCGGCTCGGACCGCCCGTACCTGTACCGCACGGTCTACCAGCCGGACGGGACGGTGCAGCGCTCGCTGCTCAGGATCGACCCGGGCCCGTCGGCCACCGGCTGAGTGCTCAGCCGCGTTTCCGGTCGTGCCGCGACCAGGCCCGGAGGGCGGCGGCCGGTGCGGCGGGAACTCGGCGTGCCCGCCCCGCTCAGGCGGCGGCCCCGAACCACCGGGTCAGCGCCTCGTCCAGCGTGCGCTGGTCCGTGCCGACCCAGGCCACGTACCCGTCGGGCCGCAGCAGCACGGCGGGGACGTCCAACTCCTCGACGGGCTCGGCGACATGGTCGACCCGTTCCGCCCAGCCGGCCGCCGAGAGGCCGCCACCGGTGGTGTCGAGCAGCAGCGCCCGGCCGCCGTGCATCCGCTCGTACAGGCGGCCCCGCTTCAACCGCACGTCCCGCAGGCGTCGGCCGAGCAACTCCGGGCCCTCGCCGAAGTCGTAGCGGACCCCGACCCCGAAGACCATCTCGGTCATGTAGCGGTTCACCTCCTCGAAGTCCATCAGCGTGGAGAGCAGGTCCCGCAGCGCCACCGCGCCGGGCTCCGAGCCCAGCAGCGTCGTCTGGGCGCGGGTGTTGGCCAGCACCCGGGCGCCGACCGGGTGGCGCTCGGCGTGGTAGCTGTCCAGCAGGTCGGCGGGGGCCCGGCCGTGCACGGCGGCCGCGAGCTTCCAGCCGAGGTTGTAGGCGTCCTGGATGCCGAGGTTGAGGCCCTGGCCGCCGGTGGGCGGGTGGATGTGCGCCGCGTCGCCGGCCAGGAAGGCCCGGCCGACCCGGTACCGCTCGGCCTGCCGGGTGGCGTCGCCGAAGCGGGAGAGCCAGCGGGGCGAGTGGGCGCCGAAGTCGGTTCCGGCGACGGTGCGCAGCTGCCGACGGAACTCCTCCAGGGTGGGGCCCCCGGTACGGTCCTCGGCGACGTCCGGGGCTGGCACGATCACCCGGTAGAGCCCCTCGCCCCGGGGGACGGCACCGAAGTGCAGTTCGGTCCGGCGGACCTCGGCGACGACGGCCTCGACCGTCGCCGGGTCCTCGGCGAGCGACAGCTCCGCGAGCAGGGTGTCGGCCCGGGACGGCTCACCGGGGAAGGCGACGCCGAGCAGGCGGCGCACCGTGCTGCGGCCGCCGTCGCAGCCGACCAGGTAGCGCGAGCGCAGCCGGGTGCCGTCCGCCAGCTCGACCGTCACCCCGTCCTGGTCCTGTTCGAGCCCGGCCACCTCCTGGCCGCGCCTGAGCTCGGCGCCCACTTCGCGGGCGTACTCGCCGAGCAGCCGCTCGGTGACCGGCTGTTCGATGGACAGGCCGTACTCGTGGGCGGTGTCCATGGTCTCCGGCCACGGCTTGTGGATGTGGCCGAAGAAGCCGCCGATCCGGAACTTCCGGCCCTCGGCGAGGAACCGGTCCAGCAGCCCGCGCTGGTCCATCATCTCCACGCTGCGCACGTGCAGGCCCTGGCCGCGGGACTCCTGGGTCGGCTCGGTCAGCCGCTCCAGGACGACCGCCCGCACGCCCTGCAGCCGCAGTTCGATCGCCAGCATGAGGCCGGTCGGCCCGCCGCCGACCACGATCACGTCGATCATCGGAACTTCCCCCAGTGAGTGTCGTACGAGGCCGGTGGATCGGGGCACCGGTGCACATTCGGTGTGAACCGCGCATAGCGCCCGGATCCGGCCTCGGTCGACGATTGTGCGCCCTGAGGGGGGCCTTGCCGCAAGGCCCCCCGGGCGCGGTACCTTGATAGTGGCGGGGAGGCTCTGACCTCCTCGCCTTTGCTGTCCGCACCTGCCGGCCGACCATGGCCGGCCGGACCACTGACCGTCCGGGGCGGCGCCGGGCGCTCGGGTCTCACATCCGGGACCGCAGCACGTCGACCTCGCAGCCCGGCGCGGACGGGTCGAAGCCGTGCTCGACCAGCCAGCGGACCGCCACCAGGCTCCGCAGCGACCACCATGCGCGGATCACGTCGCGGTCGACGTCCGCCCCGTAGCCGGTGAGGACGTCGTCGAGGTGCCGCTCGTGACCGAGGGTCAGGATGGCGAGGTCGAACAGGGCGTCGCCGGGGGCGCCTTCGGACCAGTCGATGATGCCGGTGACCTCGTCGCCGTCGATGAACACATGGTCGGGCTGGAGGTCGCCGTGGATGAACACCGGGGTCCACGGCCGCAGCGCGGCCTCCGCGATCCGGCGGTTGCGGGTGACCAGGTCGGCGGGCAGGACGCCGTTCGTCAGCAGCCACTCGCACTCGGCGTCGAGACGCTCCGCCAACTCGGCCGGGCCCCGGCCGGGCCAGGGTGGCAGCGGTGCGTCGTGCAGGGCCCGGATGGCGGCCCCCGCAGCGGCCCACGCCGCCGGAGAGGCGGTCGAGGGCTCGCCGAGACGGCCGAGCGCCGCCCCCGGGAGCGCGGCGAGCGCGAGTACGGGCGGCTTGTGCCAGCGGACCTCCGGGGTCGGGACCGGTGCCAGGGCCATCGCCTCGACCTCGACGTCCATCCGGGCCTGATCGCCGTCCACCTTCAGGAACACGTCACCGACGCGCAGGGTCGCACGTTCGGAGTGGGCGACGACGACCTGGACCTCATCCATGGGGAGGAGTATCCCGGGGCGGCCGGTCGGTGTCGCCGGAATTGTTGCGCGGGAGGGGGGCTCGGTCCACGCGCTGCGGGCGCCTGCTCGGCGGCAGGCGGGCCGTGACCACGGTGGGCGGTCACGGCCCGGGCGGTGCAGCTGGTGCGGGTCGTGCAGGTCACGCAGGCGGCATGGGCGGCATGGGTGGTGCAGGTGGTCAGGCGAAGGCGGTGCAGGTGTAGGCGCCGCCGTGGTTGGTGCAGGCGCGCATCATGACGTCGGCGTCGTCGTACTCGATCGTGTAGGTGTTGCCCTGTACGGTGCCGAGCGGGCCGTCCCAGGTGGAACCGCCGTCGTAGGAGCGGTCGACCCAGACGGAGTCGGAGCTGTACGCGCGGTTGAGGCGGCCCCACGCGCAGCGGGCGGACGGGCTGTAGCGCAGTTCGAGCAGGGCGCCGCGGGCGAAGGCGCTGCGCAGGGTGGTCGGGTCGCTGTGGCCGGACGGGTCGCGGCCGTCGCACCAGCCGAAGGAGGCCGGGGAGGACGTGCCGGTGGTGGCGGCGGAGGCGGCGCCGACCGGGCCCAGGGCACTGAGGGTGCCGGCCGCGAGGGTGGCGGCGAACGCGGCGAGGAGCTTCTTGCCGATCATGATTCCCCTTCATGACTCGACGTGCCGTCCCGGGTGGGCGCGGGTCCGCGCCCGTTCCCCCGGGACGGACACGAAGCTATGACCGTGCATCGTCAAACGTCAAGGAGCTTGCGCGGAACCGCTGTTGGGGGAATCCCCCGGCTGTGCGGTGCCGTGCCAGGGGCGGTCGCGCACGGCCGGTCGTGGGTGGCCGGTCACGGGTGGCCGTCGTTCGGAGGCGGAGGGTGGCGGCGGTCTCCTCGGGGGCCGCTGTTAGCCTGACTGGCATGATCATGAGGAATTCCGGGCGAGGGGTGGACGGCGGTTCGGCTTCCGGGGCGCAACGGGCTCTGATCACCGCCGGTTTCGTCAGCCGGGTGGGCAACGGGCTGTTCAACACCGCGGCCGTCCTGTACTTCACGCTCGTGGTGCACCTGCCCGCCGCCCAGGTCGGGGTGGGGCTGACGGTCGCCGGGCTCTGCGGGCTCGCGGCCGGGATACCCGCGGGCAATCTGGCCGACCGCCACGGGCCGCGCACGGTATGGCTGGTGGGGCTCGGGCTGCAGGCCGTCACCATGGCGTCCTTCGTGCTCATCGACGGCTGGCTCGCGTTCACGCTCGTCGCCACGGTGGACCGGCTGGCCGCCACGGCGAGCGGTGCCGCGGGCGGTGCGCTGATCGCGCGCGCGGGCGGTGACCGGCCGGCCGCGTTCCGGGCCAGGCTGCGCACCTTCGTCAACCTCGGTGTGGTCGCGGGCACCCTGGGGGCGGCCGTCGCCATCCAGGTCGACACCCGCGCCGCCTACACCGTGCTGATCCTCGCCAACGCCGCCAGCTTCGCCGGCGCCGGACTGATCGCCCTCCTGGGCGTCCCGGACTACCCGCCGCTGCCCCGGCCCGCGGAGCACCGCCGGTGGTCCGTCCTGGCGGACCGGCCGTACGCGTCCTTCGTCGCGCTCTACAGCGCCATGGGCCTGCAGTACCAGACCGTCTCCCTGCTGCTGCCGATCTGGCTCAGCGCCCACACCGACGCGCCGCGCTGGACCGTCGCGGCGGTCTACGCCGTCAACAGCGGCGTCTGCGCGCTGCTGCAGAGCAGGCTCGGCGCCACGGTGGAGACCCCGCGGCAGGGCGGGCGGGCCTTCCGGCTGGCCGGGCTGCTGTTCCTGGTGAGCTGCCCGCTGATGGCGCTGACGGCCGACGTCCCCGCGTGGGTCGCCCCGGTGCCGGCCGTCCTCGCGGTGTGCGTCCACAGCGTCGGAGAGGTGTGGGAGTCCTCGGGCGGCTACGCGCTGGGCTTCGGCCTCGCGCCCGACCACGCCCAGGGGCAGTACCAGGGCCTGTTCGGGATCGGCTTCGACGCGGGCCAGGCCCTCGCCCCGGTGGTCCTGACCGGGGCCGTCCTCGCGCTCGGACACGCGGGCTGGCTGCTGCTGGGCGTGTTCTTCGCCGCCCTGGGCGCGGCCGGACCGCCGGTGGCCGCCTGGGCCGAGCGCACCCGCCCCGGGGCGCCGGAGGCAGCTCGGCGGCAGGGCGGCCCCGAGCTGCTGGAGGAGCCCCTGGCGGGTGCGTGACCCCGGAGCAGGTCGAGCCGCTCTGAGTACGGGCGGCGTCAGTCCTTCCCGCCCGCCTTCAGCACCTGGGCGGCCGCGACGCCGGCGGCGCTGTTGCCGTGGCCGCCGCCCTCGACCTCGGCCGCGACGGCGAGGTCGTTGCGGTAGGCGATGAACCAGCTGTTGGTGGCCTGGCTCGAACCGGCCTCGACGGTACCGGTCTTGGCGCCGATCTGGCCGCCGAGCCCGGACATCGGGGTGCGGGCGGTGCCCTGGGTCGCCGTCCTGGCCATCATCGAGCGCAGCCCCTGGGCGACGTCGCCGGGCAGCTTCCCGGGGGCCGTCACGCGCTTGGCGTCCTCGCGCAGCACGGGCTGACGGAACGTGCCGCTCTGCACGGTGGCCGCGACCGAGGCCATCGCCAGCGAGTTCACCTGGATCTGGCCCTGGCCGATGTACTCGGCCGCCGCCTCGTCCTTGTTCCCCGGTGCCGGGATGGTGGCGTCGCGGCTCGGGATGCCGATCCGCCACTGCAGGCCCAGGCCGAACTGGTCACGGGCGACCGAGGTGAGGGTGTTCAGCTGGAGCTTCTCCAGGCCCTTGTCGATGAAGCCGGTGTTGCAGGAGTGGCTGAAGTCGTCGCTGAGGGTGTAGTCGAGGTGGTTGCCGGGCTCGTCGTTGTGCCAGCTCCTGGGGGAGTTGGTGGTCTCCTTGCAGGGCGCGGCGGTGTCCGGGGTGACGCCGGTCTCCAGCAGCGCGGCCGCGGTGATCACCTTCATGGTCGAGCCGGGCGGCTGCCCGCCGCCGACGGCGCGGTTGAAGCCGTCCTGCGGGGCGTAGGCCATCGCCAGGATGTTGCCGGTGCTCGGCTGGATCGCCACCAGGGAGGCGGGCTTGCCGCCGGCCGACTGCTGCTTCACCGCGTCCTCGGCGACCTGCTGGAGGTCGGCGTCCAGGGTGAGCTTCACCTGGGGCGCGGTCGGCGGGGTGAGGACGAACAGCTGCTCCGCCTCCTGCCCGCCGCCGGAGAGCACCACGGCCTGCCCGGTGACGACCTTCGCGCCGTCCGGCGGGGCGATCTGGGGCAGGACGGACCTCAGCGACGGGAACGCCTCCAGCGACCGACCCTTGCGGTCGGCCGGCTTCGACACCGGGTTGGGCAGCGCCTTCACGGCGATGGTCCGACCGCTGCCGAGCTTGGGGTGGACCACGGTCGGCGCCCAGCGCACCAGCACGCGCCCGTCGGAGGCCCGGACGACGCCCAGCGCGCTCTCGTACTCCCAGGCCTCGGTGGTGCCGTCGAACTCGGCCCGCACCCGGTAGCCGACGGCGGGCTCGGCGGGGCTGCCGGCGGGCGCGGGGCCCGTCCCGGTCAGGGTGAGCGAGCGGGCGGACACGCCGTCGTGGAAGGAGGTGAGCGCCATCCGGGCGGCCTCGGGGCGGTCGGTGAGTCCGGCCGCGACCGTGAGGTCGCCGCGGCCCCAGGCCGCCAGGAAGTCCCTGGCGACGGCGTCGGCCTGCTCGGGGCTCGGCGGCGTCTGCGGAGCCTTGGACGCCGTCGGATCGGAGCCGCCCCCGCCGGCGGAGGACCCGCCGGTCACGGCGGTCATCATGTTGTAGGCGCCGTAGCCGCCGACCACCAGCAGCGTGGTGAACACCCCGCCGACCGCCACCAGCCAGATCCGGCGCGAGCGTTGACGGCCGCGGTCCTCCTGGTGGCCGTCGGCGGAGACGTGGTCGTCGTAGCCGTGGTCCTCGTACGGTTCGTACTCTTCGTGGTCGTGGTGCATGGCTCTGTGTCCCCCCTGGGTACTTCCTCTGCTTGCGGGCCCGTCCCGGTGCCGGCCGGTCCGGTCGTGCGGTCGTGCGGCCGTCGGCCCGGTCGTTCGGGCGCGGACCAGCCTAAGCGTCGTCGATCGGACGTTCGACGGCGGGGTCTTTGCCAACGCTTGACCCGAGGATCGGGCGGGCCGCCGACCGGTCAGCGGCCGGTGGTGACGACCATGCGGAACCGGGCCCGCCCGCTGCTCATCTTCGCGACGGCGGCGGCGGTCTCCGCCAGCGGCAGCTCCTCGATCCAGGCCCGCACGCCGGTCCGCTCGGCGAAGCGCAGGGTGTGCTGGGTGTCGAGGGCGGAGCCGGAGGAGTGGGCGTAGACCCTGCGGTCCGCGGCGATCAGCTGCAGCGGGCTGACGGCGAGCGGGTCGGGGGACACCCCGACGATGACGAGTTCGCCGCGGCGGCCCAGGCCGTCGACGGTGGCGGACATGGCGCCGGAGTCGGTGACGGTGGCCAGCACGACCTTGACGCCGCCGAGTGCCTGCAGCGCCTCGGCGACGTTCCCGGCGGTGCTGTCGACGTAGTGGTCGGCGCCGAGCTCGTGCGCCAGCGGCCCCTTCTCCGCGCCGCGGGCGATCGCCACCGTGCGCAGACCCATGGCGCGGGCGAACTGGACGCCCAGGTGGCCGAGGCCGCCGAGGCCCAGGACCGCCACGGTGTCGCCCGGACGGGCGGCGGATCGGCGCAGGGCGTTGAAGACGGTCACCCCGGCGCAGGCCAGCGGTGCGGCCTCGGCGGCGGTCAGGCCGTCGGGCACGGCCGCGAGTGCGTCGGCGGGCACGATGACGGAATCGGCGTAGCCGCCCGGGTAGGCGGCGCCGGGGACCTTCAGGTGAGGGCAGAGGATGGCGTCGCCGTCCCGGCAGGCCTCGCAGCGCCCGCAGCTGCCGCCGAACCAGCCCACCGCGACCCGGTCACCGACCTGCCAGTCCTCGACGCCCTCGCCGAGGGCGTCGATCCGGCCCGCGATCTCGTGACCGGGGGTGACCGGGAAGGTGGTGCCGGGCAGCAGGCCGCCCGCGATCAGCAGGTCCGAGTGGCAGACGCCGCAGGCCTCGACGGTGATGCGGACGGCACCCGGGCCGGGCGTGCGGAGGGGGACCTCGACCAGTTCGGGCGTCCCGCCCGGGGCGGCGACGTGGACGGCGCGCACGACGCCGTCGCCGGAAGCGGAGGCGGAGGTGGAAGCGGGGGTGGTGGCAGCCATGGCGATCCTTCTCGCGGAGGTCGGCGCGGGACGGGCCCGCACACGCTGACCACACCAGCTTGCTGCCGTCTCCCGGGGTCGGCCATGCGTTGACGGCCACGGACCGCCGGCCCTGGGCTGACGGCCCCGGCGCGGCCGGGGAGCCGGGCGTCAGGCCGGGCCGTCGAGCAGCTCGCGGATCCGGTCGGCGACCAGGGCGGGCTGTTCGGCCTGGATGAAGTGGCCGGAGTCGACGGTCTCGTAGCGGCCGTCCGGCAGGGTGTCGGCCCAGCGGCGCTGGTGGGCCTGGAGTGCGGGGTGGCCGCGTTCGCCGCCCCGGCGCGGGCGGTCGGCGGACAGCAGTACGGTGCGGCAGGTCGGCGGAGCGGGCGGGTCGGCGCGGAACCCGGGGATCGCGCCGGCGACGGCGCGGAACTCGCGGCGGGTCTGGGCCAGGCCGGCCGGGACGAAGTCCTCGGCGAGCATGGCGGCGTAGGTGTCGGCGGGGAAGACCCGGCGGACGTTGCCGCTGGCCAGCCGGGCGAAGGCCCGGAACCGGGTGAGCGGCTGGGCGACGGCGAGGGTGCGGTCGACCCGGCGGGCGATCGCGTCGATGGCGTCGTAGGCGGGGGCCGTCTCGGGCGTGGGGTCGATCAGGAGCAGGCCGCGCAACCGGGGTGCGAGCCGCTCGGCGGCCCGCCGGGCGACCAGGCCGCCCATGCTGTGGGCGACCAGGACGAACCGGCCGGGCACGACGGCCTCGGCGAGGGCGACGAGGTCGTCGGCCAGCTGGTCGAGGCTGAGGGGCGCGGTACTACGGGGGCTGCGGCCGAAGCCGTCGCGGTCGTAGCCGATCAGCCGGGCGCGGTCCGGGAGCAGGGGCAGCACCGGATCCCAGGAGGTGCGGCCGAGGCCCTGGCCGGCCTCGAAGAGCACGTGGCCGGGGCCGGTGCCCGACTCCTCGACGTAGAGCTGGTGCCCGTTGACGGTCACCGGTCGGCCGGTCGCCTGACGCATCCGCTTCCCCCGCTTCTTTCCGCCCGGGGCGGAGCCACCGCCCCCGGGCTACTTTTTCATCTTTGATAATGGTAGCGACTGTGAAATCGTGGGGCAATGGACCACGACGTCGCCGACCTCCTCCTCCACCCGGTGCGCCTGCGGGTGGTGCACGCCCTCGCCGGGGGCCGGGTGCTCACCACCTCGCAGTTGTGCGCCCGGCTCTCGGGCGTGTCGAAGGTGACGGTCTACCGGCATGTCGCGCTGCTCGCCGAGGCCGGGTTCCTGGAGGTGGCGGAGGAGCACCGGGTGCGCGGCGCCGTCGAGCGGCACTACCGGCTGCGCGAGGACCGGCCGGTGGTCGACGCCGAGACGGCCGCCGCGATGTCGATCGAGGACCACCGGCGGGGCTTCGCCGCCGCGATGGCCGTCCTGATCGCCGAGTTCAACGCCTACCTGGACCGGCCGGACGCCGACCCGGTGGCGCAGGGGGTGGCCTACCGGCAGGGCACGCTCTGGCTCAGCCCGGAGGAACTCGCCGAACTGGGCGGTGAGTTGCTCACCGTACTGGCGCCCCGGCTGGCCAACGGCCCGGCAGTCGGGCGGGAGCCGTACCTGCTCAGCCCGATCCTCTTCCCGACCACGCCGCCGCCGGACGGGTCGGAAGGGCCGGACGGCCAGGAATAGCGGATAACGGTGCCGGCCCGTACGAGCACGCGCTCGTACGGGCCGGCGGAGGTCGGACCGGGCCGGTCTCAGGCCTTCTTCACCACGCTGGACTTGAGCTGCATCGCGCCGAAGCCCTCGATCCGGCAGTCGATGTCGTGGCCGTCCACGCCGTCGACCAGCCGGATGTTGCGGACCTTGGTGCCCGCCTTGATGCCCGAGGCGCTGCCCTTGACCTTGAGGGCCTTGACGACGGTGACGGTGTCGCCGTCGCTCAGCACGTTGCCGACCGAGTCGCGGATCACCCGCTCACCTGCGCCGGCCTCGGCCTCGGAGTCGGCGGGCGCCCACTCGTGGCCGCACTCCGGGCAGACCAGCAGGGCGTTCATCTCATAGGTGTACTCGCTGGAGCACGAGGGGCACGGGGGCAGGGTGTCGCTCATGGGTGCGGGCTGTCCTGTTCTGTCCGGTCGGCACGGGGTCGGCGGCACGCCAGCCTGTATGAACTTGAAGAATTTTTCAAATCGACATCCCGGCACCCCACGCCCTCCGGCCGCTCCCGCGCCCCCAACCGGCGCGCGCCCGCTCCGTCCGCGCCGTGGACGCGCAGGCTCCGGCCTGATATCCAAACCCTGGCAACCGGGCCGGGCGGGCGGCCCGGGCCGGACGGACCATCAGGAGAGCAGGGGCGATGCGCAGGATTCTGATCGTCGGCGCCGGACAGGCCGGCCTCCAACTGGCCCTCGGGTTGCAGTCCCACGGCTACGACGTCACGCTGCTGACCGACCGGGACGCCCAGGAGGTGCGGGACGGCCGGGTGCTGTCCAGCCAGTGCATGTTCGACTCCGCGCTGCGCACCGAGCGCGCGCTCGGCCTGGACCTGTGGGCCGAGCGGGCGCCCCGGATCGAGGGCATCGGCCTGTCGATCAGCGGCCCGGACGCGACCCGGGTGATCGACTGGACCGGACGGCTCGACGCCTACGCCCAGTCCGTCGACCAGCGGCTGAAGATGTCCACCTGGCTGGAGCTCTATGCGGCCCGGGGCGGCCGGGTCGAGGTGCGCCAGGTGAGCGCGGCCGACGTCGAACACCTCGCCGGCTCCTACGACCTGGTGCTGATCGCCTCCGGCAAGGGCAGGCTGGCCGCGCTGTTCGAGCGCGACGAGGAGCGCTCCCCGTACCAGCGGCCGCAGCGCGCGCTCGCCGTGAGCTACGTGTACGGGCTCGCGCCGCGCCCCGACCAGGAGTTCCCGGCGGTGCGCTGCAACCTGGTGCCCGGGATCGGCGAGTTCTTCAGCATGCCGGCCCTGACGGCCGCCGGGCCCTGCGACATCCTGCTCTGGGAGGCCCAGCCGGGCGGTCCGGCGGACGCCTTCGACGGGCTCCGCGACCCGGGCGAACACCTGCGGGTGATGCTGGAGTTGATGAAGGCCTTCACCCCTTGGGAGTACGAGCGGACCCGCTCCGGCGTCGAACTCACCGACGCCGGCGCCACTCTGGCCGGCCGCTTCGCCCCGGTGGTCCGCCGACCGGTCGGCGAACTGCCCGGCGGCGGCGCGGTGTTGGGGGTGGCCGACGTGGTGGTCACCAACGACCCGATCACCGGGCAGGGCGCCAACGCCGCCGCCAAGTGCGCCGCCGGCTACCTGGACGCGATCCTTGCGCACGGCGACAAGCCCTTCGACCGGGACTTCCAGCAGGCCGCCTTCGACCGCTTCTGGGCGGGCACCGCCCGGGCCGTCACCGACTGGTCGAACGCGATGCTCCGCCCGGCGCCCGCGCACGCCGTGGAGCTGTTCGGCGCGGCCGGCCGGTTCCAGGCGGTGGCGGACCGGTTCGCCAACTCCTTCGACGACCCGGCGGACGTCGAGCGGTGGCTGCTCGACCCGGAGAAGGCCGCCGCCTACCTGACGTCGCTGGCGCCCCGGGGCTGAGCACCCCGACGCTCAGCCCCGGGGCCCGGTGTCGAAGCCGTCACGACAGGGTCAAGCTCTCGCCAAGTGCCGTGCGGGAAAGCCCTGATGATGGTGGGTTCGTGTCGGCCCCGGTCCGCCGGGGGACAACGAGGCACAGAACGCGAACAACAGGAGACACGTGGTGGCGGTCGACGGCAGCAACATGGCGCACGCTGTGATCGAAACGGCGGTGAAGGAGCGCACGCGACTGCACACCGGCCGCAGCCGGACGACGGCCGTGGTGGTGCTGGTCCTGCTGGCCGGCCTCGGGCTCTTCCTGGCGCTGGTCGTCGGCAAGGCCGACCCGACCAGCGCCCCGGACTGCGACGGCAAGACGATGACCCGGAACAACGTGTGCCAGATCATCTCCAACCGCGGCGGCGGGGGCACGTTCGGCTACGACGAGATGATCGACCGCCGTGAGTCCGGCAAGGGCGTGTGGCAGGTGGTCGGCTTCGTCACCACCGGTCTGTCCGTGGTCCTGATCGGGGTCGCGATCACCAAGCTCAACCCCAACCGCCCCTGGGGCAAGCAGGTCGACGCCGCGTGCCCGCGCTGCCACCAGCTCACCCTGCGGGAGAAGTTGACGGTGCACACCATCTCGCGGGGGCGCACCAACTACCGCTACAGCGGCATCGTCACGCTCTGCACGCCGGTCTGCGGGTTCACCGCCGTCCGCCAGCGCTGACCGCAGGCCGTGCGGTCGGGGCCCGGGTGCTTCGGTGTCCGGGCCCTTCGCACGAGGCGTTCCGTACCTCGTCGGCCATGGCGTCGGCTCAGCGGGAGTGGGAGGCGAGGCTGAGCAGCAGGTGGGCGGACTCCGGGTGGTGGAAGTCGGAGTGCGCGCCGGAGGGGTGCAGCCGGCGGGCGGCGAGGCTGCCCCGGTAGCGGTGGCCGGCGTCGATGTTGACGATCGGGTGGTCGAGGTCGCTGTGCGGGTAGGGCGAGTCGGTCGGGCGCAGCCGGGTGGTGAACTGGGCGACCGGGGCGGCGCCGGTGCCGGAGTGGCCGATACCAGGGTGGCCCTCGGCGCGCAGGTGCCAGAAGCCGGTGGCGCGGTCCCAACGGGAGTGGGTCAGCACCAGTGGGCCGCGCAGCGGGGCGCCGGCCCGGCCGGGGCCGAGGAAGAGCCGTGGGAAGAGCCGGCTGAAGGCGTCCCGGGGCGCGGCCATCTGGAAGACCAGGGCGCTGTCCACGGTGAACGGGCGGCTCGGGTCGCCCGGCCGGGAGGACCAGCTGAGCACCGGGGGCCCGGCCGGGCGGTCGGCCGCGTACTGGACGGCCTCGCAGAGGAAACGGCCGCCGAAGGAGTGCCCGAGCAGGTGGAGGTACTGGCCGTGCCGGTTGGCCAGCACGCGCGGGGCGTCCGGGCGTCCCCGGCCGGTGTCGAGGTAGCCCAGCAGGTGGCCGAGGACGCGCCCGGCCTGGCCGCGGGCGCTCATCGCGTGCGCCCGATCGCGGATCCGCCGGTAGCCGGGCAGGGTCGGCAGGCTGGAGGAGGGCCAGCGCACCACCACGCACCAGGGGCGGAACCCGGTGGCGAGCCCCGGGTAGCCGGCCGGGGCGGCGCGGTGCAGGGCGGCCGCCCGCTCGACCAGGGCGGCGGCCGAGCGGTCGGCGGCGGCCGGGCTGGTCTGCCAGCCGTGCACGTAGACGTACAGGTCGGTGGCCCACTCGGGGATCCGCAGGTGGCGGGCCAGGTGGTCGGCGACCCGGGTCTCGGGGACGGGTGTCGTCGTCCCGGGGACGAGCAGTCGGCCGTGCTCGTCCAGGTCGACCGTCGCGGGCCGTGTGGCGGTCGGTCGTACAGCGGCCGGTCGTGCGGTGGCGGTCACGGGTGGAGCTCCAGGATGCTGTCGATGCCGCAGTGCAGGGAGTAGGCGAGCGCCAGCGGGTTGCGGTACTCGCGGGCGAACCACCGCACCAGCTGCTGGGTGATCTCGCCGGCCGTGAACTCGCCGGTCAGGTAGTGGTCGAGGAAGGCGAAGGCGTACTCGGCGGCGAACTCCTGCGGGATCTGGAGCTGCGGCCCGAGCACGCCGTCCGCGCCCAGGTCGACCAACGCCCTTCCCAGGTGGTCGAGTTCGGCGGCCGCGGACTGACCGGTGTGGCAGGCGTTCAGCAGTACGAACGGTCGGAAGACGGCGTCCGGCCGGTCGAGGTGGCGGCGGCGGTGGCGGCGCACCAGCTCGGCGTCGATGTGCCGGTCGTCGGAGAGTCGGACGGCGAGCTGCTCGTACGGGGAGTCGTTGGCGATGAACTGGCCGTGGCACCAGAAGTACATGACGTCCTCGTCCAGCACGGCCGCGGACAGCGCCTCCAGCAGCCGGTCCGACTCGGTGCGCACGGTCAGCTGGGAGCGGTCCTCCAGCAGCTTGCGGACCTCGGGCGCCCGGCCGATGGCGGTGAGCTGGTCGTCGGTGTTGAGGCTGGTGACGGGCTTGGTGCGGGGCGAGGAGGGCGGCTGGATCGGCGGGTAGGCGGCGCCGGTCTGCTCGACCTGGTGGCGGTGGCCGAGGAAGTCGGCCCACGGGTCCGGCTGGTGGCCCTCGACGGCGAGCATCGGCCACGGGAGGTGGAGGTCGGAGTCGAAGCTGATCCGCAGGGAGCCGTGCTCGGTGAGGGTGCGGTTCAGGTAGTCGCGGAAGAGGGCCAGGCTGCGGTCGGCCCCCTCGAACATCGTCTCCAGGAAGTACCGCCCCTCCTCGGCGAGTTCGGCGACCTTGCGCTCGGCGACCTCGGCGAGCGGGGTGAAGTCGACCGCGGTCGCGAAGGGGTACGGGTGGTACGGGTCGGGGTCGTAGCCGATCAGTCGGTCGCGCCAGACGGTGCGCAGCCGGGCGGCCTTGGCGAGGAGTTCGGGCGCGGAGACGGCGAGCCGGGCCCGGTGGCTGCGGTTCCCGGGGGTGCGCTCGCCCGGTCGGAAGGCGCTGACGTGGAGCTCGTCGCCGTGGCGGCGGAGCGAGACGATCAGATCCAACGGGGCCGGTCCCTTGAGCGGGGGGCCGTCGGCGGGGCCGAGCTGCCGGGGCAGCCGGGTGTAGTCCGCCGAGGGGTTCTGGCGGACGGCGACTTGGAGGTCCCGGGGCACGTCGATCTACTCCTGCTCCTGGTCTTCGGATTCCGTGGGGACGTCGGTGCGGACATCGCCGGGCACGTCCAGGACGGCGGAGAGGTCCTGGAGGACGGCGCCGTGACCCCGGTCGAAGACGGTGATCCGGACGGTGTGCGGGCCGGCCACGGCCGGGGTGAGCGCGAACCGGGCGGGCGCACCGGTGGGGACGTGGTCGGCGACGGGCGGGTCGAGCAGGGCCTCGGGGGACACGGCGGCGACCAGGCGCAGCTCGGGGAGGACGGCGGGCACGGAGCCGTCCACGGGTTCGAGGTGGAACTCCACGTGGGCGGTGACGCCCACGGCGGGGACCTCGACCAGGGTGAGGCGGGGCCGCCAGGCGGGCCGGGGTGCCGGCGGTTCGACGGCGCGGTGCACCGAGCCGCGGGTACGGCGGGGGAGCAGCCCCGGCTCACCCCGGCTGGTCCCGGCCTGGGCGGGTGCGCCGGGGTCGGGTGCCGGCCGGGCCTGGGCGAGTGCGCCGACGGGCGCCGGCTCCGCGCGGTCGAGCCGGGTCAGTGCGGTACGGGCCTCGGCCGCCAGCGGGTGCCCGGGGCCCATCAGGGCCTCCCGCCCGACGCGGACCGCCGCCAGCAGCACCCGGGCGGTGTCGTGGCGCCCGTCCGCGGCGAGGGCCCGGGCCAGTCCGACGGCGAGGCTGGGGGCGATGGGGACCGGCCCGGTGCGCAGGGCGCCGACGCTGACGGCGACGTCCTCGGCCTCCCGGTGCCCGGCCAGCAGTGCGGTGGTGGGCGAGGCGCTCCCGGCCGGGATCCGGTCGGCGATGATCCGCTCGTAGACCCGGACCGCCCCGTCGGCGTCCCCGGCGCGCAGCCGGGCGTGGGCCAGGCCCTGGCGGACCTCGAGGGTGAGCGGGCTGCGCACGCCCCGGGTCTGGGCGCAGGCCTCCGCGAGCTCCTCCAGCCGGACCACGGCCCGCAGCGGGCGGGGGCCGTCGGCCAGCAGCAGGGCCTCGGTCAACCGGGCGGTGACCGTCGCGTCGTCCGGGCCGCCGAGGGCGGCGGTGGCGGCGGCGACCAGGTGGCCGGCCAGTCGCAGGGCCGCCTCGGGCCGTCCGTCAAGGTGGTGGGCGAGGGCGAGGACGCAGCCGGCCTCGACCAGCCCGGGCAGACCGGGACCGGTGAGCCGGGCCCAGTCCTCCGCCAGCGGGGCGAGCTCGGCGACGGCGGCGTCGGCCTCGCCGGCCGCGACCAGGGCCTTGGCGAGGTCGCGCCGGAGTTCCCGGACGACGGAGTGCGCGGGCCCGTGCGCCGCGAGGGCGAGGGCCAGCGCGTCGCGGTAGGCGGCGGCCGACTCGGCGTGGCGGCCGGCCGTGGAGAGGTTCCGGGCGAGGCTGTCCCGCACGTCGAGGGTGTCCGGGTGGTCGGTGCCCAGGAGCCGGGCACGGTCGGCCAGGAGGTCCCGGTAGAGCGCGTCGGCGCGGTCGTGCTGCCAGCCGTGGCGCAGCGCGTGGGCCAGGTTGTCACGGACGGTCAGAGTGGCGGGGTGGTCGGGGCCGAGGAGGCGCTCGTGGTCGCTGACGAGCGCCTGGTAGCCGGCGGCCTCCTGGTGGTGGCGTCCGGCGAAGCGGTGACCGTGGGCGAGTTCGCCCCGCTCCTCGAGGGTGTCCGGATGGTCCGGGCCCTGGCTCCCGGTCCGGTCGGCGACCAGCTCGGTCAGGTGCGCGATGGCGCGGTCGACCTCGCCGGTCCGGCGGACCGCCTGGGCGAGCAGGGAGCGTACGGCGAAGGTCTCGGGATGCCCGGGCCCGGAGACGCGGGCGCGGTGGGTGAGCAACTCCTCCCAGGCGGCGACGGCCTGCCGGAGCTGTCCGGTGTGCTCCAGGCCGGAGGCGAGGACGCTCCGGGCGGTCAGCACGGCCGCGTGGTCGGCTCCCTGGAGCCGGATCCGGTCGTGCAGCAGGGCCTCGTTGAGCCGGATGCTGAGCAGGCGGTCGCCGGCGGTCCGGTGGACCCAGGCGAGGAGGAAGCGGGCGTCGAGCGTCTCCGGATGGTCCGGGCCGTCGACCCGCAGGCGGTCGGCGACCAAGCCCTCGCACAGCCGGCGGGCCCGGTCGAGGTCACCGTCCGTGCGGTACGAGGCCGCCTCCCACCAGCGGGCGTTGAGGGTGTCCGAGTGGTCGGCCCCGAGCACCCGGGCCCGGTCGGCGGCCAGGGCGCCGAACAGCGCGCCCGCCCTGCGCGACTCGCCGGCCTGGCTGTGGGCGAGGGCCTGCCACCAGCGGGTGTCGAGGGTGTCCTGGTGGTCCGGGCCCATGATCCGGGCGCGGTCGGCGACCAGGGCCGCGAACGACTCCGCGGCGCGGCGGTGGTCGCCGGCCTCCGCGTACGAGCGGGCCAGGTCCTTGCGGATCTCCAGGGTGTGCGGGTGCTCGGGCCCGTTGACCCGGGTGAGGTCGGCCATCAGGGCGGCGAACTCGGCGAGGGCGCGGGGGGGTTCGCCGGAGCCCAGCCAGGCCGAGGCGCGCTCGCGGCGGCAGCGGGTGGTGCCGGGGTGGTCCGGCCCGAGCGCCCGGATGTGGTCGGCGACGAGCTCCTCGAACAGGGCGGCCGCCCGCTGGTGGTCGCCGGCCTCGTGGCAGCCGACGGCGTGTCCGATGCGGATGTCGAGGGTGTCGGGGTGGTCGCCGCCGAGCACCCGGACGCAGTCGTCGACCAGCGTCGCGTACAGCGAAACCGCCCGCTGCGGTTCGCCGGCGCGTTGGAAGGCGGCGGCGTGGGCGTAACGGGCCAGCAGCGTCTCGGGGTGGTCGGCGCCCTGGACCCGGGTCCGGTCCGCGACCACGGAGGCGAACAGGTGGTCCGCCCGGCGGTGGGCGCCCGAGTTGACGTGCGCGGTCGCCAGCCAGTGGCGGGCGGTCAGGGTGTCGGGGTGGTCGGCACCCTGGACCCGGGTCCGGTCCTGCACCAGGGATTCGTGGAGTTCGACCGCGCGGCGGTGGTGACCGGTGTTCAGGCAGAGGGCGAAGCAGCTGAACCGGGCGTCGAGGGTGTCGGGGTGGTCCGGTCCGAGGATCCGGACGTGGTCGGCCACCAGGGCCTCGTACAGCGCCAGGGCGCGGCGGTGGTCGCCCAGGGCCTGGTGGCTGTGGCCCAGCCAGAAGCGGGTGTTGAGGACGTCCGGGTGGTCGGGGCCCTGGGTGCGGGTGCGGTCGGCGAGCAGCGCCTCGTACTGGGCCAGGGCCTCGCGGTGCCGGCCGAGGTTGCGGTGGGTGGTCGCCAGCCACCACCGGGTGTTGAGCACGGCTGGGTGGTCGGGGCCCTGGATGCGGGTGCGGTCGGCGAGCAGCGCCTCGAACAGGGGCAGGGCCTTGTGGTAGTCGCAGGTGTTGGAGTGGATCGACGCCTGCCACCAGCGGGTGGTGAGCACATCGGGGTGGTCCGGGCCCAGCACCCGCCGGCGGTCGGCGACCAGTCGGTCGCACAGCGCTGCCGCCTGGCGGTGCTGTCCGGCCTCGTCGTAGGAGCGGGCCAGCCGCAGCCGGGCGTCGAAGGTCTCGAAGTGTTCCGCGCCGTGCACCCGTTCGCGGTCGGCGACGAGCTGCCGCCGTACCGCGAGCGCCTCGTGCGGGCGGCCGGCGGCGTGCAGGGCCCGGGCGAGGCCGGAGCGCTCGTCCAGGGTCCCGGGGTGGTCGGGGCCCTGGAACCGGGCCCGGTCGGCCACCAGGCGCTCCAGCTCCTCCACTTCGAGGGCGGGCAGGCCGGCGATCCGCAGCGCGAAGCCGAGGAAGCTGCGCTCCTCCAGGGTGTCGGGGTGCCCCTCGCCCTGGATGCGGGTGCGGTCGCGGACCAGGGCGCGGTGCTGCTCGACCGCGAGGCCCGGCGTGCCCGCCTCCCGGTGGGCGCGGGCCAGTCCGCTGCGCGCGTTCAGGGTGTGCGGGTGGTCGGGGCCCAGTACCCGGGTGTAGTCGGGGACGACCTCCTCGAACTGGGCCACGGCGAGGGCGGGTCGGCCGGACTTGCGGTGGACGGAGGCCAGCCGCTTGCGGGCGTAGAGGGTCTGCGGGTGGTCGGGGCCCTGCACCCGGGTGCAGTCCGCGACGAGGGCCCGGTAGGCGGCCAGCGCCGCGAGGTGGTCGCCCGCGTCGGAGTGGGCGGTCGCGAGCCAGCGGCGGCCGCTCAGGGTGTCGGGGTGGTCGGCGCCGAGCAGCCGGGTGCGGTCGGCGACCACCTGCTCGTACCGGGCGATCGCCAATCCGTGCTGGCCTGCGGCGAGTTGGGCGAAGGCCAGGCCGCTGCGCCGGGTCACCGCGTCCGGGTGGTCCGGGCCGAGCACCCGCTCCGCGTCCGCCACCAGCCGCTCGTATTCGGCCACCGAGTCCCGGTGCTGTCCCGCCACCTGGAGGGCGTACGCCAGGCTCGCCCGGCTGTGCATGGTGTCGGCGTGGTCCGGCCCGAGCACCCGCGCCCGCTCGGCGACGACGGCGCGGTACTCCGCGACGGAGTGTTCGTGCCGGCCGGCCTTGCGGTAGGCCTGGGCGAGGGTGTGGCGGTCGGCGAGGGTGGCCGGGTGGTCGGCGCCCTGGACCCTGGTCCGCCGGGCGACGACGTCCTGGCACAGCTCGACGGCCCGGGCCGGGTCGCCGGTCTTGGCCTGGAGCCGCCCGAGCCGTCCGAGGGCGGTGAGCGTGTCCGGGTGGTCCTCGCCGAGCAGCCGCCGCTGCCCGTCCGCCATCGCCTCGACCAGTCGTACGGCGTACACCCGCTGGGCCCGGTCGGTGAGTTCGGCCGCCGCCAGCCCGTACAGCGCCACGGTGTCGGCCGTCGGCTCGTCGGACGGGCCGCTGTCGGCCAGCTCCCGGACGTGCGGCAGCAGGGCCCGGCGCAGTCCGGGACCGGCCGTGGGCCAGAGCCGGGCGGCGGCTGCCGCGAGGTGCCGCTCCGCCCGCTGCCGGAAGGTGCGGGCGCCGTCGGCCTTGCGCAGCACCGCCTGGAGCAGCCGGTGCACGGCGACGGTCTCGCCCAGGGTGATCAGATGGTAGTCGGCGAGCAGTCGCAGTGCCCGGTCGGTCTCGTCGGGCCGGCGCGAGCCGAACGGGGTGAGCACCTCGCGGGGCAGTGCCTCGGGGGCGTACCAGGCGAGGGTGCGCAGCAGCTCGACGGCGAACGGCGCGGTGTGCTGGACGGTGCGCAGCGTGGTCCGCCAGAGCCGGGCGACGGTGGACTCGGCGCCCGGCCCCACCGGGCCGGTGGCGCACAGCAGTTCGCGGTAGGCGGCGAAGGTGGTGCCGGTCTGCTGGACGTAGGCGCCGGCCTGGGCGAGGGCGATCGGCAGGTGGCCGAGTTCGTCGGCGAGCGCCTGGGCCTCGTCCTGCTCGGCGGCGTCCAGGGCGCCGCCCGGGTCCGCCGAGGCGCACAGCAGCCGGGCGGCCTCCGGGGCGTCGAGGACGTCGATGCGGACCGGGCGGATGCCGGGGTGCCAGCCGCCCGCGCGGCGGCTGGTGACCAACTGGTGGCCGCAGCCGAGGAGTCGGCCGACGTAGGGGGTGAGGTGGGCCGGGTCCTCGGCGTTGTCGTAGACGAGCAGCCAGCGGTCGTGGGCGCGCAGCCAGGCGAGGGCCCACTCGACCTGCTGGCCGGGCGGGGCGGTCAGGGCCCAGGCGGGGTGGAGGTGGACGGCGAGCCCGGCGAAGGCCTCGGCGAGCTGCCCCTCGGACTCGGCGGTGATCCACCAGATCAGCCGGTAGTCCCCGGCCCTGGCGTAGGCGTGGTGCAGGGCGAGGCTGGTCTTCCCGACGCCGCCGAGGCCGTGCAGGGTGGTGGCCTGGGTGACCAGCCCGCCGCCGTCCGCGTGCCCGAGCGCGTCGGCGACGGCGCGCAACTCGCCCTCCCGGCCGATGAGTCGGCCGGCGGCGCGAGGCGGGAGGTTGGGGGCCGGGGTGGTCGGCTCGACGGTCAGCGCGGCCCGGGCGGCCTCGGGCGGGAGGACTGCGGCGTGCGGGTCGCCGCCGGCGGCGGAGGGCGAGCCGGGGCGGCGGCGCTGCTCGTAGGGCTCCGGGTCGGGCATGCCGCGCTCGGGACGGACGTGTGCCGTCATGGACATCAACACCGCGTCGCCCCCGCCCCGCCCGCATGACCGGCCTGCTGTTCTGCCCGCCTACCGTAGTGCAGGTCAGACGCGCTGTCAGCGGAAAGCGGGCGGGCGGCGGTCAGTCGGCGAGCCCGAGCGGGTCCGGGGCGGCGGCGAGCAGCTCGGGGCCGTTGTTGCGGACGCTGTTGACGGTGGGTGGGACGGCGCGGACCCGCAGGGCGCCGTCGGCGGGACGGCGCAGCAGGTGGTGGAGCCCGGCCGGGTCGGTGTGGGCCGGGGAGAGCCAGTCGGGGAGGTCGTCGGGGGCGATGGTGAGCGGCATCCGGTCGTGCACGCGCCCGGCCGAGTCGGTGGCGTCGGTGGTGATGACGGTGGCGGTGGAGAGCCAGGCGAGCGGGTCGTCCTCGGGGCGGGTGGGGTCGCGCCAGAACTCGTACAGGCCGGCCATCAGCATGGTGGCGCCGGTGCTGAGGAAGTACGGCTGCTTGTACTTCTTGCGCTCGGCGGTGGCGGCGACCTCGCGCCACTCGTAGTAGCCGTCGGCGGGGATGA
The DNA here is from genome assembly GCF_040303105.1 of Kitasatospora sp. NPDC096128. Taxonomy (NCBI): domain Bacteria; kingdom Bacillati; phylum Actinomycetota; class Actinomycetes; order Kitasatosporales; family Streptomycetaceae; genus Kitasatospora; species Kitasatospora sp. NPDC096128. The sequence continues at coordinate 76,405 of NZ_JBEOSP010000031.1, read as the reverse complement.
CGCAGCGGCGGGCCTTGAAGGCCTTGCGGAAGGCGGGCTTGGAGTCGACGGTCTCCGAGCGGGCGTTGATCATCCGGGCCCCGCCGGACGGGTCCTTGGACCAGGACGGCACGAGGCCCCAGCGCAGCGGGCGGAACTGGCGCAGCAGTTCGCCGGTTTCGCGGTCCACGCGTTCCAGGACGGCCGGGACGGGGTCGGTGGGGGCGATGTTCCAGCTCGGCGCGAGGGTCTCGGCCGGGTCCCACCGGAGCTCTCCGAGCAGCGAGACGAGGTCCTGGGGCGTGGTGGTGGAGACGAAGCGGCCGCACATGCCTCCCAGCCTGCCACCCGGCACCGACAACCGTGGGGTTCCGGCGCGCTGCCAGGGCTTTCAGCGTGGCGGGCGGCCGTTGGGCGGGTGGCCCGGGGTGTGGCCGAAGACGCGGCGGAAGACGTCGATGAAGGCGCTGGCGGAGGACCAGCCGCACCGGTGGGCGACGGCGGTGACCGGCCGGCCCTCGGCGAGCAGCACCAGGGCGCGGTGCAGCCGCAGCTGGGTGCGCCACTGGGGGAAGGTCATGCCGAGCTCGGCGCGGAACAGCCGGGACAGCGTCCGGTCGCTGGCGCCGACGGCCCGGCCGAGTTCGGCGAGGGTGCGGCGGTCGGCGGGGTCGGCGTACAGCAGTGCGCACACGGCCCGGAGCAGCGGGGTGGCGGGGGTCGGCAGGTGCAGCGGCTGCTGGGGCGAGGCGCGCAGTTGGTCGAGCAGGACGGCGCGCAGCCGGGAGCGCTCGGGGCTGTCCTGCGCCGGGGCGCGGGTGTAGGCGACGATCAGTTCGCGCAGCAGCGGGCCGACGGCGAGGACGGTGGGCCGGTCCAGGCCGAGCGGGTTCTCGGTGGCGGGCAGGCCGATCAGGTGGAGCTCGAGTTCGCCGTGCGCCTGGTGGGCGTGCACGGTGCCGGCCGGGATCCAGAGCGCGCGCGTGCCGGGGGCGACCCAGGAGCCCGCGTCGGTGGTGATGGCGACCACGCCCCTGGCGGCGTAGGCGATCTGGTGGTCGTCGTGGCGGTGGGCGTCGATCCCGGTGCCGGGGGCGAGCAGCTGGGCCCGGGTGGGGGCGACGGGATCGTGGCGGATTTGCGGCATTGCCTGGCAGATTATCGGATGTCCGACAGGGGGTTGCGGGCTCCAGCATGTCCGGGTGAGCACTCAAACCACTCGAACGAAACGGGCAGCCGGACCGACGAGAGGGCTGTCGGCGCGGAGGTCGATCACCCTGCTGTCCCTCGGGCACTCCTGTGTGGACGTCTACCAGGGCGCGGTGGCGGCCCTGGTGCCCTTCCTGGTCGCCGAGCGGGGCTACGGCTACGCCGCCGTCTCGGGCGTGGTGCTGGCCGCCTCGCTGCTGTCCTCGGTGGCCCAGCCGCTGTTCGGGGCGGTCACCGACCGGTGGCCGCTGCCCTGGCTGCTGCCGGTCAGCACGCTGCTGGGCGGCGCGGGCATCGCGCTCTGCGGGCTGGGCGACTCGTACCGGCTGACGCTTGCCTGGGTGGCGCTGTCCGGCGTCGGCGTGGCGGCCTACCATCCGGAGTCGGCGCGGGTGGCGAGGGCCGTGGCCCTGGGGTCCGGGCACCGGGGGATGGCCTGGTTCTCCCTGGGCGGCAACCTGGGCTTCGCGGCGGCCCCGCTGCTGGTCGCCGCCGTGGTCGGGCTCGGCGGACTGCGGCTGACCCCGCTGCTCCTGCTGCCGGCCCTCGCCGGGGCGGCGCTGTGCCTGCCGGTGCTGCGCGAGTTGGCCCGGCAACGGGCCGCCGGGGCGGGCCCGGTCCGCCGGCCGGGCCGGGACGACCGCGCGGCCTTCGTCCGGCTGTCGCTGGCCGTGGTGTGCCGCTCGATCGTCTTCACCGGGCTGAGCACTTTCCTGTCGCTGTACGTCACCCAGCGGCTCGGTGGCGGCTCGGCGGCGGGCACGGCGGCGCTGGTGGTGCTGTACGCGGGCGGCGCGGTGGGCTCGGTGCTGGGCGGGGCGCTGGCGGAACGGTGGGGGCGGGTGGCGGTGGCGGGCTGGTCGTACCTGGTCGCGGCGGTGGCGGTGGCCGGGGTGCTGGTGGTGCCCGGGCCGGCGCTGTACGTCTGCGTGGCACTGACCTCGGCGGGCCTGTACGTGCCGTTCTCGCTCCAGGTCACGCTGGGGCAGGACTACCTGCCCTCGCGGATCGGCACGGCGAGCGGGATCACCCTCGGGCTGACCGTGAGCATCGGCGGCCTGGCAAGCCCGCTGATCGGCGGCCTCGCGGACGCGACCTCGCTGCGGACGGCGCTGGTGCCGCTGGTGGCGATGCCGCTGCTGAGCTGGGCGCTGTTCCGCACCCTGCCGGAGCCGGCGCAGCCGCCGGTGAAGCCGGGCGTCTGACGAAAGGGGACGGTCCCTGCCCCCCCGGGGGGTGGGCAGGGACCGTCCGGCCCGGGCGGCGGAGGCGGTCACGTCCGGGGGCTCGCGCTCGGCGCCGCTCAGGGTCGAAGCTCAGCGACCGAGCGCGGCGAGGGCGTCGTCGAGCGTCGGCGTGCCCGGGCGGGGCCGGTTGTACGGGAGCTTGCCCAGCGCCGTGCCCAGCGCGCAGCTGTTGGTGAGTGCGGAGGAGACCAGCCCGCCGCCGACCGCGGCGGACAGCCAGCGGGCGCCCGGCCGGGCCCGGTCGGCGAGCAGGCCGAGCAGGACGATCGAGCCGGCCACCAGCCGGACCTGGCGGTCCATCGCCCATGCCGGGCGGGCACCGGCCACCCGGTCGACGGGGTGGCCCGCGTCGGTCCAGGCGTTGGTGCCACCGGTCACGAGGAGCGTGGTGATTCCGGCCGCGGCGAGCCGCTCGCAGGCGGTCCTGGCGCGCTGCCCGGCGGCGCAGACGACGGCCAGCTCGCTGCGTCCGGCGGCGGCGCGCAGCACGTCCAGCGCGCCGTCGAGCTGGTCGAGCGGGATGTTCAGGGCGCCCGGGATGTGGCCGCCGGCGTACTCGCCGGGGGAGCGGACGTCGATGAGCATGAGTCGGCCGAGGCGCGGCCGCAGCTGGTCGACGGTGAGCGGGGTGGTCATGGGAAGCGGTTTCCTCTCGGGAGGGGTGAGGTGGGGCCGGCGCGTCCGGGGTCGGCGGCCGGGGCGGGGGTCGGCGCGTCGGGGTCGGCGGCCGGGGCGGGAGGGCCGGGTCAGGCCAGGGTGGTGACCAGCATCAGGACGGCGACGCCGAGCAGGGCGATCGCGAAGGCCCGCTGGAGGGCGCGTCCGCTGAGTTTGTCGGCGAGCCGTTTGCCGTCCCAGGCGCCGAGGATCGCGGCACCGGTGAAGGGCGCGGCGACGGCCCAGTCGATCGAGCCGGCGGCGCCGAGCCGGGGCAGCAGGGCGGCGAGCGAGTTGGCGGTGATGACCAGCAGGCTGGTGCCGACCGCCTCGGCCATGGTGAAGGCGAGCACCGAGACCAGGGCGGGGACGGCGAGGAAGCCGCCGCCGACGCCGAGCAGTCCGGTGACGGCGCCGAGTCCGGCGCCCGCCGCGGTCGAGCGGCCCGAGCCGGCGGCGGAACGTTCCTGCTTGTCGGGCTTGGAGGGCAGCAGCATCCGCCAGGCGGCCAGCGCCGCCAGCACCGCGAAGGCGCCGGTCAGCAGCGCGCCCGGCAGGTGGGCCGAGAGCGCCCCGGCCGCCGCCGCGGCGGGCAGCCCGGCGGCGGCGAACAGGGCGCCGGTGCGCCAACGCACCCGTCCGGCCCGGGCGTGGGCGAGCAGGCCGGTCAGCGAGGTCGCGGCGACGATCACCAGGCTCGCGGTGGTGGCCAGCACAGGGGTGAAGCCGAGCAGGTAGACCAGGGCGGGCACGGCGAGCATGCTGCCGCCGCCACCGAGGCCGCCGAGGGCCAGCCCGACCACCGCGCCGCCGGCCAGCGCCAGGAGCAGCGTGGTCATATCACGTGCCCCGTGCCGCCGTCGGGCGTGGTGACCGGCAGGCCGGCCCGGGCCCAGGCGCCCATGCCCCCGGTGACGTTCGACACCTCGACGCCGCGCGCGGCGAGCAACTCGGCGGCGCGCTGGGAGCGGTGGCCGGAGCGGCAGATCGCGAGCACCGTACGCCCGACGGCGGCGGGCGGCAGCCCGACCCCGGCGACCAGGCCGATCAGTGGCAGGTGCAGGGCGCCGGGGGCGTGACCGGCGGCGAACTCGGCGGCCTCGCGGACGTCGAGCAGCACGGCGGTGCCGGCGCGGAGCAACTCGTGGGCCCGGTCGGGGGTGAGCTGACCGGGGGTGCTCGGTCCGGGGGCGGCCGGTCCGTGGACTGTCGGCGGCTTGGGCATGGGCTTCTCCAGTGGTGCGGGCCGGGCCGCAGCGGTCCGGCGGGTCGGGGGTGCCGCAGGCGCACGGCGCCGCCGCCCGGTGCGGGCGGTGGCGGTGGTGCGCAAGGTGGTGCGGGTCTCTCAACGGCCCGGCCGGCCCCGGGCGCTGCCCGGTCCGGCGGCGGGTCGGTTCCCCCGTCGACGTCCACCATAGTACCCCGGGGGGTATTATCGAAGCTGTTCGGCGATACCCCCGCCCGTATCGGACCCTGGAGGCCGTATGCTGGAAAACATACCTAGGGGGGTATCAGCGAGACCGCGACCGCACAGCGGCGCCCGGCGCCGCCCAGGAGGGTTCCCCGTGTACTTCGCCCAGTACTACCTTGACTGCCTCTCCCAGGCGTCCTACCTGATCGCCGACGAGACCAGCGGCCAGGCAGTGATCGTCGACCCCCGTCGGGACGTCGACGAGTACCTCGCCGACGCCGCGGCCCGCGGCCTGACCGTCATCGGGGTCATCAACACCCACTTCCACGCCGACTTCCTGGCCGGCCACCTCGAACTGGCCGACCGCACCGGCGCCTGGATCGGCTACGGGCACCGGGCCGAGACCGAGTACCCGATCCGCAAGCTCGCCGACGGCGAGCGGATCGAACTCGGCGACGTCACCCTGCAGATCATGGAGACCCCCGGGCACACCCCCGAGTCGATCAGCGTGGTGGTCTACGAGCAGCCCGACGACGCCGTCCCGTACGGGGTCCTCACCGGCGACGCCCTGTTCATCGGCGACGTCGGCCGCCCCGACCTGCTCGCCTCGGCCGGCGTCACCGCCGCCGAACTCGGCGCCATGCTCTACGACAGCGTCCACCGCAAGCTGCTGGCCCTGCCCGACGAGACCCTGGTCTTCCCCGCCCACGGCGCGGGCTCCGCCTGCGGCAAGAACCTCTCCACCGAGAAGCGGTCCACCATCGGCACCCAGCGGCGGACCAACTACGCCTGCCGGCCCATGGACCAGGACACCTTCGTCCGCATCGTCACCGCCGGCCAGGCCGCCGCCCCCGCCTACTTCGGCCACGACGCCGCCCTCAACCGGCAGGACCACCCGCTGCTCGATCGCGCGAACGCCGCCCGTCCGCTGTGCCCCGAAGGCCTCCGGGAGGCCCGCGCCGCGGGCGCCGTCGTCCTCGACGCCCGCAGCCCCCAGGACTTCGGCGCGGGACACCTGCGCGGCGCCGTCAACGTCCCCCTCGACGGCCGCTTCGCCGAACAGGCCGGCACTGTCCTCACCCCGGACAGCATCCTCGCGATCATCGCCCCGCAGGACCGCGAGGACGAGGTCGTCACCCGCCTCGCCCGCATCGGCTTCGACCGGATCGCGGGCTACCTGCGCAACCCCGACAACGCCCTGCCCGCCCTCGCCGACGAGCTCGCCCCCGCCAGCCGGGTCACCGCCGACCAGCTCCGCACCGCACTGGCCGGGGACCAGCCCCCGGCCGTCCTGGACGTGCGCACCTGCGGCGAACGCGAAGCGGGCTCCATCGAGGGCTCCCTGCATATCGCCCTGGCCGAACTCCCCGCCCGCCTGGACGAGATCCCCGTCGACCGCCCGGTGGTCGTCCACTGCGCCGGCGGCCACCGCTCCTCCATCGCCGCCAGCCTGCTCCGCCACCACGGCCACCCCGATGTCTCCGACCTCCTCGGCGGCTACGCCGCCTGGCACACCCTCACCCACCCTGCCCGACCCTGATCCCGGCACCCTCCAGCCAGGTTTCGGGCCCTCCCGAAGACGACGCCCCGGCCTCGGAGGCACGTATCGATCGAGCGTCGTTCACCACGTCGGAGGGGGCTGGCAGGAGAGCTCCCCGGTCTGCTCTGGCAACCCCCGCTCGGAGTGGGACCCTGGCGGCTTCTTCGACGGCGAGCGCACCGGGCGCTGCCCGGTCGCCCGCCGGAGGCAGGGGCCTGATGAGCGGGCGACGGGCAGCTGCTGGGTATCAGCGGGCGAGGGCCTCCTCGTCCGCACCATTGGCCGATGGCCGCCCCCGGACCTCCCGCCCCCGGACCGCCGAGCCGGACCGCAGTCGCCGAACCGCTGCCCCGGACCGTCCGTCAGCGCGAGGCCTACCGGCCGCCCTCCCACAGGGCGCGCTCGACGGTCCGCAGGGCGGTGGCCGACTGCTCCCAGCCGTGCCACCAGAACAGCCCGCCGTCCCGGCTCGCCTCCGCGGCGAGCGCGGTCAGCTGAGCCCACGGGGCGGCCGGGATGCCGAACCGGGGCCGCTCGGCGAGCCGTTGGGCCGCCTCGGCGTCGACCGGGACCATGCCGACCAGCGGGAACGGTTCGCCGTCCGCCGTGCGGCCGGTGCCGTGGAGCATCGGGTGCAGGGTGATCGGGTCGAGCAGCAGGGTGAGGTCGGCGGTCGGTACGGCGTCCGGGCCGTCCTGCCAGCCGAGGCGTCGGCCGCTCGCCTCGGCCTTGGGCACCGGCTGTCCGTCGAGGGCGACACCCTCCGCCGACACCCGTAGTTCCGCGCCGCCGTCCGGGCGCGAGGGCAGTCGCAGCCGGTAGTCCCCGTACAGGCACGGCGGGACGTCCGGTACCGCCCGGGCGAAGGGGACGGTGACGCCGTCCACGTCGAAACCCGTCGGCCCGATCAGCACCGCCGCCGTGACGGGCTCGCCGTCGATACTGACCCGCAGGCGCGGGTCCGTGCCGGGGGCGCCGGGGGCCACGTCCACGCGGACGCCGCCCTCGCCGCCCTCGCCGGTTTCGGATCGGTACCCGCCGACCAGGTCGGCGAGCGGCGGTGTCTCCGGCAGCGGGTACTCCGTCAGGCACACGGCGCGCCCGGCGGCACCGAGAGCGCCGACGATACCGACCAGGCGTCGCCGCCCGTCGCGGCCGAACTCGGTGCGCAGTTCGCCGCCGCTGCCGTCCGGCTCGCGCCAGCGCAGTACGCCGCGCTCGTAGCGCGGGTCGGCGATCCGGCGGCCGTCGACGTGGACCCGGTGCCGGGGAGGGTCGCCCGCGCGGCCCAGGACGTAGACGGACAGGTCGCCGTCCGGCGTGCCGTACAGGCCCGTCCACGGGTAGAGCGCGCCGGCGAGGACGGAGTCCAGGTCCTGGCGGATCGACGGCCAGCCCGCGGAGCCGTCCCGCAGCAGCCTGCGCGCCGCGGACTTGCGGGTGAGCAGGGTGCGCAGCCGCCGGGCCGCCTCCGGTGCGGGCCGCTGTCGTACGCCCCGGGCGGCGGCCTGGAGGGCGAGGTCCTCGCGCCGGGCCAGCAGGGCGCGTTCGGCCGTGCCGAGCTCGGGCGGCGCCCAGTCGGCGACGGCGGCCTCGGGCTCCCGGACGTAGCGTTCGCGCAGGGCGCTGTCCTCGCCGAGGGCGAGGACGAAGCGGGCGCCGGGCGTGTCCTCCTGCCAGTGGTACGCGGCCGGGACGCGGAAGTCGGCGAAGCCGTCCAAGGCGGCGAGTTCCCGCGGGCCGTACTCGTCGATGGTCCGCAGCGGCCCGTCGGGCGGGCGGACGGTCTGACCGGGCTTGAGCAGCCCGAGGCGGCGAAGCACCTGCGGGTCGGCCGGGGCGGCTGCGGTGGGCGCCAGGTACCAGGTGGAGGCGCTGGTGACGGTGCGCTGCACGGCGGGGTCGCGCAGGGCGGCGACGGTGTGCTCGGCGGTGACGGGGTCGAGGCCGCGGTAGCGGGCGCCGACGTAGTTGACCACGGTGTGGTCCGGCCCGTAGACCTCCTCCAGCCGGTCCAGCAGGACGGGCAGGTGGCGGTTGGTGAACCCGGCGCGCTGGTAGTCGAGTTCGCCGACGATGCCGACCTGCCAGAGCACCAGGTGCAGGCCCGGGTCGATCCGCCGGTCGCGGATCAGCAGGTCGGAGGCCTCGAAGGTCTGCATGCCGGGGGTGCTCGGGTCGACCCCGAGGTCGGCGCAGAGCACGTCCAGGGCGCTGATACCGGGCCGCATCACGGCGCGGTGGCCCTCGCGGCGGGCGATCCGGACGGCGCGGTGGCTGGAGAGCACGAAGATGCCGGGGTGGCCGTAGAACACCGCCGCGACCCGCCGCCCCGCCCGGACGAAGTGCAGGACGGCCTCGGACATCTGGACGTACGTCAGGTACCGGTCCTTGGCGTCGTCGTAGAACACGCCGAGGTCGTAGGCGTCGGGACGCCAGGCGTTGATCCGGACCACCGTGGCCGGGTCCGCCACGCAGTGGAAGACGTGGTCGGCCTCGCGGAGCAGGCGTTCGTCGGCCCGGGTGAAGCCGGCCGCCTCGATGCCGGAGCCGAGGACGGTCAACTCGCCCCGCCGACCGGCCGGTTCACCCGTGGGCGGGCCGGCCGCGGCGATCGCCCGGGTCAACTCGGCCCATCGGGCCTCGTGTTCGCGCCGGGAGGGGAAGCGGTCGAAGGGGCGGGTGTAGCGGTGTGCGGAGGGGTGGTCGGAGTCCATGCGGCGGCGCGGGCCTCAGACCGCGTCCGTGGCGTCGACGGCGCTCGTGGCGTCGACCGCGTCCGTGGCGTCGACGGCGCTCGTGGCGTCGACCGCGTCCGTGGCGTCGACCGCCTCGACGACGTCCACGATCCCCTGGGTGACCTGCGGCGGCAGCGGGTCGACCAGGACCGGGGGGTCGAGCTGGACGTAGGTCTGGACGAGCTGCGACGAGGGCTCCGCCAGGACCGGGTCGTCGAGGTCGAAGCGAATCTGGATGACCTGCGGCGGCGTCGGCTCCATCTGGATGACCTGCGGCGTGGGCTCGAGCGGGATCGGCGCGTCGAACTCGAAGACGGCCTGGGTGCTCTGCGGCGGGACCATCAGCACCGGCGCCCCGGAGGCGAGGGTGCCCCACGTCGCGCGGTCCGGGTCGGCGTCGCCGGCCAGGGCGAGGTCGACGTCCACGTCGATGTCCACGACATCCAGGTCCACGACATCCAGGTCCACGACATTCAGGTCCACGACGTCGACGGACAGGCTGCTTGCGGTCAGGGTGATCACGGCGGTCACTCGTCCCCTCGGGGCCACGGTAGGAGGCGGGTTCATGCTACTGAACGGGCGTTCGACCGAACAGGGGCAGTCGAATGGTCAGGTCGGGTGGCGTCACGGTGTCGGCCGGCGGCTCGGTAGTGACCACCTGCCGGCGGAGGGGCATGGAGATCGCTGCCGGGTCCACCGTTTCCTTCTCGGGCACGACGTCGTCCAGGATTTCACCGTCCGTCGGGCCGGTCGGCCGACGGTGGTTCCGGGCGTCAGCCCTCGGGGAAGAGGTCGGCCCAGTCGGGTGGGCAGGGGCCGGTGCGGACGGTCGCGCGGGCGTCGACGAACTCGGCGAGGGCGGCGACGGTGTCGGCCAGCCCCGCGCGCAGGGCGTCGTCGGTCGGGGTGTCCGGTTCGACGAAGAGGCCTTCGAGGTGGAGGGTCCGGGAGCGCCGGTCAAGCCGGGGGGCGACCCGGCCGACCAGCCGGTCGCCGTGCAGGAGCGGCATCACGTAGTAGCCGTACCGGCGCTTGGCGCGCGGCACGTACATCTCGTTGCGGAACCCGAAGTCCCAGAGGCGTTCGGTGCGGGCCCGGTCGCAGATCAGGTTGTCGAAGGGGGACAGCAGGGTGGTGCGCGGCTCCCACTCGCCGGACTCCAGCCGTTCCAGGAGCGGCAGTCGGTCGGCGGTGAGGTACCAGCCCTCGCTGGACGGGGCGTCCTCCAGCTGGACCCGCAGGATGCGGCCCTCCGCGAGCAGGCGGGTCAGGGCGGAGTCCAGTCCGGGGTAGCGGTCCCGGGTGAAGTGCTGGCGGATGTCGGCGGGGCGGGCGATCCCCAGGGCGCGCAGGGCGTGTTCGGCGGCCAGCGGGACCACCTCGGCGTCGGGGAGCGGAGCCGAGGCGGCGTCACCGGGCAGGCAGCGCGGGGCCAGGTCCCACAGCCGGGCCCGGCCGCGGCGTCCGCTGACCATGATGCGGCCCTGGAGCCACAGGTGGTCCAGCATGCGTTCGACGTTGCGCCCGGCCGTCCAGCCGCTGGACTCCCACGGGGTCTCGGCGACGTCGTCGAAGCCGCCGGCGGGCAGCGGACCGGCCTCGGTCAGCCGCTGGACCACGTGCGTCTGCAGGGTGCCGTTGGCCTTGAGCCAAGTGGCCACCTTACGACCGTAGTTGGACGTCCCCGCCGGGTAGCGGCGCATGGTCGCCGCGTGCAGCGGATAGTCGTCCGTCAGCACGATGGAGGCGGCGTGGGCCCAGTACTCGAACAGCCACCGGGCCTCCCAGAGGAGGTGGTCCAGGTCCTCGCGGCGGTACTGGCCGAGCCGGCTCCACAGCACCAGCAGATGGCTCTGGGCGACCGCGCTGATCGGGTCGAGCTGGAGGCAGCGCAGTGCCCGCAGCACCTCCCGGATGCCGTCGACGGTCGGCGGGGCGGGCGGGCCGGCCAGGAACTGGGCGCTGATCGCCAGCCTCCGGGCGGTGGTGCTGCTGACGGACGGTGTCGTGGGCATCGGCTCCAGCCAGGTGTCTGCGGACGGGAACGGAGGGAAGGAACGGAGAGGAGGAACGGAGGGAAGGAACGGAGAGGAGGAACGGGGGGAAGGAACGGAGAGGAGGAACGGGGGGAAGGAGCGGGTCAGGGCACCCCGGCCAGGTCGACGCCGGTGCCGGCGGCCCACAGCCGGGCCACCGCGTCGAGGAAGACCACCGTGTCCGGGCGCCGCTCCAGTGGCCCCGGCAGCGTGGGCACGGCCACACTACCGTGCTCCGCCGGGCGGTCGGGGCTGCGCATCGCGAGGCGGATCAGCCCCTGGCCGGGCCCGAGTTCGACCAGGACCGGCGACTTGAGACGCCACAGTTCGGCGAGGTCGTCGGTGAACCTGACCGTGCCGCAGAGCTGATCGGCCCAGTAGTCGGGGCCGGTGGCCTCCTCGCCCATCCAGGTGCCGGAGCCGTTGGAGAGGACCGGCACGTGGGGCGGGCGGAGCCGGAACCCGGCCACCAGCTCCCGCAGCCGGGCGGTGACCGGGGCCATCAGCGGGGAGTGGAAGGCGTGCCGGGCGGCCATCGGCTGGCAGGCGATCCCGCGCCCGACGAGCCGCTCGGCCACCCGGTCCAGATCCGTCGAGTACCCCGACAGCACGGTGAGTTCGGGCCCGTTCAGGGCGGCCAGCGCGACCCGCCCGGTGACGAGGTGGGGGGTGACCGCCTCCGCACCGGCCATCACCGCCAGCATCCCCCCGCCGGCGGGCAGTTCGGACACCAGCCGGGCCCGGCGCGCCACCAGGGTCGCCGCCTGGTCCAGCGGCAGGATCCCGGCGAGGCAGGCCGCGACATACTCGCCCAGGCTGTAGCCGAGCAGGGCGGTGGGCCGCACGCCGAGGGACTGCAGAGTGGCGGCCATCGCGTACTGGACGGCGAACACCGCCGGCTGCGCCACCTCGGTGTCGTCGATGGCCGGCCCCGCGGCACCGTCGGCCGGCCCGGCGGGCACCCCCACCCGGCGGGCGCCGGCGGAGTCGGCCGCCGCCCGGGACAGGAAGGCGCCGAGGTCCCCGCCCAGCTCCCGGTCGAGCTCGCGCAGGCAGGTCCGCAGGTGCGCGGCGTAGACCGGCAGCCGGCGCTGCAGGCCGGCGGTCATGCCGAGGTAGTGGTCGCCGACGCCGGCCGCCAGGAACACCACGGGACGGTCCGGGTCCGCCCGCGCGGTGACGAGCTGCCGGGGGTCGCGTTCGCGCAGGTGGTGGGCGGCCCTGGCCGGGTCGGTGGTCACCAGGGCACGCCGGTGTTCCAGGGCCGGCCGCTGCCGCAGCCGCCGGGACAGCCCGCTCAGGCCGCTCAGGCCGTCCGGGCGGTCCGGGCGGTCCGGGCGGTCCGGACCGGTGCTGCGCCCGGCCGCCAGCGCGTCGAGTTGCTCGGCGAGCCGGTCGGTCTCCCGTTCGAGCTCCTCGGGCGTCGCCGCGGAGATCGTCAGCAGCCGCGGGCCGGTACCCCCTGCGGAGGTCACGACCCGACCGCCCGGCGGACCTGCTCGGGCCAGCCCGCCGGGTCGACACCGTGCCGGCAGAGGAAGGCGTACGCCAGGCGTTCGAGCCCGAATCCGGCGCAGGCGGTGTGCACCGGGCCGGCGCCGTCGCCCGCGCCGATGGCGAACGCCTTGCCGAAGAAGCGGTCGTGGAAGTTGAACGAGCAGACCGCCACGTCCCGTTCGCCCTCCAGCGGCAGGCGCAGCTCGTACTTCAGTTCCAGGAAACGCTGGTTCCACACCTGGTCGGCGGTGTCGGTGTTGATGAAGAACGGGTCGCTGGCGACCTCGCACCTTCCGCCCAGGCCGAGTTCCGCCATCAGCTCGAAGGTGAGCTCCATCAGCCGGGCACGCTGCGCCAGCACCGTCCGGCGCGGACCGAGGAAGACGATCTCGCGGATGGTGAAGTCCCACAGGCGTTCCAGCGACCGCTCGTAGCGGGACTCGAAGCGGAACGACTTGCCGCGCGAGGTCAGCACCGACGACCCGGCGGGCAGCGTCGAGTCGGCGAGCTGGGCGAAGGAGTGGTAGCACATCGTGGGCGGGAGGCAGTGGTCGACGGTGGCGGCGCCCGCGCGCAGGAGGTCCGTCAAATCGGTGCCGGCCGAGAGGCCGTGCAGGAAGTCCTGGTAGACGTCGACGTCGGAGTGCAGCCGGGACACGAACATCATCAGCTGGGGGAACGACGAGAAGTAGCCGCTGCGCCGCATCACGTCGGTGGCGATCAGGGTCGGGTAGCGGAACTCGGCGGCGTCGAACTCGGCCGCCACCAGGGCCCGGACGCGCTGGTCCAGGTGGTCGGTGAGGGAGAGCAGCGGCTCGCCGAAGGCGACCTGCCCGGCGCCCGCCGGGATCGCCGCACCCGTCGCGGTGAGCTCGTCGAAGACGTCGGACGGGGTGCCTTCGGTGTCCAGCCGCCAGACCACCTTCGGGGTGAAGGCCTCCTGCCGGGCCAGGTCGTTGGCCACCACCACGGCGAGCTTGCGGGCCAGTTCGGCCGGGTCGGTGCCGGCCGTGGCGGTCACCTCGATCCCGGTGATCCGGTCCTCGCCGACCAGCCGGAAGTCCAGGATGGACTCGGCGACGAAGAAGACGCGGCGGGCCAGCTCCGCCGCCTGGGAGCCGTCGAGGGGAGGCTCCACCGGCAGCAGGAAGGTGGTCACGGGCTGCCGCGGCGGCCCGGCGGGCCGGGCGTCGTCGAGGGCGGTCACGGCCGGCCTCCGTCCGTCGGGCCGGCCGTCGCGGCGACCGGCCGGGCGGGGCGACGGTGGGCGGGTACGGCACCGGACAGGCTGCCGGTCAGCCCCATGAGCTCGGCGAGGACACCGCGGTGGATGCCGTTGGCGCCGGCGTAGATCGGTCCGCCGAGGGCGTCGCGCAGTTCGCGTTCGAGCTGCCAGTCCGTCAGGTAGCCGCGGGCGCCGTGCACCTCCAGGGCGGCCATCGCCGTCCGGGCCAGGCCCTCGCTGGCGACGATCTTCGTGATGGTCGCCTCCAGCAGGGCCATCCGCCCGCGGCTCTTGAGCCAGCCCACCTTGTAGAGCATCAGCCGGGCCAGCTCCAGCCGGATCCGCATGTCCGCGATCTCGTGCGCGACGCCCTGGAAGGAGCCGATCTGCCGGCCGAACTGACGGCGGCTGGTGACGTGGTCCACGGAGGTCTCCAGCAGCCGCTGCATCGCGCCGACGTGCCCGGCGAACATGAAGGAGCGCTCCCATTCGATGCTGGAGAGGAAGATCCGGTAGCCGGAGCCCTCCGCGCCGAGCAGGTTGGCCGCCGGGACGGAGACGTCCTCGAAGGCGACGACGCCCATCGGCGTGCTGCGCAGGCCCAGCTTGCTGAGCTGCCGCACGGTCCGCACGCCCGGCAGGTCCGCGGGCACCAGGAAGGCGGACAGCCGGTCCTCGGGCGCGCCCTGGTCACCGGTCCGGGCGAACACCACGAACAGGTCCGCCACCGGTCCGTTGCTGATGAACCACTTCTCGCCGTCGAGGACGTACCGCTCGCCCTCGCGGCGCGCCGTGGTGGTCAGCGCCAGGACGTCCGAGCCGGCCTCGGGTTCGGACAGGGCCTGCGCGCCGATCAGGTTCCCGGAGCACATCGCCGGCAGGAAGCGTTCCTTCTGCTCCTCGCTGCCGTGCTCCAGCAGGTAGATCGCGCAGCCCCAGAGGTGGTTGTTGACGGCGAAGACCAGGCCGTTGTCCCGGCAGCCGTAGCCGAGCGCCTCCAGGGCGATCATCGTGCTGAGCGGGTCGAGCCCGCCGCCGCCGTACTCGGCGGGTACCGGCCAGCCGAGCACCCCGTGGCGTGCGCAGCGCTGCCAGTCCGCGCGCGGGAAGCGTTCCTCGCGGTCGTCGCCCGCGGTGTCGCGGCCCAGCCGGTCGCGGGCGAAGGCGGTGGTCGCCGCCTGGAGGGCGCGCTGGTCGTCGGTCAGTTCGAAGTCCACGCCGCGTCCCTGGTGTCGGTGGTCCGGGCCCGGACGAAGGCGGTGATGCCGTCCACGGTGCGCAGGTCGTCCAGCAGCAGTTCCTCGCGGCGGACGGTCAGCGCGAAGGTGCGCTCGATCCACATGACCAGCTGAACGGCGAACAGCGAGTTGACGAACCCGGCGTCGAAGAGGTCCTCGCCGTCCTCGACCGGGATCCCGTCGGTGTGCCGTAGGACGAACTGCCGGACGGTGTCCTTGGCGGTGTCGGTCATCTGTGCTCTCCTCACGCGGCGGTCGGGCGGGTGGCGGCGGTCGCCGCAGGGTCGGTCGCGGTGCGGTCGGTCGCGGTGCGGTCGGTGGCCGCGGGCTCGGCCCGCGGCCGGCCGGGCACCTCGTAGCTGTGGAAGCCCTGGCCGGTCTTGCGGCCGTGCAGGCCCGCGTCGACCATCCGCCGCAGCAGCGGGCAGGGGCGGTACTTGGGGTCGTTGAAGTTCTCGTAGAGCACGTCGAGAGAGAGCAGGACGGTGTCCAGCCCGATCAGGTCCGCGGTCGCCAGCGGGCCCATGGCGTGGCCGAAGCACTCCTTGAACAGGCGGTCGATCTCGGTCACCGAGGCGACGTTCTCGTGCAGCAGGAAGATCGCCTCGTTGAGGGTGAGCATGGCCACCCGGTTGGTGACGAAGCCGGGTGAGTCGGCGACCACGACGTGCTTGCGGCGCACGCCCCGAAGCAGGTCCCCGACGCGCTCCAGGGTGGCGTCAGTGGTGTGGTGGCCGCGGATCACCTCGACGGTCGGCTTGAGGTGGGCGGGGTTCATGAAGTGGGTGCCGATCACCTGGCCGGGCCGGCCGGTCACCGAGGCGATCCGGGTGATCGGGATCGCCGAGGTGTTGACCCCGATCAGGGCCTCCGGCCGGCAGACCCGGTCCAGCTCCCGGTAGAGCTCGCGCTTGGCGTCCCAGCGCTCGACGATGTTCTCGACCACGAAGTCCGCCTCGGACAGGTCCTTGGCCTCGGTGCTGAACGTGATGCGTTCCAGCACCGCCTCCGGGTCCGGCGGCACGTCGTGCGGGCGCACCAGCGGCGCCAGCCGGAGGTCGTCGGCGATGGCCGCGCGCGAGCGGTCGAGCGCGTGCCGGTCGATGTCCACCAGGACGACCCGGTGGCCGCCCTCGGCGAACAGTTGGGAGACACCGGTGCCCATCGTGCCGGCGCCGACCACTCCGATCCGATCCATCTGCGTGCTCCCTAGGACAGTGCGGGCAGGTCGAAGGTTTCGAGGAAGATGCCGTGTGTGACGACCACCATCAGCAGGTCGTCCTCGAAGAGGGTGTTCAGGCCGACCTCGCGGCCGGTGTAGCGGGCGCGCAGTTCCTGGACGGCCGAGGGATCGAAGTAGCCCTCGCGCCGGATCCGCGCGGGTGCCAGGTAGTCGTCGATCCAGGACCGGTCGATCCGGAGCAGATCGGCGCTGGGGTTGGCGTGGAAGGCGAACTTCTCCCGGTTGACGATCTCCCGGGGCACGTACCGCTCGGCGATCCGTTTGAGCGGGTACTTCTCCTCGAAGCCGTGCAGCACGAGGTCCGGGTGCAGGGCGCGGGCGCAGTCGATGACGCCGCGGTCCAGGAACGGGTAGCGCGCCTCCACCGAGTTCGCCATGGCGACCCGGTCGCCGTGGTCGCCCAGCAGGTGGTCGGCGAGCCGGAGCTTGAAGTCCAGGTAGGAGCGCTGGTGCAGGACGTGCCGCCCCTTGAGCTGTGCGAGGTCGACCAGTGGCTGGGCCAGGCAGTCGAAGTCGGGCAGCCGGGACCGGAGCTGCGGCGAGTACAACTCCGCCCGGGCTGAGGCGAGTTCGCCGAGTCGTTGGCCGTAGGCGAGCAGCGGGTTGCCCCACAGCCGCTGGTTCAGGCGCTGTTCGGCGGAGAGCGGCCGTCCGGTGGCCGTTCGGCGCCGGGAGCGGGCCGCCCGGGCGGCGGTCTGCTTGTCGAACTTGTACCCGACGTACCCGGCGAACAGCTCGTCCGCGCCCTCGCCGCTGAGCACCACCTTCGCGCCGCGGGCCCGTACGGCGGCGGAGAGCCGGACCGAGGCGACGTTGTAGCTCTCCTTGAGCGGGCACTCGCTGTGGCGGACCACCTCGCGCAGCTGGTCGAGCAGGTGTCCGGGGGTGACCGGCACCTCGTGGTGCTCGGAGTCGAGGCTCCGGGCGACCATCCGCTGGTACGGCTGCTCGGACATCCGGGCGTCGGGGAAGGTGACGGAGAAGGTGCGCAGCCGCTCGGCGGCGGACTTCGCGGCGATCCCCGCCACCAGTGAGGAGTCCAGACCGCCGCTGAGGTAGTAGGCGTGCGGGACGTCCGCCCGCATCCGCAGCTCCACCGACCGCTGGAGGGCCTGCTCCAGCCGGCCGAACCGTTCCTCGGGGTCGGCCGCGGCGGGCGGGGAGAGCTCGGCGGCCAGGGGGTAGTCGAGGTCCCAGTACCGGCGGACGTCGACCCGGCCGTCCTCGACGACCATCTGGTGGCCCGGGGGCAGGGTGGCGATCCCGGCGAACATGGTGCGCGGGCTGACCAGGCCGGGCAGCAGCATGATCTGGTCGAGACCGCCCGGGTCGACCTCCCGGCGGACCAGCGGGTGGGCCAGCAGGGCCTTGACCTCCGAGCCGAAGACCAGGGTGCCGCCGGTCACCGTGTAGTGCAGCGGGGTGATGCCGACGTGGTCGCGGGCCAGCACCAGGCGCCGCCGGGCCCGGTCGTAGAGCGCGAAGCTGAACTGGCCGTTGAGGTGGTGCACCAGCCCGGTGCCGTGCTCCTCGTACAGGTGGACCAGCACCTCCACGTCGCCGCCGGTCCGGAAGACGTGCCCGGCGGCCGTCAGCCGGGCACGCAGCTCGGCGTGGTTGAAGACCTCGCCGTTGCAGCAGACCGTGACGTTGCCGTCCGGGGTGGCGATCGGCTGGTCGCCGGTGGCCGGGTCGACGATGCTCAGCCGACGGGTCGCCAGGCCGACGTGGTCGGCCAGGAAGTAGCCGTCGGAGTCGGGACCGCGGTGGAACAGAGTGCCGGCCATCCGTTCCAGGACGGCCCGGTCGGCCGGGTGGCCGCCGTTCAGGTGTGCGTATCCGACGATGCCGCACATGTGTCACGCTCCACGGTTCGGGGGCCCGGGCGCGCCGGCGGGAACACCGGCGCGCCCCTGGCGGGACGGTGGACGGGTTCAGTCCTCCAGTTCCGCGAGGATGGCCGCGAGTTCGCTCCCGTCGACGCCGGACGCCTGCTCCTCCAGGACGAGCACCGCCAGCGTCGCCACGGTCGGTGCCTCGAACAGCCGGCGCAGCGGGAGCTGGACGCCGAACTCGCGCCGCAGCCGGGCCAGCACCTGGTTGGCCAGCAGGGAGTGGCCGCCCAGGTCGAAGAAGTCGTCGTTCACCCCGACCCGTTCCACCGGGAGGTACTGGGCCCAGATGTCGGTGAGCTGTTCCTCCAGCGGGGTGCGCGGGGCGACGTACTCGGTCTCCCAGTCGCCTTCGTCCTCCGCGAACTCGTCGTCCTCGTCGTCGAAGTCGAGGTCGAGGTCGAGTCCGGCGAGGGCGTCGGGTCCGTCCTGGACCGGGTGGTCCGGAGCGGCGGTGTCGGCGGGGTCGATCAGGAGGGCGCCGGCCAGCGCGGAGGACAGCGGGCGGTCCGGGTCGCCGACCGCCAGTTCCAGGACGGCGCGCAGGTGTTCGTGCAGTCGCCGGATGGTCCGCAGGTCGAAGACGTCGGAGTTGTACTCCGTCATCACGGTGATCCGGCTGTCCTCCTCGGCGGAGACCTCGCCCGGACGCTGCTCGGCGTGCGGGCGCACCACGATGTTGAGGTCGAACTTGGCGGTGCGGTTGTGCGCGTCCACGACCTCGAAGGTCAGGCCGGGCACCTCCAGGGCGGGCATCGGGGTGTCCAGGAAGCTGAACATCACCTGGCACAGTGGCATCCGGGAGAGGCTGCGCTCGGGCTTGAGGTGCTCGACCAGCTTCTCGAACGGCATGTCCTGGTGGGCGTACATCCGCAGGCTCCGCTCGCGCACCCGCTCCAGCAGCTCGGCGAAGGAGGGGTCGTCGGAGGTGTCGACCCGCAGCAGCAGGGTGTTGATCATCATGCCGAGGAGGTTCTCGGTCTCCGGCCGCTGCCGGTTGGCCATGCCGACCCCGACGAGGAGGTCGGGCTGGCCGCTGTAGTGGCTCATCAGGGCGGAGAACGCCGTGGACATCATCATGAACAGCGTCGCCCGCCGCTCCTGGCCCACCCGGCGCAGGGCGAGCGCGAGTTCGCCGTCGATGACCAGGTTCTCCAGTCGTCCGGAGAAGGTGAGGGCGGCGTCGTGCGGCCGGTCGGTGGGCAGTTCGAGGACCTGGGGCGCGCCGGCGAGCTCCGCCGTCCAGAAGTCCAGCAGCCGGCCCAGCTCCGCGCCGCTCACCACCTCGCGCTGCCAGGCCGCGAAGTCGGCGAACTGCACCGGCAGTTCCGGCAGCCGGGCGGCGCGGCCGGTGGTGCGGCCCTCGTACAGCTCCAGGAAGTCGCGCAGGAAGACGCCCTGGGCCCAGCCGTCGTGGATGAGGTGGTGCTCGATGACGACGAGGACGTGGTCGGCGGGGCCGAGCCTGACCAGGGTGACCCGGATGGTCGGGCCGTTCTCGATGTCGAAGGGCTCCCGTCCGGCAGCCAGGATCAGCTCCCGGACCCGCTCCTCCTGTTCGGCCTCGGGGACGCCTTCGAGGTCCACGCCGGCGAGCGGGATGCCGCGCGGCTCGTGCACCACCTGCATCGGGGTGCCGTCGATGTCGGGGTAGGCCGTGTGCAGGATCTCGTGCCGCTGCTCCAGGTCGGCCAGCACCTGTTCGACCACGTCCCGGTCGAACACCCCGCGGATGCGCAGCGCCCGGGGCACGTTGTAGACGGTGGACTCCGGTGCCAGCCGTTGCAGCAGCCAGATCCGCTCCTGGACGAAGGACAGCGGCAGCGGACGGTCGCGCGGCACCCGGGGGATCGGCAGCTGCGCGGGCCGTCGGGTGTCGACCGGACCGGTCGGGATCCGCGCCGCGAGTTCCGCCACGGTCGGGTGCTCGAAGATGGCCCGCAGCGGGAGGTCCGCGCCGAAGTGGTCCCGGACCCGGGCGATCACCTTGGTGGCCAGCAGCGAGTGGCCGCCGTGGGTGAAGAAGTCGTCGTGGACGCCGATCCCGGGGAGTCCGAGGACCTCGGCGACGATGCCGGCCAGGGCCTGCTCGGTGGCCGTGCGCGGTGCGGTTCCCTCGCTGGAGTGGGTCTGCGGCGGGGGCAGCTGGCCCCGGTCGATCTTCCCGCTCGTGGACCGCGGGAACGACGGGAGCACCGTGACCGCGGCCGGCACCAGGTAGCCGGGGAGCCGCTCGCGCAGCGCCGAGTGCAGCCGATCGGGGTCGGGGGCGGCCCCGGTGACACCGGCCACGTAGGCGATCAGCCGGTTGCCGTCGGGGTGGGGCAGTACCAGGCTCTCGGCCACGGCGGGGTCCGCGGCGAGCAGCAGGGCCTCGATCTCGGCGGGCTCCACGCGGTAGCCGTTGAGCTTGAGCTGCCGGTCGGCCCGGCCGACGAAGGTCAGGGTGCCGTCCGGCGCCCAGGACGCGAGGTCCCCCGTGCGGTACATCCGTCCGTCCCGGCCGTCCTCGGCGAAGGGGTCGGGCCGGAAGCGCTCGTCGGTGAGCGCGGGGTGGCCGAGGTAGCCGCGGGCGACGCCCGGGCCCGCGATGTACAGCTCGCCGACGGCGCCGGTGGGCACCGGCCGTCCGGCCGGGTCGAGCACGTAGGCGCGGACGTTGGCCACCGGGCGGCCGATCGGGACCTCGCCGTCGCCGGCCGGCCGGGTGAGGTCCTGGACGGTCGCCACGATGGTGGTCTCGGTCGGGCCGTAGCTGTTGACCGTACGGACGCCGGCGGGCACGTGCCGCAGCCAGGCGGCGACCCGCTCGGGGCGGGCCCGCTCGCCGCCGATGATCACCAGCCGCAGGTCCTCGCCGGGGGCGGTGGCACCGCCCGCGACGCCGTCGGCGAGCTCGTGCCAGTAGGCGGTGGGCAGGTCCAGCACGCTCACCCGCCAGTGGTCGCACTGGCGCAGGAAGGCGTCCGGCGAGCTGAGCATCCAGTCGTTGCGCAGCACCAGGGTGGCCCCGGCCGCCAGGGTCGGGAAGATCTCCTCGGCGCTGGTGTCGAAGGCCAGCGAGGCGAACTGCAGGACCCGGTCGCCGGATCGCAGGCCGAAGTGCTCGACGGCGAAGCGGGTGTAGTTGGTGAGGCCGCGGTGTTCGATCTGGACGGCCTTCGGGGTTCCGGTGGAG
This sequence comes from Kitasatospora sp. NPDC096128, assembly GCF_040303105.1. Classification (NCBI taxonomy): domain Bacteria; kingdom Bacillati; phylum Actinomycetota; class Actinomycetes; order Kitasatosporales; family Streptomycetaceae; genus Kitasatospora; species Kitasatospora sp. NPDC096128. The sequence goes on along the minus strand of NZ_JBEOSP010000031.1, from coordinate 55,315 downwards.
CCGGAGGTGTGGATCAGGTAGGCGAGGTCGCCCGGTCCGGCGGCGGGGTGGGAGCGGGCGTCGGCGTCGGTGCCGTCGGCCGCGTCGACCGGCGTCCGCTCGCCGTCGACCAGCACGGCGTCCACGCCCTGGGGCAGGCGGGGCGCCAGCCGGTGCTGGCTGAGGACGACTCGCACGCCCGCCCCGGTGAGGACCTCGGCGACCCGGTCGCGGGGGTTGGCGGAGTCGAGCGGCACGTAGGCGGCACCGGTCTTGAGGACGCCGAGGACGGCCGCGATCTGCGCGGCGGAGCGGTCGAGGAAGACCCCGACCGGGCTCCGGCCGTCGACGCCGCGTTCGCGCAGCTGCCGGGCGATCAGGTCGGCCCGGGCGTTCAGCTGCCCGTAACTGACCTCGCCCTCGTCGCCCAGCACCGCGAGCGCGTCCGGCCGTCGCTCGGCCTGCCGCTCGAACAGCTGGACCACGTTGGTGGTCAGGTCGTAGTCGCGGCGGGTGCCGTGGTCGGCGAGCAGCGCGCGCTCGCCCTGCTCGTCCAGCAGCCGCAGCTCCGTGACCGGCAGGGCGGTGTCCGCCGCGATCTGGGTCAGCAGCCGCTCCAGCTGCTCCAGCAGGGCGGCGGCGGTGGCGGCCCCCAGGAGCTCGGTCCGGTGGCGCAGCTGGGCCAGCAGTTCGTCGCCGGCCTCGATCAGGGTCAGTTCCAGGTCGACCGGGGTCCGGGTGTGCTCCAGCGGCACGGCCTCCGCGGTGAGCGGCCCGAAGGCGCGCCGGATCCCGGAGTGGCCGCCCATCAGGACGGCGAGTTCGCCGCGGCCGCGCAGCGGGGGCCGGTTGAAGACGAACATGGCCCGGAACGGGTCGCGCTGCTGCCGGTCCTCCGCCAGCAGGTGCAGCGGGTGGTCCTGGTGCTCCAGGGCGTTGAGGACCCGGGTGCGGGTGGCGGCGACGAACTCCCGTACGGAGATGTCCGGTGCGAGGCGGCTGCGGATCACCACGGGGTTGGTGCAGTAGCCGACCACGTGCTCGAAGTCCTGGTGACCGCGGCCCGCGGTCGGCATGCCGACGAGCAGGTCGTCCTGCCCGGTGTACCGGTGCAGCAGGGCCTGGTAGGCGGAGAGCAGCAGCATCGAGACCGTCACGCCCTCGGCCCCCGCCCTGGCGTGCAGCCGGGCCGTCAGTTCCGGTGCCAGCCGGGCGCGGGCCGTGCCCGACCCGGGCGGTGCGGTGTCGGCGGGCCGGTGGTGGCGGGGCAGCCGCAGCTGGGGGGAGGCGTCGGCGAGCTCCTCGGCCCAGTAGCGGCGCGAGCGTTCGCCGGCGGCGCCCTCGACGGTGCGGTGCTGGCGGGCGACGAAGTCCCGGTAGGAGGCGGGCAGCGGTTCGAGGGCCGCGGTCGGGCCGCCGGTGTGCTCGGTGTAGAGCGCCTCCAGATCGGCGACGAGCTTGGACATCGACCAGAAGTCGGTGGTGATGTGGTGGGTCGCCAGCAGCAGCACGGTCTCCTGCGGGGCGCGCCGGAAGAGGTCGATGCGCAGCAGCGGACCGTGGGCGAGGTCGAACGGCTCGTCGGCGGCGCGGTCCAGGAGTGCGGCGAGGTCGTGCTCGGAGCGGCCGGCGGCGTCGTGGACGCGCAACTCGGCGCGGCCGGCCGCCGCGGTGCGCTGGACCGGCTGCCCGTCGGGGGCGGGGAAGGTGGTCCGCAGCGCGTCGTGCCGGGCCACCAGGGCGGCCAGGGCACGGCGGAAGGCGTCGGGGTCGAACGGGCCGTGCAGGCGCAGGGCCGCCGTGATGTGGTGGGCGGTGCTGTCGGGCTCCAGCTGCTGGAGGAACCACAGGGCGCGCTGCCCGTAGGAGAGCGGTCCGTCGACGGGTTCGGCGTCGGCGTCGCCGGCGAGCAGGGACCCGAGCAGGGCGGCGAGTTCGGTCAGGCTGCCCGCGTCGGCGAGCTGCGGCACGGTGACCGGCACGCCGAGCTCCCGCCCGATCGCCTGCTGGATGTCGACCACGGCCAGCGAGTCGACGCCCAGGCTCAGCAGCGGGGCGGAGGTGTCGACGGCGATGGGCGCGAGCCCGCAGGCGGCGGCGACCTCCTGCTGGAGGAAGTCCTCCAGGGCGCGCCGGCGTACCTCCGGTGCGGCGGTGCGCAGCGCGTCGGGGTCGACCCGGCAGCCCTCCGCCGGGCCGGGCGCGTCGAGGTCGCTGCGGCCCACCTCCGGCAGCGTGCCGGCGGCGAACTGGGCGGCGCACGCGCTGCGCTGGATCTTGCCGCTGGAGGTCTTGGGCAGCGCGCCCGGCGGCACCAGCACCACGGTGTGCACGGTGACCCGGTGGTCCCGGGCGACCGCGGTGCGGACGGCGGCGCCGATCCGCGCGGCGTCGGCCGCCCCCGGGTCGCGGACCTCGTGGGCGAGCACCAGCCGGGGGTCCGCCCCGTCGGGGTGCGGGACGGTGAAGGCCGCCCCGCACCCCGGGCGCAGCTGTGGGCAGCCGCCCTCCGCAGTGAGTTCGAGGTCGTGCGGGTAGTGGTTCTGCCCCCGGACGATGATGACGTCCTTGATCCGCCCGGTGACGAACAACTCCCCTTCGTGCAGGAAGCCGAGGTCGCCGGTGCGCAGGTAGTCGGCGTCCTCGCCGGGCAGGCGGTGGCCGAACACCTCGCTGCTGCGCCCCGGGTCGCCCCAGTAGCCGCCGGCCAGGCTCGGTCCGCTGAGCCAGAGCTCGCCGACACCGCCGGGGCCGACCGGGCGGGCGGTGTCCGGATCCACCACGACGACCCGGTGGTCCGGGGCGATCCGGCCGCAGGACACCAGCTCCACCTGGTCGCCACTCGGTTCGCCGGTCGGTCCGGCGCCCGGGTCGCCGCTCGCCGAGCCGCTCGGACGGGCGAGGGCGGTGCCCGCGCGCAGCGCCGTACGGTCGAAGACCCGGCGGGCCGTATCGGACCAGGGGACACCGCCGGTGACCATGAGGGTCGCCTCGGCCAGCCCGTAGCAGGGGTGGAAGGCCTCCGGCCGGAAGCCCGCGACCGCGAAGGCGTCGGCGAATCGGCGCAGGGTGTCCGCCCGGATGGGCTCGGCGCCGTTGAAGGCGACCCGCCACCGGCTCAGGTCGAGCGCGGCGCGCTGCTCGGGCGTGGTCTTGCGCACGCACAGCTCGTAGGCGAAGTTGGGCCCGCCGCTGACGGTGCCACCGGTGCGCGACATCGCCTCCAGCCAGGTCAACGGGTGTTTGAGGAAGGCGACCGGGGACATCAGGGTGACCGGGAAGCCGGTGTACAGCGGCTGCAGGATGCCCCCGATGAGCCCCATGTCGTGGTACGGCGGGAGCCAGATGACGCCGCGGCTGTCGGCGTCCACGCCGAAGTCGTGCCGGATCACGGCCGAGTTCCGCAGCAGGTTCCCGTGGGTGAGTACCACTCCGCGCGGGTCGGCGGTGGAGCCTGAGGTGTACTGCAGCATGGCGGTGGTGTCCGCCGTGACGTCCGGGTCGCGCCAGGCTTCGGCCCCTTCGGGTGCCAGCGCGTCGGTGGCGACGACCGTCAGTCCGGCCGACTGCGGCACCGTGGACAGCAGGGCCGGCACGGCCTCGGCGAGGGCGGCGATGGTGAGCACGGCGACCGGCCGGGCGTCCTCCAGCACGGCGAGCAGCCGCGGCAGGCTGCGCTCCAGCCGGGTCGGGTCCGGCGGGTAGGCGGGGACGGCGACAGTACCGGCGTACAGGCAGCCGAAGTAGGCGGCGAGGTAGTCCAGGCCGGGCGGGTACAGCAGGATCACCCGCTGCCCCTCGGCGTCCAGTTGCTGCAGCGCGTGCCCGATCGTCCGCGCCGCCCGGTCGAGTGCGGCGTGGTCGAGGCTCTGCTGCTCGACCCCGTCGTCCGCAAGGAAGGTGTAGGCCACCTGGTCGGGATGTTCCCGGGCGCGGCCGCGGAGCACCGAGACGAGGGACGGGTGATCGGCGTCTGGTGCCGGAAGGCGGACGGGTTTCACTGACAGTTCCTCCCTGCCGAGGGGGCCGGTGGCGCAGCGATGAACCGAGATGCCCTGGCGGACCGTTACGACTGATGTCGCCCGGTTCGCCGGGAGCGGTGCTCGGTGGGTGTCGGGAATTGCCGGCGGATGTCCGGCAGGGCGCGAGGACGGAGGGGGGGACAATGGCCGGAACATCGCCGACGAAGGTTATCCACCGTCATATCCGAGGAAGGGCCCGGTTGCTCCTCGACCGTTCCGAGGGGGCCCGCCGGTGTCATTGAAGCAGAGGTGCCGCCGAGGCGGAAGGTACTCGACCTCTTGCATGCCCTCGAACAACGTGGTTAGCCTGGCGACTCAATCACCCCTCTGAGTTCCGGGGACGAATCTGTCTTCAGGGGGGGGTGCATTTCCGCGTGTGTTGCCAACAATCCTGTTGTTCGACAGGGGGGAGTGGACATGCAAGTGGACGAAGCACTGCTCGAAGAATGGATGCGCCGCTACTACTTCGCGACCGAGTTCGACCTCGGCAGCAGCGGCGTCCATCCCTACACCTTCGCCGAGGTTCGGGCGCTGACCGGCCTGACCCACGACGAGATGGACAACGTCGGCTTCGAGGACAGCTGGACCTTCGGCGGCCCCGACGTGCGCCGCGCCGTGGCGGACCGGTTCGCCGGCGGGGCGGTCGACCGGGTGATGGTCACCCACGGCTCCAGCGAGGCGATCTTCCTGTCGATGTGCGCGCTGCTGCGCGCCGGCGACGAGGTGGTCGTGCTCGATCCCGCCTACCAGCAGCTGCACGGCGTCGCGACGGCCCTCGGCTGCACCCTGCGGCGGTGGCACCTGCGGTTCGACCGGGGCTTCCGGCCCGACCTGGACGAGCTGCGCGAACTGGTCACCCGGCGCACCCGGATGATCGTGGTCAACTTCCCGTGCAATCCGACCGGTTCCACCCTGGCCCCGCAGGAGCAGCGGGAACTGGTCGCCATCGCGGCCCGCTCCGGCTGCTACCTGGTCTGGGACGGAGCCTTCACCGAACTCACCTACGACCAGGACCCGTTGCCCGATCCGGGCGGCTGGTACGACCGGACCGTCAGCTTCGGGACGCTGTCCAAGGCCTACGGCCTGCCCGGACTGCGGGTCGGCTGGTGCCTGGCCGCACCGGAGGTCCTCGACCGCTGCGCCCGGGTGCGGGACTACGTCTCCCTGCACCTGTCACCGATGGTCGAGCTGGTCGCCGAACGGGTCGTCCGGCACGGCGACGCCCTGGTCGGGCGGCGGCGCGACCTCGCCACGGCGAACCGCGCGGTGCTGGCCGGCTGGATCGCCGAGCGCCCCCGGCAGGTCGCCTGGGTGCCGCCCGCCGGCGGTGTCAGCTCCTTCGTGCACCTGCCCGAGGTGGCGGACGTCGAGGACTTCTGCCGGTGGCTGGCCCACGAGCACCGCATCCTGCTGGTCCCCGGCACCTGTTTCGGCCACCAGGGCCACGCCCGGCTGGGGTTCGGCGCCCCCGCCGAGGAGCTGCGCCGGGGCCTGGACCTGCTCGGCCGGGCCCTGGACGAGTACCGCCCCGGGGCCGGGAAGCGTGCCGCCGCCCTGAGTGCCGGCTGATCCCGCCGCCGCCACACCACGCCCCACCCCCACGCCTTGCCCCGTCTCCATGCCCTGTCCCACCTCCGCGCTTGCCCGGACACGCCAAAGGGGGCTGCCGTCATGAACGCTGCCGGCGACCTGGACTGCATCCTGATCGGCCCGCACGAACTCGACTTCGACGACTACGAGGCAAGCCTGCGCGCGATGGGCGAGGAATCGATCGCCTACCGCGTCCTGAAGGCCAACTCCACCGTCCTCGACGGGCGGCGGATGACCTACTACGACATGCTCAACCGAATGCTCCCGGACAGCCGGGGAGAACCCGGCGACCTGCACGTGTGCAAGCTGCCGAGCCTGGCGATCGGCCACCTCAAGACCGCCCTGACCAGGGCCGGACTGGTGACCGAGGAGGTCAACTTCTTCACGTGGGAGCGCGACCGGCTCGTCGAGCTGCTCGCCTGCCGCCCCCGGGCCGTGGCGATCACCAGCACCTTCTACGTCGACAACACCGCGCTGACCGAGATCGTCGACTTCGTCCGCCGGCACGACCCCGACATCCCGGTGATCATCGGCGGACCGCACATCCTCAACATCCACAACGGCTACGACCCGGAGGCCCAGGACTTCGTCTACCGCGAGATCGGCGCCGACATCTACGTCTGCGACTCCCAGGGCGAGTCCACCCTCGCCCAGGCGCTGCGCGCCCTGCGCACCGGCCGGGCCGGCCTCGCCCTGGTGCCGAACCTGGCCTACACCACGAACGGGCACGACTTCACCCGCACCGGCCGGGTGGTCGAGGACAACCCCATCGAGGACAGTGTCGTCGACTGGTCACTGTTCGACCCGGGTTTCTATGCCCCCACCGTCCAGCTGCGCACCGCGCGCAGTTGCGCCTATGCCTGCGCCTTCTGCCAGTATCCCCAGCTGGGGGGGCCGTTGAGCCTCAATTCACTGGAGCACGTGGAAGCGCAGTTGCGGCACTTCGCCGAAGTCGGCGTGAAGAACGTGGTGTTCATCGACGACACCTTCAACGTGCCGTTCCCGCGGTTCAAGAAACTGCTCCGCATGATGATCAAGAACGGCTTCGACTTCAACTGGTTCTCGTTCTTCCGGTGTGCGAACTCCGACGCGGAAGCCTTCGACCTGATGGCCGAGAGCGGCTGCAAGGGCGTCTTCCTGGGGCTGGAGTCCGGCGACGACCGGATCCTCAAGAACATGAACAAATCGGCGAGTTCGGAGAAGTACCGACGCGGAATCGGTGCGCTCACCGAACGCGGGATCCTCACCTTCGCCTCCCTGATCGTCGGCTTCCCGGGCGAGACCGCGGACTCGGTCGCCCGCACCATGGACTTCATCGCGGACACCGCCCCGACCTTCTACCGGGCCGAGATGTACTACCACTACCCGGCCGTGCCCATCGCCCAGCAGGCCGACAAGTACGGCCTCCGGGGCACCGGCTACCACTGGCGGCACGACACCATGGACGCCGAGCAGGCCTGCGCCGCGGTCGAGCACATGTACCGCACCATCGACAGCTCCCTGATCATGCCCGGGTACATGTTCGACTTCTGGTCGATCCCCTACCTGATGGGCCAGGGCATGGAGGTCGAGCACCTCACCGCCTTCGTCCGCCGGGCCGGCGAGGGCCTGGTGAGGGCGCTGTGAGCGACCTCCAGGCGCGGATCGCCGCCCTCCCCGCCGACAAGCGCGCCAGGCTGGAGGAACAGCTCAAGCTGCGCGGCGCACCCGGCCGCGCACCGGACCGGATCGCCCGCCGGGCGGACCCGGCCGAGCCCGTCCCGCTCTCCTGGACCCAGCAACGGGCCTGGATCCTCAGCCAGTTGCGCAGCCCGTACAACCCGCCCTGCGTGATCGAGGTGGACGGCGCGCTCGACCTCGCGGCCCTGCGGGAGACCTTCACCGAACTGCTGGCCCGGCACGAGGCGCTGCGCACCGTGATCGAGGCCCACGAGGGCACCGCGCGTCAGCGCGTCCTGCCGCCGACGCCGGTGCCGACGCCGGTGCGTGACCTCGGCGGCCTCCCACCGGAAGAGCAGGAGCGGATCGTCGCCGAGCTGGCCCGCGAGGAGAGCCGGCGCGGCTTCGACCTCGGGCGCGACCAGATGCTTCGGGTCGCCCTGGTGCGCCTCGGTGAGCAGCGGCACCTGCTGCTGCTCACCATCCACCACATCGCGATGGACGCCTGGGCGATCGGCGTGCTGGTCCGCGAGGTCGGCGTGCTGTACGCGGCGCGCAGCGCCGGAAAGCCCTCACCGCTTCCCGAACTAGCCGTCCAGTACGCGGACTTCGCCCTCTGGCAGCGCGAGCACCTCCAGGGCGAGCGGCTCGCGGAGCACCTCGACCACTGGCGCGGGCACCTCGGCGATCCACCGCCCCCGCTCGTCCTGCCGACCGACTACACCCCGCCCGACGGTCCGGGGGCGGACGGCGCGACCCACGAGATCGCGCTCCCCGAGGAGCTCACCGCACGGATCAAGGCGCTCGCCGACCGGGAGGGCGCGACCGTCTTCATGACCATGCTCGCCGCCTTCGCGGCGCTGCTGCACCGCTGGACCGGGCAGCAGGAGCTGGTCCTCGGCTCGACCATCGCGAACCGGACCCCGCCCGAGACCGAGGCGCTGATCGCCTGCTTCGTGAACACCGTCGCGCTGCGCGCGGACGTCTCCGGGGACCTGCCGTTCGACCGGCTGCTGGCGCGGGTGAAGGAGGCCGTCCTCGGCGGCTTCGAGCACCAGGAGCTGCCGTTCGAGAAGCTGGTCCAGGAACTCGCGGGCGAACGGGACCCGGAGCAGCTGCCGATCGTCCGGGCCGTGCTCAACTACGACAACACCACCCGACGCCCGCTGGAGCACGCCGGACTGCGCCTCGCCGTCCGTCCGGTGCCCCAGGACGTCGTGCACTTCGACCTGGTGGTGACCATCACCCCCGCCGACGGCGGGCTGCTCGCCACCTGGGAGTACAACACCGACCTGTTCGCCGGACCGACCATCGCTCGGCTGGCCGCCGGCTGGCGCAGCGTGCTGGAGCAGGTCACCCGGCGGCCGCAGGCCGCGGTCGACGACCTGCGGATCCTCACCGAGCAGGACCGCGACCGGCTGGAGGCCTGGAACGACACCGCCGCGCCGGTGCCCGACACCACCGTCCACCGGCTGTTCGAGGAACGCGCGGCGGCCACCCCGGACGCCGAGGCCGTGGTGCTCGGCGCCGACGCGCTGAGCTACGCCGAGCTGAACGCCCGCGCCGACCGGCTGGCGGCGGAGCTGCGTGCCCTCGGCGTCCGCCCGGGCGTCCTGGTCGGCATCCTGGTGGACCGCTCCTTCGCGCTGCCGGAGGCCGTCCTCGCGGTGCTCAAGGCGGGCGGGGCGTACGTCCCGCTCGACCCGGACTACCCGGCGGACCGGGTGGCGTTCATGCTCCAGGACGCCGCGGTGGGCGTCCTGGTGACGACCTCGGCCCTGCGGGAGCGGCTCGCCGAGCGGATCCTGCCCGCCCTGGCGGCGGGCGAGCACGGAGCCCCGCGGTTGCTCGTCCTGGACGCCGAGCGGCCCCGGCCCGCCGACCCGGCGGGCCCCGGGCCGGAGGCCGGCCCGGAGGACCTCGCGTACGTCATCTACACCTCCGGCTCCACCGGCCGCCCCAAGGGCGCGCTCACCGAGCACCGGGCCCTGGTCAACTACGCGCTGGGGGCGGTCGAGGCCTTCGGGCTGACCGCCGCCGACCGGGTCCTCCAGTTCGCCTCACCGGGGTTCGACGTGCTGGTCGAGGAGCTGTTCCCGACCTGGCTGGCCGGGGCGACGCTGGTGATGGTGCCCGAACGCGTCCTCGGCGGCGGGGAACTGGTCCGGCTGATCGAGACCCAACGGCTCACCGCCTTCGAACTGCCCACCTCGCTCTGGCACGAGTGGGTGCACACCCTGGCCGAGGAACGGACCGTCCTGCCGCCGTGCCTGCGGCTGGTGATCGTCGGCGGCGAACGGATCCTGCCCGACCGGCTGCGGGCCTGGCGGCGCACCGGCGTCGAGCTGGTGCACGTGTTCGGGCTGACCGAGACCACCGTCACCACGACCACCTACCGGGTGCCGCCGCTGGGAACCGGCCCCGACGACGGCCCGGACGAGCGGCTGGCGCAGAACCTGCCGATCGGCCGCCCGTGGCCCAATATGACGGTCCACGTGCTGGATGGGCAGCGGCGCCCGGTCCCGCCCGGAGTGCCCGGCGAGCTGTACATCGGCGGGGCGAGCGTGGCCCGCGGCTACCTCAACCGCCCGGAGCTGACCGAACAGCGTTTCCTGCCCGACCCGTTCGGCCCCGCCACCGGCCGCCTCTACCGCACGGGGGACCTGGTGCGCCGGCTGGACTCCGGCGACCTGCAGTTCCTCGGCCGCCTGGACACCCAGGTCAAGGTCCGCGGCCACCGGATCGAGCCCGCCGAGATCGAGGCCGCGCTGGCCCGCCACCCGGACGTGCGGGACGTTGCGGTGGCGGCCCGTGAGGACACCCCTGGGGACCGCCGCCTGGTCGCCTACCTGGTGCCGGCGGCCGGCCGCGAGCCCGGCACCGGGGAGCTGCGCCGCTTCCTGGAGGACGCGCTGCCCGCCCCGCTCGTCCCGTCCTCCTTCGTCCTGCTCGACGCCCTGCCGACCACCGCGCACGGCAAGCTGGACCGCGCGGCCCTGCCCGCCCCCGACGGGGCCAGGCCGCAGCTGGCCGAGGAGTTCACCGCCCCCGCCGACGGCATCGAGCAGACCCTCGCCCGGATCTGGGCCGAGGTGATCGGCGTCGACCGGGTCGGCGTGCACGACAACTTCTTCGAGATCGGCGGCGACTCCATCCTCAGCATCCAGATCGCCGCCCGGGCTCAGGCCGCCGGGCTGCGGATCGGCGCGATGGACGTCTTCCGGCACCCGACGATCCACCAGCTGGCCCCGACCGTGGGCACCGGCGACCCGGACACCGGCGACCGGGCCCCGGTCAGCGGGCCGACCCCGCTGCTGCCGCTCCAGCACTGGTTCTTCGACCGGCGGCTGCCCGCCCCGCAGCACTGGAACATGGCCGAGCTGCTCGAGGTGCGCCGCCCGTACGGCGAGGACCTGCTGCGGCAGGCCCTCGACCGGCTGCTGGAGCACCACGACGGGCTGCGCCAGCGCTTCGCCACCGACGGCGGGCCGCGGGGCCCGGTGCGCTCGTGGATCGCCGAACCGGGCCAGGGCGTACCGCTGGAGGTGCACGACCTCTCCTCGCTGTCGGCCGAGCGCCGCCTGGAGGAGCTGGCGGCGCTGGCCGGCGCCGTCCAGAGCGGCCTCGACCTCGCCGAAGGCCCGCTGGTGCGCGCCGCGCTGTTCCGGCTCGGTGCCGCGGAGCCGCCGCGCCTGCTGGTGGCCGCCCACCACCTGGTGGTCGACGCGGTGTCCTGGCGGGTCCTGCTGGAGGACTTCGCGACGATCTGCGAGGCGCTGCGCACCGGCGCACCGGTCCGGCTCCCGCCGAAGACCACCTCCGTGCCCGACTGGGCGCGCCGACTGGAGGAGTACGCCGGCTCCGCCGCCCTGACCGGCCAGACCGGGCACTGGCGGCAGCTCCTGGACACGGCCCCCGACGCCCTGCCGGTCGACTTCGCGCAGACCCGGACCGAGGACACCGTCGCCCTGGCGGCCACCCACGCCACCGAACTGGATGCCGAGTGGACCGAGGCGCTGCTGCGCGAGGCCCCCGCGGCCTACCGCACCCGGATCGACGAGCTCCTGCTGACGGCGCTCGCCCGGGCCCTGACCCGGTGGACCGGCGCCTCCGCTCACCTGGTGGAGCTGGAGGGCCACGGGCGTCAGTCCACGCTGTCCGGCGTCGACCTCGCCCGCACCGTCGGCTGGTTCACCGTGACGCATCCCGTCGCGCTGGAGGTCCGTGCCGGGGACGGACCGGAGGAGCTGATCAAGCGGGTCAAGGAGCGGCTGCGGTCCGTCCCCGACGGGGGCCTGGGCTACACCGCCCTGCGGCAGCGCGGCGCGCTGGCCGGCCGACCCGCCGCGCAGGTCGCGTTCAGCTACTTCGGACAGTTCGACCAACTCGTCCAGCCCGACGCTTCCCTTGTCCCGGCGGCCGAGGGCACCGGCGCCGCGGCGGACCCGCGCGGCCGCCGGCCGCACCCGCTGGAGGTCGCCGCGCAGATCCGCGACGGCCGGCTCCAGGTCTCCTGGACGTACGGGCAGCGGGTGCACCGCGCCGCCACGATCGAGCGGCTCGCCCGGGACTACCTGGACGAACTCACGGCCCTGATCGAGCACTGCCGCACCGCCCAGGGCGGGTTCACCCCCTCCGACTTCCCGCAGTCCCGGCTGAGCCAGTCCGCCCTGGACGCCTTCATGAGCCGGCTCACCAGCCGTCCCGAGGAGGACCGGTGAACACCAACGAGGCCATCGAGGACATCTACGAACTCTCGCCGCTCCAGCAGGGCCTGCTGTTCCACAGTCTGGCCGGCACCGACCCCGAGATGTACCTGGCACAGCGCAGCTACCGGCTGCACGGCGAGCTGGAGCCGCAGCGGCTCGCCGAGGCCTGGCGGGACGTCATCGCCCGGCACCCCGCCCTGCGCTCCTCGTTCCACTGGGACGAGCTGGAGAAGCCGTTGCAGGTGGTGCACCGCACGGCCGGCACCGACCTGGAGGTGCTGGACTGGCGCGGGCTGCCGCCCGGTGAACAGCGCGAACGGCTCGACCGGTGCCTGCGGGACGACCGGGCCGCGGGCTTCGACCTGACCGCCGCGCCGCTGATGCGGCTGACCCTGGTGCGGCTCGCCGACGAGGAGTTCCAGTTCGTCTGGACCCACCACATGATCCTGCTCGACGGCTGGTCGGTGCCGCTGGTGCTGCGGGAGATCTTCGTCCGCTACGCCGAACTGGAGCGGCGCGGCGCGCGCACCGCGCTGCCCCCGGTACCCGCCTACGCGCAGTACATCGACTGGCTCCAGCGCCGGCCCGAGGCCGACGCCGAGCGGTTCTGGCGCGACACGATGTCCGGGGCGCCGACGTCGGCCGTGCCGGAGCGCACCGCGCCGGGCACGCCGGTGCGGGTCGAGGTGGAGCGGCTGCGGTTGTCGCCGGAGCTGACCGGCGCGCTCCAGCAGCTCGCCGCCCGGCAGCGGGTCACCCTGAACAGCGTCGTCCAGGCCGCCTGGGCGCTGCTGCTCGCCCGGCACGCGGGCGCCGCGGAGGCGGTCTTCGGGATGACCACCTCCGGCCGCCCGGCCGCACTGCCCGGGGTCGAGTCGATGGTGGGGCTGTTCATCAACACCGTCCCGCTCCGGATCCCGGTCCCGGACGGCCCGGAGCCGGTCGGTGCCTGGCTGCGGGAGGTGCAGGAGCGCCAGGCCGCCGTGCGCGAGTACGAGTTCAGCTCGCTGGCCCAGATCCGGCGGTGGAGCGGGGCCCCGGGCGGGCGGCCGCTGTACGACAGCATCGTGGTGTTCGAGAGCTACCCGGTGCCGGCCGACGTCCGGCTCGGGGTGAGCACCCTGCGGATCTCCACCGACAGCTCGGTGGAGAAGACCAGCGAGCCGCTCACCGTGCTGGCCTCCCTCGAACCGGAGCTGACCCTGCGGCTGCAGTACCACCCGGAGCTCCACGAACCCGCGATGATCGTCCAGATGGCAGCCCAACTAGGCACTGTGCTTGAGCAGTTGACGCTGCACGAGGACGGCTCGACCGCCGACCTCCGGCTGATCACCGAGGCGGAGTACCGCCGGCAGCAGACCGGGTGGAACGACACCGCGCGCAGCTACCCCGGCGCGGACACCCTGCACGGGCTGGTCGAGGAACAGGCCCGGCGGACCCCCGGGGCCGTCGCCGTGCGCTCCGCCGAGGAGCGGCTGCACTACGCCGAACTCGACGCCTGCGCCGAGGAGCGGGCCCGGGTGCTGCGCGCGGCCGGCGCGGGCCCGGGCACGCTGGTCGCGGTGTGCGGCGAGCGCTCGTCCGCGCTGGTGGTCAGCCTGCTCGCCGTCCTCAAGTCGGGTGCGGCCTACCTCCCGCTGGACCCGCAGGCGCCGCCGGAGCGGCTGCGCCGGATCCTCGCGGACGCCCGGCCCGCTCTGGCGATCAGCGACCGGCAGCTCGACGCCGGCTGCCCCGCCCTCCCGATGACCGGCGACTGGCCCGCCCCCGCCCCCGAAGGGGCAGCGGCCTCCGACCGGCCCACCGGGGCGGACCCCGCGTACGTGATCTACACCTCCGGCTCCACCGGTGCCCCGAAGGGCGTGCCGATCCCGCACCGCGCCATCCGCAACCGGCTGCTCTGGATGCAGGACACCTTCCCGCTGGGCCCGCAGGACCGGGTGCTGCAGAAGACCCCGTACGACTTCGACGTGTCGGTGTGGGAGTTCTTCTGGCCGCTGCTCACCGGCGCCCAACTGGTGCTCGCCCGCCCGGGCGGCCACCGCGACCCCGGGTACCTGGTGCGCGCCGTCGCGCAGGAGGGCGTGACCGTCGCCCACTTCGTCCCGTCCATGCTCCGGCACTTCCTCGCCGAACCGGGCGCCGGCGAACTGCCCGGCCTGCGGCAGGTGTTCTGCAGCGGCGAGGCACTGTCGCCGCAGCTGCGCGAGCGCTTCCTGGACCTGCTGCCCAAGACCGCCCTGCACAACCTGTACGGGCCGACCGAAGCGGCCGTCGACGTCACCTGGTGGGACTGCGGCACGCCCGGCCCGGGCGGCTCCGTCCCGATCGGGCGCCCGGTCGCCAACACCCGGATCCACCTGCTGGACGGGCACGGCCGGCCGGTGCCGGTCGGTGTGCCGGGCGAACTGTGCATCGCGGGGGTGCAGCTGACCCCGGGGTACCTGAACCGCCCCGAGCTCACCGCCGACCGCTTCCGCACCGTCACCGGCCTCGGCACCGACCACGGCGCCGGCAGCCCGCCGGAGCGGCTGTACCGCAGCGGCGACCTGGCCCGGAGGCTGCCCGACGGCACCCTGCAGTACCTGGGGCGGCTCGACCACCAGGTCAAGGTCCGAGGGGTGCGGATCGAACCCGGCGAGGTGGAGCACGCCCTCACCCGGCACCCCGGGGTCACCGCGGCCGCCGTGATCGCGCGCACCGACCCCGGCACCCACGGCGACGGCGAGGGCGAGGCGCGACTGGTCGGGTACGCCGTGCCGGGCGAGCCCCGCCCGACCCCCGCCGAGCTGCGCGACCACCTCGCCCGGCTGCTGCCCGCCGCCCTCGTCCCGTCCGCGATCGTGCTGCTCGACGCGCTGCCGGTGACCGCCAACGGCAAGCTCGACCGGGCTGCCCTGCCCGCGCCCGAGCGGACCGTCCCGACACGCCGGCCCCCGGCGGAACCGGTGGAGACGACCGAGCTCCAGCAGCGCATCGGCGAGGTCCTGGCCCGCGTCCTGGACCTGCCCGGCGTCCACCCCGACGACGACTTCTTCGACCTGGGCGGCGACTCCTTCCACGCGATCCGCGCGGTGCGCGAACTCCCCGGCGCCAGCGTGGAGCTGCTGTTCCGGCACCCCACCGCGCGCACGCTCGCCGCCGCCCTGGAACACGACGGGCAGGCGTCGGCCCGCCGCGACCGGCTGCTGCGGCTCACCCCGCGCCGCGAACACCCACGGCGGACCCTCATCGGCGTCCCGTACGGCGGCGGCAACGCCGTCGCCTTCCACCCGCTGGCCCGGCAACTGCCGGACACCACCGATGTCCGGGCGGTGCGACTGCCCGGGCACGACCTCGGCGCCCCCGAACCGCTCCAGTCGCTGGAGTCCATCGCCGAAGAGGCCGCCGACGAGATCCTGCGAACCGTCAGCGGGCCGCTGGCGCTGTACGGGCACTGCATCGGCGTCGCGCTCACCGTCGAGCTGGCCGCCCGGCTGGAGCAGGCCGGACGCCCGGTCGACCGGGTGTTCCTGGGCGGATCGTTCCCCTTCCCGTCCCGGCAGCTGCTCGGCATCGACCTGGTGCGCCTGGTGCCGTTCCGGCGCCGGGAGAGCGACGAACAGGTGATGCGCTACCTGCAGTCGCTCGGCGGGTTCGAGGAGCTCATCGACGGCGAGGAACTCGCCCACGTGATGACCGCCTTCCGGCACGACGGGCGCACCGCGCGCGGCTGGTTCACCCGGCGCCAGGCCGAACCCGACACGGCCCGGCTGCGCGCCCCGATCACCTTCGTGGCCGGCCGGTCCGACCCCGAGACCCGCAATCACCGGCGCCGCCACCGGGAATGGGAGCGGTTCAGCCCCTCGGTGGAGCTGGCCGTCGTGCCCGGCGGCCACTACTTCGTCAAACACCAGGCCGCGGAGCTCGCCCGGGTCATCGAGGACCGCTGGTGACCCCCGGCCTGCACCCGACGCAGCCACGCGACACACAGAGAGGCACACGGACGGCCATGCACACCATGACCCTGTCGGCCGGCGACATCGCGGCGATCACCCCGCTCATCGACCGGGTGCTGACCGACTACGACTCCATCGAGGACCCCGGGCTCGCCCGGATCGCACCCCTCATCGCCCATGAACTGCCGTGCTCCGTCCGGACGTTCCTGGCCGAGTTCCGGCTGGACGAGCCCTCCGGAGCCTGCGTCCTCTCCGGCTTCCCGGTCGACGACGAACGGATCGGCGACACCCCCGCGCACTGGCGCCGCTCGGCGAACGCACGGCTGTCGCCCACGCTGCGCCAGGAGGTGTTCTTCCTCCTGTGCGCCAGCCTGCTCGGCGACCTGTTCGCCTGGTCGACCCAGCAGGACGGCCTGCTGATGCACGACGTCATGCCGATCAGGGGCCACGAACAGGAGCAGCTCGGCTCCGGCAGCGAACAGGTGCTCTGGTGGCACACCGAGGACGCCTTCCACCCCTTCAAGGGCGACTACGTCGCGCTGATGTGCCTGCGCAACCCCGACGCCGTGGCCACCACCCTCGCCGACGCCGCCCGGATCCGCTGGGCCGACCTCGACCTCGACACCCTGTTCGCCCCGAACTACACGATCCGGCCGGACGAGTCGCACCTGCCCAAGAACCGGGGCGACGAGCAGGACGAGGACCCGGCGCGCGCGGCCCTGGTCGACGCCGGCTACCGGCGCATCACCGCCCTCAACGAGAACCCGCCGCCGGTGCCGCTGCTGACCGGCGACCGCAACGCGCCGTACATGTGCCTCGACCCGTACTTCATGGCCGTGGACGACCTCGAACCGGCCGCCCGGAAGGCCTTCGAATCCGTGGTCGAGGCGATCGACGCCGCCGTGCAGGACGTCGTGCTGCGCCCCGGCGACTGCATCTTCATCGACAACCTGCGGGCCGTGCACGGCCGCAACCCCTTCCACGCGCGCTTCGACGGCAAGGACCGCTGGCTCAAGCGGCTCAACATCTCGCGCGACCTGCGGCGTTCCCGCGAAGCCCGGCTCTCCAGCTCGCACCGGGTGATCTTCTGAGATGACGACGTTCCTGCGACTGTGGGCCGGCCAGTCGGTCTCGCTGGTCGGTTCCGCGCTCACCAGCTTCGCGCTGGGCGTGTGGGTGTACCAGCAGACCGGCTCGGTCACCGGACTGGGCCTGGTCTACCTGCTGGTCTTCCTGCCCGCCATCGTGGTCTCACCGTTCACCGGGGCCCTGGCCGACCGGCTCGACCGCCGGGTGCCGCTGATCGCCGCCGCCGTCGGCGGGATCCTCCTCACCCTGGCCCTGGCCGCGCTCGCGGCCACCGACCAGCTCCGCCCGTGGCACGTGTACGTCACCACCGCGGTCAGCTCGGTCCTGGGCGCACTGCAGCTGCCCGCCTTCGGCGCCACCGTCGGCCTGCTCGTCCCACAGCGGCACCTGGGCCGCGCCAACGGACTGGTGATGCTCGCCCAGTCCGTCGCCCAGATCATCGGCCCGCTGGCCGGCGGGCTGCTGATCGGCGCACTCGGACTGCGGACGCTGATCCTCGCGGACTGCGCGAGCTTCGTGGTCGCACTGGCCTCCGTGCTCTCCGTCCGCATCCCCCGACCGCCGCAGCGCCCGGCCGCTGACCAGGACGAGGAGGAGCCGGCCAGCCTGCTGTCCGCGGGCGCGCAGAGCCGGCGCTGGATCGCCGCCCGGCCCGGCCTGGTCGCGCTGCTGGCCTTCTACGCCGTGCTGAACTTCGCCGTCGGCTTCGTCGACGTCCTGATCACCCCCCTGGTGCTCGGCTTCGCCGGTACCGACGGGCTGGGCACGGTACTCGCGGTCGGTGGGACCGGCATGGTGGTGGGCAGCGTGCTGATGAGCCTGTGGGGCGGGCCGCGCCACCGCGTGCACGGCGTGCTGGGGTTCTCCGCTCTGCTCGGTGCGGCGCTGACCGTCGGTGCGCTGCGGGCCTCGGTGGTGTGGGTCGCCGCCGCGGCGTTCGGCTTCCTGTTCTGCTCGGCTCTGATCAACGCCGGCAACCGCAGCCTCTGGCAGGCCAAGGTCGACCCGGAGCTCCAGGGGCGGGTGATCGCCCTGGAGAACATGGTCGCGACCATCCCGCTGCCGCTCGCCTACCTGCTGGCCGGGCCGGTCACCGACCACGTCATGGCCCCGCTGGTGTCCGGCGGGGGCGGGGTGGCCCGACTGGCGGCCGCGCTGGTCGGCGACCGGCCCAGTGCGCCGATGGCCGCGCTGCTGCTGCTCTGCGGGCTGGTCGTGGTCGCCGCCTCGGGCGCCGGCTACCTGCACCCGCGGCTGCGCCGCGTCGACACCGAACTGCCCGACGCCCTGCCGGCGCCCGCCGACCCGGCCCCGCCGCACCCGCGGGCCGGGCAGGCGTCCGGGCGGGCCTGAACACCGGGATCCGCACCACGGGCCCCGAACGACGAACGAACGGACGTGCCGCGATGACCGACCAGAGCGCACCGAGCGACCGGAGCGCGCCGACCGACCGTCACCTGGTACCGCTGGACGGCACCGCCTGGGCCCTCTGGCAGGACGTCGCCCTGCGCAGCACCGGCTTCCCCGCCGACGAGCTGGACCGGCTCTGCGACCGCGAGCTCGCCTCGGCCGCCGACCGCGTGGGCGAGACGCCCGAGGGCGACGGTCACTACCGGCAGGTGTACCTGGAGGCCACCGAGCGGCTGGGCGCGGCGATCCGGCACACCGCCGCCCAGCCCGCCTTCCGCGAGGCCGTCACCTGGCAGAACCCGAGCCTCGTCCCGGTCTGCCTGGACAAGGCGGCGCGGGGCGAACCGCGCAACTTCCGCGGCCGCAGCCACGAACTGACCATCGCCCGCTACCTCCAGCGCTACACCCAGAAGAACGAGACGGTCGGCTTCTTCGGCCCGGTCGGCTGGGCGCGACTGGACCGGACCGTCCCCGGGCTCACCGTCGCCCCCGGACCGCGGCTGCTGCGCCGGCGCACCACGTACTTCGAGGTCTGGGCCGTCGACGCGCTGGCCACGGCCCTCGGCGCCCGCGACGACGTCCAGCCCTGGCTGCGGCCGAGGCTCGGCCCCTCCTGCGGGCTCGCGGGCCGGGTGCTGCGGCTGCCGCTGCGTAAGCCGATCCGGCTGCCCGTGCCGGAGGCCCGGCTGCTGCGGCTGTGCGACGGTGTCCGGACCCTGCGGGAGGTGCTCGCGCTGGCAGGCCGCCCCGAGATCCTGGGCGACGAGGCCACCGCCCACGCGGCGCTGCTGCGGCTGCGGCAGCTGGGAGCGGTGGAGCTGAACCTGCTCGGCCCGGTGCACGCGTGGCCCGAACGGCTGCTGCGGGAGCGGCTGGAGGCGATCGGCGACCCGGTGACCCGCGCCTCGGCCCTGGCGCCGCTGGACGAGCTGATCGCGGGAAGGGATGCCGTCGACGGGGCGGCCGGGGACCCGGAGAAGCTGATGGCGGCGACCGACGCGCTGCGGGAGGCGTTCGTCCGGCACACCGGCGTCGCCGCCGAACGCCGGCCCGGCCAGACCTACGCCGGACGCACTCTGGTCTACCAGGACGCCGTGCGCGACGTGCGGGTCCGGCTCGGCAGGCAGGTGCTGGAGGCGGCCGCCGCCCCCCTGGGACTGGTGCTCGACAGCGCGCGCTGGCTGACCGCCCGGGTGGCCGACCGCTACCACGAGCTGTTCCGGGGGCTGTTCACCGCCGCCCGGGCCCGCGCCGGGACGGCGGACGAGGGCGGCGCGGTGCCGTTGCCCCGGCTGCTGGCGGAGGCCACCCCCGAGCTGCTGACCGCCACCCCCCGCGAGTTGCCGCCGCTGGTCGCCGGGGTCGTCGCCGACTTCCAGCAGCGCTGGCGGGACCTGCTGCGGGTGCCGGACGGCGTCCGGCACCACCGGGTGGCGGTCGAAGCGGTCGCCCGGGAGGCCGCCGCCCTCTTCCCGCCCGACACGGCCCGCTGGGCCAACGCCGTCCAGCACTCACCGGACCTGATGATCGCCGCCGCGGACGCCGGGGCGGTCGACCGCGGTGACTTCCTGCTCGTCCTCGGGGAGCTCCACCTCGCGGTCAACACCCTGGAGAGCCGGATGTTCGTCGAGCAGCACGACGAGCCCGAACGGCTGCTGGCCGCGGCCGCGGCGGACGCCCGGGGCCGGCGCGTCTACGCCGTGCCGCGGCGCGGCTCCGCCTTCGTCACCTCCCGGCTGTCACCCCCGTCGGCCCTGCTGTCGCCGGAGTTCACCTACTGGTGCGCCGGAGAGGCCGCGGTCGACCCGCCGGTCGCCCCGCTGGCCGGTGCCGATCTGGACGTGCTCCTCGACGGTGCGCGCCTGGTGGTGCGGGTGCGCGGTCAGGAACGCGGCTTCGACCTGCTGGAGGTGATCGGCGAGCTGCTGACGGCGAGCGTCGCCAACGCCTTCCGCCCGCTGCGCACCGCACCGCACCGCCCCCGCATCACCCTGGACCGGCTGGTCCTGTGCCGAGAGTCCTGGACGGTGGACCCGGCGGAGGCCGAGTGGGCGTCCCGCAAGGACGAGGGCGAGCGCTTCGCCGCCGCCCGGGCCTGGGCCGCCCGGTACGGCGTCCCCGAGCGCGTCTTCGTCAAGCTTCCGGTCGAACTCAAGCCCGTGCTGGTCGACTTCGGCTCGCTGCCGCTGGTGAACCTGCTCGCCAAGGGCATCCGTCGCACCGTCGAGGAAGCTCCCGGCGCCACCGTCACGCTCACCGAGGCCATGCCCGACAACGGCGGGTGCTGGCTGCCCGACGCCCGGGGCCGGCGCTACACCAGCGAACTGCGCATGGTCGCCGTCGACCGGCAGCCCGCCGCCACCCCCGACCGGAGCGCCGGATGAAGCCCGTAGGCAAGGCCCTCAACGTCCTCTCCGCAGCCGTCGCCGCCGCGCTGCTGCTGTCGTTCCTGGCCCTCGGCGCCGGGCCGCTGCCCGCCCTCGGCACCGCCCTGGACCCGGGCGCGGGGGTCTGGAACGCCGCCGCCGACGCCCGGCCCGTGCGCACCGAGGCCCTGCACCTGCCCGGGCTGCACGGCCCGGTGACGGTATCCTTCGACGCCGCCGGGGTGCCCGCCGTCCACGCAGGCTCCGACGAGGACGGGTTCACCGCCCAGGGGTACCTGCACGCGAAGTTCCGGGTCACCCAGCTGGACCTGGAACGCCGGATGGCCCAGGGGCGGCTCGCCGAACTGACCGGCCCGGCAGCGGTGGAGAGCGACACCTTCCAGCTGCAGAGCGGCCTGCTGCGCACGGCCCGGGCCGAGTGGGCCACCACCTCGCCCGACAGCCCCGCCGGACGCGCGCTGACCGCCTACAGCCGGGGCGTCAACGCCCAACTGGAGGAGCGCCGCCGGAACGGCGACTGGCCCGCCGTGTTCGCCCTGGCCGGAGTCCACCCCGCCGACTGGACACCGGTGGACAGCCTCTCCGTGCAGGCCCTGCTGACCCAGAACATGAGCTACGGCACCAGCCCGCTGGCGTACGCGCTGCTGCGCGACTCGCTCGGCGAACGGCGGACGATGGACTGGTTCCCGGTGCTGCCGGGCAACGACCAACGACCGTACGACACCGGCCCGTACCGCTCGCTCGGTCTGGACCCGCTGCCCGCGGCGGGCAACGCCAACGCGGCGGTCCCCGCCGATGCCTCGCCCCCCGCCGACGCGAGCTCCCCGGCCGTCCCGCCGTCGGCCGCCACCTCGGCGGCCTCCGCTCCGACGGCCGCCGCCGCGTCGGTCACCGCGGCGGCGGACATCCTCGGGCGGTTCCAGCGCCTGCCCGCCACCGGCATCGACGTGTACTCCCACAGCAACGCCTGGGCCGCCAACGGCCCCGCGGTGGCGGGCGCCAGATCGATCCTGGCCGGTGACCCGCACCTGCAACTGACCCTGCCGTCCTTCTGGTACCAGATGGCGCTGTCCTCGCCCGGGACCACCGTGACCGGCGCGAGCCTGGTCGCCCTGCCCGGCATCCTGATCGGCCGCAACGCCCACCTCTCCTGGACGATGACGGACGTGCAGAACCAGTCGACGCTGTTCTACGTCGAACGGACCGACCCGCAGCGCCCCGGCGAGTACTACTGGCAGGGGGCGTGGCGCCGGATGGAACAGGTGCACTACACCATCCCGGTCCGCGGCGGCAGTCCGGTGCCGCTCACTGTCGACCTGACGGTCCACGGGCCGGTGATGAACCAGGCCGGGCAGACCACCTCGGTGTCCTGGATGGGCAACTACCCCTCCGCCTCGCTCGCGGCGGTCCTCGCCATCAACAAGGCGGCGGGCCAGGACGGCTTCCGCTCGGCCCTGGCCGGCTGGCGGGCACCCACGCTCAACTTCACCTACGCCGACGACCAGGGCAACATCGGGGTCCAGGCCGCCGGGTACTTTCCGCAGGTCAAGGCCGGGCAGCCGTGGTTCCCGCTGCCCGGCACGGGGGAGTACGACATCGCCGGCACCATCCCGGTGGCCGCGCTGCCCCAGGTGCACAACCCCGCCGGGCACGTGGTGGCCACGGCGAACCAGCGCCCCGTCACCGGTGACTACCCGTACTACGTCGGCACCACGATGGCCGCCTACGACGCCGGATACCGCGCCCAGCGGATCTACCAGGTGCTGGAGGGGCGCAGCGCGCCGCTGACCGCCGACGACTTCGCCGCGCTGCAGGGCGACGTCACCGACCCGCTCGCCGCCCGATCGGTGCCCGCCCTGCGCACCGCCCTGCAGGGTGTCGCGCTCGACCGGGTGCAGCAGAAGGCGCTGGACCAACTGACCGGCTGGGACCACCGGATGACCACCTCCGCGGCCGGCGCCACCATCTGGTGGACTTTCTGGAGCGACTACCTGTCGGTGGTCTTCCAGCCCTGGTGGGACGCGGCCAAGGTGCCGGTCGACAAGGACAGTCCGAAGCTGGACATCACCCCGACGCGGGCGAGCCTGGACCAGGACCTCCAGGCCTGGACCCTGCACGATCCCGGCAACCCGGCCTTCACCCCGCCCGGCGGACCGCCGGGCGACGCCCCCACCGCCATGCGCACCGCCTTCACCCGGGCGGTCACCGAACTGACCGCGAAACTCGGCGACGACCCCGCCACGTGGGGGTGGGGGCGCGTACACACCCGGGAGATCCCCTCGATGCTCGACGTCTCCGCCCTGGGGGAGGGACCGACCCCGGCCGACGGGGACCGGTTCACCGTGAACGCCGCCGAGGGCGGCCTGAACTCCTCGTTCGGGCCCAGCTGGCGGATGGTCGTCGCCTGGACCGGGGACGGACAGGCGGACGCCCGCGCGATCTACCCCGGCGGGCAGAGCGAGAACCCGGAGTCACCCTGGTACCGCACGTTCGGCGCGGACTGGTGGAACGGGCGGCTGCGCCCCCTGCGGACGGCCGAGGACGGCGCCCCGTCCGTCGCGGTGTGGACCCTGGAGGAGGAACGGTGAGGGACGTGCGCCGAGCCGATCGGACGGACCCGACGGACCCGACGGACCCGACGGACCCGACGGACCCGACGGACCCGACGGTCAGTGCTGCGCGACCGGCCGCGGAGCCCGGGCGGGACCGTCCCGGTGGGCGGTGGCGCCGGTACGCGGCGCTCACCGTCGGCGGCTTCGCGCCGGTGGCCCTCGCGACCGAGGCCCAGTGGTGGTTCGCACCGTTCGTCGTCGGCCTCGGGCTGGGGCTGGTCACCGCCTGGCGGGGGAGCCCGGTGCGGACCCGGTTGCGGACCGCGCTGCTGATCACCCTCCTCGCCACCACGGCGGGCTGGGCCCTGCCGCTGCTCCTGCGGGCGGCGGCGGGCGAGCCGGTGGTCGGCACCGCGCGCACCACGGCGGCGCTGGCCGGACTGCCGGCGCTGGGCTGGCTGCTGATCGCCGTGACGCTGCTGCTCGCTGCGCTGCAGGGTCTGACGGGCCTGTGGCTGGGGCGGGCCGCCGCCGGGTTGCGCCGGGTCTGGTAGAACGGGTCGGTGACTCAAACACCCTCCTTCGAAGACCTGTTGGCCCTGATCGAGGAGCGCTCGGCAGCGCTGGGCGAGGCGGTCGCCGGAACGCCGGATCCCGACGTCCCAGTGCCCGGCTGCCCGGACTGGTCACTGCGGCAGCTGGTCGAACACCTCACCGAGGTCCAGCACTTCTGGTCCGTCGCGGTGACCGCCGGATCGGGCGCGGAGCCGCCCGCGGACTCCGCGCCGCCGGCGCGGCTGACCGAGGCCACCGGCGCCCTGGTCGCCGCCCTGCGCAAGTCCGGCCCGGATACCGGGTGCTGGGCCTGGTGGGAGCCCAGCGCGGCGCCCCGGACGGCGGCCGCGGTGGCCCGCCACCAGGTCCACGAGGCCGCCGTGCACGCCTTCGACGCCCAGCTGGCGGTCGGCGGTCCGCAGCCGGTCCCCGCCGCGGTGGCCATTGACGGCATCGCCGAGTTCATCGCGGTGACCCACGGGTCCAGCGGCGCCTGGCCGCACCCCGCCGCCCGGGTCGGGCTGCACGCCGCCGAGGGGCCGTCCTGGGTGCTGGAACTCGGCCACAGGGGCGCCCGCCCGGTCGACAACGGGGCGACCACCGACGCCGCCCTGCATGCTCCGGCGAGCGACCTGCTACTCGCCCTGTACGCCCGCCTCCCGGGGGAGAGCCTGCGGGTGGAGGGCGACCGGGCGCTGCTGCGCCGCTTCCTCGACTGGCCCTCCCTGGACTGAACCAGGGGACCGGGAGCTCACCGCCCGATTGTGAGGCCGCAAAGAGCGCTCCACAGCGAAAGGGCCTCGGGCAGGTACCGGTTCCGAGACGCGAATTCGCCTGAACGGGCTCGGCCGAACAGGGGCGGAAGAGCCGCCCGTCAGGCGACCGGCCCAGCACCGCGCGCGCTCCGCGAACCGGCCTGGTGAGCTGTGCCCGGAGCCTGCCACCCGCCCGGCCTCCCCGCCGCCCGAAGGAGACCCCCGTGCCGGACCCGACGACCTCGTACGCCGACCTGCGCGCGCTGGTGATCAACTGCACCCTCAAGCGCTCCCCGGAACGCAGCCACACCCAGGGCCTGATCGACGTCAGCACCGGCATCCTGGAACGCCAGGGCGTCACCGTCGATGTCCTGCGGGCGGTGGACCTCGACATCGCGACGGGCGTCTGGCCGGACATGACCGAGCACGGCTGGGAGACCGACGAGTGGCCGGTGATCTACTCCCAGGTGATGGCCGCCGACATCCTCACCCTGGCCGGGCCGATCTGGCTCGGCGACAACTCCTCCGTGATGAAGAAGGTCATCGAGCGCCTCTACGCCTGCTCCTCGATCCTCAACTCCGAAGGCCAGTACGCCTACTACGGCCGGGTCGGCGGCTGCCTGATCACCGGCAACGAGGACGGCGCCAAGCACTGCGCGATGAACGTGCTCTACAGCCTCCAGCACCTCGGCTACACCATCCCGCCGCAGGCGGACGCCGGCTGGGTCGGCGAGGCCGGCCCCGGGCCGTCCTACCTGGACCCGGGCTCCGGCGGCCCGCAGAACGACTTCACCAACCGCAACACCACCTTCATGACCTGGAACCAGCTCCACCTGGCCCGGATGCTCAAGGACGCCGGCGGCATCCCGGCGCACGGCAACCAGCGCTCGGAGTGGGACGCCGGCTGCCGCTTCGACTTCGAGAACCCCGAGCACCGCTGACCTGCCCGGACGGAGCGCAAACCGCTCGTACGCGGCCATGGCAGGAGATGCGACAGCCGATTCTGTCCCCGCATCCGGATGTTCATGGCGGCGAGTCGCGATTCGCGTGGGCGTGGGTGTGGGCGACCGATTGAACCGGTCGCAGAGGCTGAGTTTGGTCAGGACCCTGGAGACGTGGGGCTTGCGGATCCGGGTGTCGGGATAGCCCAGTTCGGCGAGGAGCATGGCGGAGAGGCTGCCCGCGCTGGTCGCGAGCCTGACCCTGCTGGGCTCCATCGCGCTGCCCACCTCCGCCGCCTCCGCGTACGACCTGCGGCTGCGCTCCTGGGGACTGAACACCAGCGGGCAGCTGGGCGACGGTACCAAGACCCAGCGGCTCACCCCGACCTCCGTCGTGGGTTTGTCGGGCGCCGAGCTCAACTCCGTCGCCGCCGGCGGTACGGGCGGTTCGGCCGGCTCCGGCTTCGGGCTCACCCTGCTCGCCAACGGCACCGTCGAGTCCTGGGGCCTGAACGACAAGGGCCAGCTCGGCAACGGCACCACCACCGACAGCAGCACCCCGGTGACCACGCTCACCGCCCTGACCGGCGTCGACAAGATCGCCGCCCCGGTCGGCGGGGACTTCAGCCTGGTGCCGTCGGTGCTGAAGCGAGGCGTGGCGTACACGCTTGCCTGCCGGTCGCTCAGGTGGGACGGCCGGCGCTGCAGGATGTCCTCCGAGACCTCCGCACCGTCGCGCTGCGCCTGGAAGAACCGCACGTTCTGCTCGACCAGGGGGGCCATCAGCTCGCGGGCCGGGGCCACCCTGAAGCGGGGCGAGGTGCCGCTCACGGTGCCGGTGAGGGCCAGGTGGTAGGTGCCGGGTGCGGTGAGCGCGGACAGGTCCATCGTGTGCACCGAGGCGAAACGCTCGTTCCAACTCCCGGTGCGGGGACCGACGTGCCCGGTCAGAACGGTGTGGTCCTGATCGTCGAGCACCGCGAAATCCGCGTGCGTCAACCGGTCGTCGGGACCCATTGCCGTGGCGGCTTTGCTCTCACCAGCGCCGTAGCCGCCCTGGTTGACGCGAACCACCACCTCCCCGGTCCCGTGCCCGTCCGTGTGAGCGGTCGGATCGCAGCCGAGGACGGTGGACACGGCGAGAGCGGCGGCGGCCGGAAGAACCACCGCACGAAGACGACGAATGAGCACGCACCCACTGTGACAGCCGCTGCACGAAGGGACGCTGAACGCCGCCCCGGTTTCAGCCCGGACATTCCGGCGGCCAGGCGAAAGCCGCGGGATTCCCTGTCAGCAGGACGGTGTAGAAGAAGGTCGCCATGAAGGTGCCGAGGGTGACCTGGGTGCCGAGGTCACGGATGAAGGTCCGCAGCATGCGCGGCCCGAACTGGCTGGAGGCGAGGGTCAGTGCCACGATCGTGATCGAGAAGACCAGGCCGACCACGGTGATGATGGCGGCCGCCATGGTGGTGAGGATCTGCCAGGCCACGTCCGCGGTGCCGCTGAGCACCCAGTCGGCGAGTGACAGCCGGCCGTCGTAGGCGGCGCGGTCGACGACGACGGTGACGGCGAACAGCAGCGTGCCGGCCAGGGTGACGGCGGTGGGCACCAGCCACAGGTTGGTCCGCAGCCGCTCCCGGTGCCAGGGGGAGCCGAACAGCGCGGGCCGCTGGCGGGTCGGGGTGAACAGCGCACGCAAGGGCGTGAACAGGGCGGGGCGCATGAGGGACTCCTTGTGCGGACGGGGAAACGCCTGCGCGCCGGACCGGGGAACGGTCCGGTACGCAGGCGTTCGCTCGCGGGTTACATGAGGCCTTCCACCAGCGGGCCGAGGGCCATCGCGGGAAGGAAGTTGAGCAGGGCGAGGACCAGGGCGGCACCCGTGGCGAGGGTGACGAAGTTGACCCCGGTCGGGCGCAGCGTGCCGACCGTGACGACGCCGGGCCGCTGCTGCCCGAGCCGTCCGGCTACGCCCCGGTGCTGCCGATGATGCCGGGCATGCCAGATTCGCCGCACTCACGACTACCTGCGCAACGGCGTCACCACTCTGTTCGCCGCCTTCGACGTGGCCAGCGGCGAGGTCATCGGCTCCCTCCACCGTCGGCACCGCGCGGCCGAGTTCAAGAAGTTCCCTGGAGAAGGACATTCGAGCCTGGATCAAGACCTGGAACGAGGACCCCCGCCCGTTCACCTGGACCAAGACCGCCGATGAGATCCTCGAACGACTCGTCTCATATCTTGAACGAATTCCCGGCGTAGGACACTAGGACGCGCTCGCGGCAGCCTTGGCGAGCTGGCCCACGGTGGCGCCTTCTTCAATCATCGTGTCCAGCACATCGACACCGAACTTCATCTCGATCGCGGTGCTGAGTTCCTCGCCCAACAAGTAGTCGAAGCCGAGATGAGCGAGCCTGGCATCGGGAGAAACCGTGTCTGCCGGGAGACCCATGTTGGTCTCGATCCAGGTAGTGATCATCGTGAGTGCTTCGTCGTAAACTCCCATGGGGCACACCGTATCTGCCGAGAGAGCCGGCCCCAGCGGCCCTCTCGAAAATTTACCCAACAGTCTCTGGGGGGGCTGAAGGTCCGATACGGCCCCCGTCGTTCCGCGGAACGCCTCGCCCGACCCGCTTACGAACAGCTCGGAGCGACGTCGCAATCAGTACCAGCGGTAGCCTTCGGCTCCCTCATCCACATAGATCACGAAACCTCACTGGAGTACTGGTACTCCAGTGAGAGTCCCTGTCGCTGCGGGCACCGGCCGCGACCCTCACGTCTCAGGGCCATTGGGTCAGTGCCGCAACCGTCGGGCGCCTGCTGTACGGCTTGGGCCACAGCCTGCAGGGCACCGTCAAGTCCACCGAGGGCGCCGGACATCCCGGTAGCGACGCCCGGTTCACCCACCTCAACGCCACGGCCACGGCCTTCCTCGACGACCGGCAGCCGGTGATCAGCGTCGACACTTAGGCCAAGGAATGGCTCGGCAGCCGCGACCGGCCCGGCCGCACCTTGGGACCGGGCAAGAATCCGATCAAGGTCGACTGCCACAGCTTCACCACCAGCGGCTAGCCCGTCGCCATCCTGTACGGAATCCACGGCATCGCCACCAACACCGGCTGGGTCAACGTCGGGACCGGCCACGACACCGCCGAGTTCGCGGTCGAGTCGATACGCCGCTGGTGGCAGCGGCGCGGACGGGTACATCACCCGAACGCCACCCGGCTGCTGATCACCGCCGACGCCGGCGGTTCCAACGATCCCCGCCGATGGACCTGGAAGAAGCACCTGGCCGCCTTCGCCCTGGAGAGCGGCCTGGAAATCACGGTCTGCCACTTCCCGCCGGGCACCCAATGCCGTTGTTGACCTGGTGAAGCA
The DNA here is from genome assembly GCF_040303105.1 of Kitasatospora sp. NPDC096128. Classification (NCBI taxonomy): domain Bacteria; kingdom Bacillati; phylum Actinomycetota; class Actinomycetes; order Kitasatosporales; family Streptomycetaceae; genus Kitasatospora; species Kitasatospora sp. NPDC096128. The sequence goes on along the minus strand of NZ_JBEOSP010000031.1, from coordinate 26,354 downwards.
CGTGTCGTGACCGGCCGTCCGTCAGGTCGTCGGGCAGCTCATGTCGCTACCTGCTGCGCCACCGCTCCGGTCGTTGCGGCGGCGGCCGGTTGACCGCCGTCGACCACGCTGCCAACGGAGGCCGTGCGGGCGGGCCCCGCGGCTCGGCGCGTGTCCTGGGCCGCTGGCCGCCCGCGTCGGTGTCTGCGAACCGGGTGAATACGCCCCGGGCCGCGCAAGGTCCGGAGCCGCGGCGTCGATGGTTGAAGAGCAGGCCCGGACCGCCGATGGTTCGGCCGACGACACGGAGGCGGTTTCTGATGGCTCGGTTGCTTCATGCTCGTCCTGCGGCGACTGGCGCGTACCGGCGCACGGCGCTGGCAGCTGCCCTACTCGGGTGCGCGGTTCTGGTGGCTGCCGGCTGCTCCTCCTCCTCGTCCGGGTCTACGGCGACGACGAGTCCACGACAGCCGGAGGTGAGCTCCTTCTCGGGGCAGCTTCCCTCGGCGCTCGCCTCGGCGAAGGCGTCGGTGCTGGAGTCCGTGTCGGCCGCTGCGGCCTCGGCCTCGGCGGCGGCGTCCTCGTTCGAGGCCTCCGTCTCGGCGCAGATCGCCGCCGGGCGCGCCGAGGCCAAGGCCGTACTGGAGAAGACCCAGGGGGCGGGGAACGCGACGTCGGACGTCACGATCACGGGGCTGCCGAAGGCGCAGGCGGCGGGCTTCAACGCGGCACTGGTGACGGTGGTCAACAGCACCCGTGCCACGGCCTCGTACGCGATCAGGGTGGACTTCTCAGACGAGAGCGGGAAGGTCGTCGACACGACCTTCCTGAACGTCAAGGACCTCGCGGCCGGTGCGACGGCCACACCCACGGCTTTCAGCCCGCTCGACCGCGACCAGGCCCTCCTCTCGCGCGTCGTCCAGGCCCAGCGGTACTGAGCCGGTCGCCCACGGGCAGGGGGCCGGTGAGTGCGACCGCCCGGTCCGTTGCTCCACTGCGCCGTCGCGGCGGGACGTGGACGGACGCGCAGGTACAGGCCGCGCCGGCCGGAGCCGGCGCGGCCGTCGGTTCTACCCGTTCGTCGTGCGCCTCAGTCCCGGTGGTCCCATGCGCGGGTCTCCGTTGCCGAGCTCGTCCACGAGGTGCCGGCCGTCAAGCGGACACCGCTGCCCGCACCGCCTGCGCCCGCGCAGAAGCCTGGCCTGTTCAAGCGCGCCCTCGGACGTCGCTGAACCGGCCGGGCTTGTGGCGACGGGGTTTACGAGCGGGCGAGATCCGCGTCCCGGGCGTCGGGCTCGACGGAGCCCCTGGAGCAGCTCGGCTACTGACTTCGGCGCTTCAAGGTGATGGCGGTGGGAGGTCGAGGGAGAGCCCGGTTCCGGTGAGGAAGCCGTCGAGGATGTCGGGGCGGTACTGCAGTTGCTTGAGACATTTGCGGACGAGGGCCTCGAGTCGGTCAAGGGCAACGCCGGCGAGGTTCGCCAGGCTGCGTTTGGCGTGGGCCCACAGGTACTCGACCGCGTTCAGCTCGGGTGCGTAGGTGCCCGACGACAAGGGCCGCCTGGCATGGGTGAGCGCGGTCCGGCCAGGACGCACCTCGGAGATCACCGCCTGCCGCCAGGACAAACTGACCGCCCATCTGCGCGCGGCCGGCCTCGTCGCGATCGCTGACCTGGGCTTCGTCGGCCTCGACGACAGTGACCCGGACGCCGACCCGGCGGTGATCACCGGCTACAAGGCCGCCCGCAACCGGCCCTTGGCCCGAGGGCCGAAGCTGTCCAACAAGGCGTTGGCCCGCGGTCCGGGCGCCGGTCGAGCACGGCTTCGCGCGGCTGAAGAACTGGCGCGTGTTCGGCACGGTCCGCACCGACCCGAGGTGGGCGACCGCGCTGGTGCGGGCCCTGCTGGTCCTGACAAACCGGGAAGCCGCCCGCTGACCGACGATCTACACCCAAGTCACCCGCCCACAACCAGCGTGAGCACCCCGACTCCGACGCACACCAGCGTCGTGACCTGCTACTTCACGATGCACACGGCTCATTGGACCCACAGTCGAGAGACTCGGGCTGTGGACATGGGGATCTCTGGTTTCGAGCCGTCCTTCCTGGTCGGATTCGAGGCGATTCGGCAGGCGCACGGCTCACGGCTGGCGATGCTCGCGGGCAGGCGCTTGACGGCCTTCGCCGTGGTGCGTTTCGCCGAGGACGGGGACTGGTTCGCCGACTGCCCTGTGGTGCTGGACTTCGACGGCATCCAGGTGGAGGTCTGCCACTGGAAGCTCGACGAGCTCTCGATCGGCTGGGACACGAACGACACCGTGGCGGACATCGTCGGCTGAGAGTGGTCCGAGCTCACGCCCGAGTGGTCTCAGCGCGATGAGCGCTTCGAACCCTTCGTCGGCCAAGAACTCCGCGGGGTCGCGCTCCTTGAGTGACGGCCGACGGCGCTGATCGTCCCCCACTATGTGCTCAGGGCTGGGACAGATCTGCTCACCCCAGTTCCCCGCCTGTAGCACGCTGAGGCATCACCGAGGTGTCCCTCGATGTCGGAGGTGGGGCGGTCTCACGGTCTGTTGAATACCGGCGCTGAGTATTGGAGTGGTGCTCCGTGACCGCTATCGCTTGACGCGCTCGCGTACGGCGAGGACGACGAGAGCAAGCAGGACGGGTTCGGTGATCCGCGAGGCCAGCTCGATCGCGGTGCCGGCAGGAGTGAGATTCTGTCCGGAGGTGCGGAAGACAACGGAATTCACGGCGACTTGGGCGGCTCTACCGGCGCGCTGAAGGGTCCAACGGCCGCCAGTGATGGACAGGTCTGGCTGGTTCGCCTGGAGGGCGATTGTGCTACCCGCCAGGGTGCCCGTCGCGTTGGGCAGGGGAGCGTGGGTGGGCAGGCCCCCTGCCATGAGGCCCAACACGGTGAGGCCCATGGCGAGGCTGAGCCAGAGCACGGCGCGCAGCGCGCGCAGGCCGTAGCCGGACAGGAGCCAGTACGCCCCTAGGAGGGCGCGTTCTGCGAACGCGGTCCCGGTTCGATCGTGGCGGCGCATTTCCATCTCGCCGTAATAGAAGTCCGCCGCGCCGGGTACGTTCTTGCTGTCCTCGTACGCCTTGCGCAGTTCCCGGTACGTGGCGGCCAGACTCTCAGGTCCAGGGTCGCGAACCCGGCTGGGCCGCGGCGGGCGGGAGGCCCAGCCTCGTGGCGGGTCCGAGTTTCGGGCTCCGGCATGATCGGCACGCCAGTAGTGTTCCTCGGCCAGAGTGCGTCGACGACTCCACCAGTAGAGCCACGGCTTGCACCAGTGCCAGCGCCAGTGGACGCCGGTGGGGGTGGGAGCAAAGCTGCAGCGACCTTCCAGACGGAGTTGGTCCATGTGAAAGGCGCCGGAGAAGAGACAGGCCGTCAGGTCGACATCAGTCAAGACCAAGTGAGCGGCGTCCAACCCCCGCACGGACACCACTCGCACACTGGGGTCCAAGGGGATCAGCATGATCTCGTCCATCGGTGTGCCGGACGCCGTGTCGAACGGGGCGGTCTGAACAGGTTTGACGGCCACGGGGGAGGACAGCACCGCATCGGTCAAGTCCACGGTCGCGTATCGCAGCCGTAGAATTGCCGTCGACTTCCACTGTGTTCGCTCGCAGCACAGCTCCCGCGCCGCCGCCTCCACCGTTACCGGCGTCTCGAAGACCGCGCGGGACAGATCGACCTGCTCTCTGCAGACCAGCGGTCCCAACGACGGCAGCGACGTGAATCTCGCCTCGCTGAACCGGACGTTGCGGGGAAACGGTGCCTCGGCAAAGAAGAGCCCGCCATCGAACGTCGCCCGCTCGAAGACCGCGTCCTCAGTGAATGTCGCCCGGTCGAATACGGCGTTGCCAGTGAATCTCCCCTCCCCGAACCCAGCCGACGCGCTGAACTTCGCCCGCTCGAACACGGCATTGCCGCTGAACGTGGCCCTGTCGAACCCGGCCGGGCCGTTGAACGTCGCCCGGTCGAACCAGGCTGCGCTGGCGAATTCCGCCTCCGAGAACCAGGCGTAGCTGGTGAACGTCGCCGCGGCGAACCGAGCTTCGTCGGTGAACGCCGCACCTTCGAAGAGGGTATTGCCGGTGAATTCGGCAAACTCGAACAACGCCTCTCCGGTGAACCTCGTCCCTTTGAACGTGGCCAAGGCGCTGAACGTCGCCTCTTCGAAGGAGGCGACGCCGTCAAACGTCACCCGCCCGAAGACGGCGTCGTCCTTGAACGTCGCCCAACGGAAGTCGGCCTTGCCGAACGTTGTCCCCGTGAAGTCGGCTACGTCGTTGAAGGCCACCCCCTTGAAGACAGCGTCGCCGGTGAACGTCGCCCCCATGAACCGGACTTTACCGAGGATGGATCGCCCCGCGTGGTCACTCAGGGATCGCAGGAGGGCCCCCAGGAGTGAGTTGGTGAATGGAGTGCCGCGATGGTCAATGTCGTCACCGGGTGTGAGTCCGGCGAAGTAGGCGGCCCGCTCGTCGTCGGCCAGGTGGGCCAGGCAGGAGGCGTGGCCGGGGACATGTACGCCGCGGCAGCCGATCGGGTCGGTCGCCTCCTGTGCACCACGCCCGCAGTAGTCCCAGTCGGGCGGTTCCGGCATCAGTGCGCGGGAAGCGGTCACGGACGGTGTCTTTGGGGTCACGCGATCCATCGTGGGCCAACAAGTGCGGCCTCAGCGGTGTCCGGGCGGTCATGCTGGACTGGTTCACCCGCCCGGCGGACCGTCGAGTTGGGGAATTGAGAGCAGGCTTGGATCTTTTCAACCGTCCTCATCGGGACTGGCAGGTTCGCCGTCCCCCGCGACTCTGGCTGCAGTTCAGCTCCCATCGCTCAGACGGGCGCCTTCTGCAGGCGCCAGATCCTCGAGTACCAGGCGAACCCGCTGGCAACTGGCAGTTGCTGCCTCCAGGGCCAGCGGGTTCGTTGACTCACCCCTCCGGGATTCAGCGAACTGGTCGGATTTAAGGCCGAGTCGTCTCTTAGACACCATGGGCAGCGTTCCACGTCGCCGGCGGAGGCAGGGGACGTAGATCTTGTAGCCGTGGGTGATGGCGCGGGTCTCGGTGATGTGGTGCGAGCTGCTGTCGAGGACTGCCGGCCGACGGCGGCGCGTGTTCTTCGGCGGCCGGTGCGTCAGGTGACGTGGAGTGTGAGTGCCGCGGTGTGGACCCGGCCGGCGGTCTGGAACTGGAGGTAGGCCCGCCAGTTGCCGGGTTCGCCGAGCAGGGCGTAGAAGGTGAGCGGCAGCCCGCCGTGGTCCGGGTTTGCGGGGGTGGTGGGGTGGAGGTGGGCCAGCGCCTGGTCGCCTTCGTGGACGATGCTGAGATGGGCATAGCTGCCCAGGTACGGCTGGAGGTCGGTGACCGGCCGGCCGTCCTTGCTGATGGTGACGGTGAGCGGGGCGGGCGTTCCCGCGGTCAGCGGGCCCTGGACGGCGAGGGTGTAGCCGTCGGCGGTGGTGCTGTCGGTCGCGGCCGGCAGTGGCACGATGCCGGCCTGGCCCGGCACGGTGACGGTGCGGCTTAGGGCGAACTCATTGCCTTTGCGGGGGCCGGTGTTCGGGGTGAAGGAGGCGTACAGGCGCCAGGTGCCCGGTTCGAGGGCGGCGAGGCCGGCAGTCCAGGTGCCGTCGGGGGTCATGGTGGGGTGGACGTGCTGGTAGCCGGTGAGGTCCGAGCGGATCGCGTAGAAGTGCAGTTGCCTGGTCTGGACTTCGGCGAAGTCGGTGACCGGGTGTCCGTCCGGGCCGGTGATGGTGAACGGGTAGGTCACCGCTTCTCCGGCGGGGAGGCTGGTGGCCGGGGAGTCGAGGCGGTAGCCGTCGCGTTCGGTGGCGAGCCCTTCTCCGGCGGTCGCCATCCCGGCCATCCCAGGCATCCCGGCCATCCCGGGCATGGCGGGCATGGCGGGTATGGCGGACACATCCGACGGTGCCGCAGGCATCGCCGTCGTGCCGTGGTCCATGCCGGCCATGGCGGAGCGTTCCGAGTGCGTCGACGGCCCGCGGGCGGCCAAGGCGAACAGGGCGATCGAGCAAGCGGCCAGGGCGACGGAACCGATGTAGAGGGTGCGGTGTCCCGGCCAGCGGCTGGTCTGTGACGGGTTCCCCCGCCCCGTGGACGCTGACTTCTCGTGCTCGGTGCTGACGTTCATCCCGGCCGGCTCTCCTCTCGTGCGGCCGGTCGGCCGCGTCATTCAGGAGATCCCGACGACCGGTTCCGATAACGGAAAGGTGCGGGCGCGCGGATGTTTCGTCGCACGGGGCAGAGGGCGAGGACGGTGCCCCGCGCGGTGGGGGACAGGTCCTCCGTGGAGTGGGCCCTGACCCGAGCCTGCCCGACCAGCCGTGTGCCGCAGCCGCCTCCGACCGGACCAGGTCACCACGCCCGGCTCAGGACACTAGGGGTTCTTTCAGGGTGACCGGTTGTTCGATCCAGACATGAATGGGAGTAGGAGTTCGGCTCGGCTGCGTCCGGGCGCCGCCGGGCGGTTCGAACGGGCCGTCGCGCCCTTGGAGCATTGGTACGCGGGGTTCCCGAGGGCGCTGTCCCCGGTGCTCGGCTTGGTCGTCGAGGGCGTCGGCGAGACCACGGAAGAGGAGCTGCGTCGGGCAGTCGCAGCAGCCTCCGAGGTCTGCCCGGGCGCGCGGCTGACCCGCCGCGGCATGCGCTGGGTGGACGGCCGCCAGGCCCCGCCCGTCCGCCTCGTGGCGGGCCGGGCGCCTGACGGCCACACCCCCGACCGGGACGGTATCGGCCGAACGGCCGAGCTGCAGCGGCCGCTTCCGGCCCGCGGCGCGTACTGCGAGGCCGTCCTCGTCGACGGCCCGTGCCCGGCCGTCGTCTTCCGCGCCTCGCACGCCGTGATGGACGCGCGCGGGCTGCGCCGCTGGGCCGCCGACGTGTTCCGGGCGCTGCGCGGCGAGGAGCCGCTCGGCGCCATGTCCACGATCGCCGTCACGGAGCTCGACGAACCACTGCTGCGCCAAGGCGGCGCCGTGGACGGGGAGTTCGCGCTGCGCCCGGTGCTGGAGGTGCCGCGCGGCGCGGGCCCGCACGGGCAGCGCTGGTGGCGCCGGACGGTCGACGGCACCTTCCCGGCCGTCGCGGCCCGGTTGGCCACCGAGCTGGCCCGGCGTTCCGGCGAGCCGGTGGCGACCGTCGGGATTCCCGTCGACCTGCGGCAGTTCCACCCCGGCGTGGACTCGACGGGCAACCTGGCGCTGACCGTCAGTCTCGACATCCCCGCCGGGCAGGAGTGGGAGGAGACCCAGCGGCAGCTGCTGGGCGTGCTGGCGGAGCGCCGGGGTGTGGTCCGCACCCCGGGTCCCGAGATCCTGCGGGCGCCGCTCGGGCTGCTACGGATGATCGTGCGCAGGCTCGACCACGGGACACGTCGCACAGGCCGGTTCGCCTCGGTCGCGTCGGTGACCAGCCTGGGCCGGATCGACCCCGGGGAGTTCGCCACTGCCGGCCACCGGGCGACGGCACTGTACCTGCTGTGCCCGCGCGAGCCGGCGAGCCCGCCCGGCCTGAGCGTGGTGGAGTACGACGGGCGCACCGAGCTGACGCTCGCCTGGTGGGCCGACGGCGCGTGTGCGGCCCGGGCCGAGGAACTGCTCGACGGACTCTGCGAGGCGCTCTCGCCGCCCGAGGCCCGTGCGTACGCCACGTTGCGGCGGCCGGCGCCGCCGGACAGACCCGGGGACACCCGGACGGTGGTGGAGCGCTTCCGCGCCCAGGTGGCCGCCCGGCCCGCCGCAGTGGCGATCAGCGGGCCGGACGGCGACGTGAGCTACGCCGAACTCGACCGCAGGGCACGGATGATCGCCGCCGGGCTCCGTGAGCGCGGCGTCGGCCGTGACACCGTCGTCGGCCTGCTCGCCGACCGCTCGGCCGCCGCCGTGGCCGGCGCGTGGGGCGTCCTGATGGCCGGCGCGGCCTACCTGCCGATGGACCCGAAGCACCCGGACGCCCGCGTCCGCGAGCTGCTCGCCGACGCCGTGGCACCGCTCTGCCTCACCCACCGGCCCTACCTGCAAAGGGACTTCCTGCCCCCGGGCTGTGCGCGGCTGCTGCTGGAGGAGCTGCTGGACGGCCCCGCCGAGGACCTCCCGGCGGGCGGGCCGGAGCCGGCCGACCTCGCGTACGTCGTCTACACCTCCGGCTCGACCGGCAAGCCCAAGGGCGTGGAGATCGAGCACGGCGCCCTCGCCGCCTACGCGTCCTGGGCGATCCGTGAGCACGGCATCGACCACGGCACCCGGATCCCGCTGCTGTGCTCGCTCTCCTTCGACGTCGCGGAGATATCGCTCATCCTGCCCTTCCTGGTCGGCGGCACCCTGCTCATGATGGGCGAGGAGCTCACCCACGTGTCGCTGCGCGAGGTGCTGGCCGCCGGCGCCACGGTGCTCGCGCTCACCCCGACCCACCTCGACCTGATCACCCGGCTCGACCTCGGCCCGGGGCAGGTTCGCACCCTGCTTGTGATCGGGGAGCAGTTCACCCGCGCGCTCGCGCTGCGCGCCCTGGAGCGCTTCGGCCCGAACTGCCGGATCGTCAACCTGTACGGGCCCGCTGAGGCCACCGTCGGCGTCAGCCAGCACGTCTTCGACGAGGCGCACGATGACGGCGCGAGCGTCCCGGTCGGGCTCCCGGGCGACGGCGTCGCGATGTACCTGCTGGACGCCGAGCGGCGCTTCGCCGCCCCGGGCGCGACCGGCGAGCTGTACCTCGGCGGGCGCCAGCTGGCCCGCGGCTACCGCGGCCGCCCGGACCTCACCCAGGAGCGCTTCGTCCGGCTCGCCGACGGTACCCGGGTCTACCGCACCGGCGACCTCGCCCGCCGACTGCCCTCCGGGGAAGTGGAGTTGCTCGGCCGGATCGACGACCAGGTCAAAGTGAACGGGCACCGGGTCGAGCCCGCTGAGATCGCCCGGACCCTGGAGGAGCACCCGGACGTGGCGGCAGCCGTGGTCGTGCCCCGGCAGCGGCCCGGCCGCGACGGCAAGGTGCTGTGCGGCTACGTGCTGCCCCGCCCCGACGCCCGCCCGCCGGGCGCCGCCGAGCTGGAGCGGCACCTGCTCGCGCGCGTGCCCGCCTACCTGGTGCCCGCCGTGCTCACGCTCGTCGACCGGATCCCCCGCACCGTGAACGGCAAGGTCGACGTGGGCGCGCTGCCCGATTCGTTCGGCGGGCCGGGGGCGAGCGCCCTGCCGGAGGCCGTCGCGCTCGGCCCGGTGGAGCGGGAGGTCGCGCGGATCTGGGCCCGGGTACTCGGCGTGGCGGCCGGGGAACTGGGCCCGGACAGCGACTTCCACGACCTCGGCGGCGACTCCCCAGCCATGATCACCATGCTGGCCGACGTGGCTCGCGAGGTGACCGGCCTGGACGGCGAGGCGCGCCTGGCGGCCCGGCTGCGGGAGGTCGTCGCCTGCCCGACCCTGGCCCGGGTCGCGGAGCTCGCCGAAGCAGCCCGGCGGGAGCAGACCGGGCCGGAGGTCTCGCAGACTCCGTAGCGGTGCCGTGCCTCTGGTTCGCCGGCTGTGCCGAGAACGGCCCGCGAGCAGTGGCGCAGGAGGAACGGATGTCCAAGCGTGTACCGATAACCGGGGTGAGCGGCCGGGGCGGGTCGTAGTGGCCGGACATCTCATCTCCCTGGGGCACGAGGTCTGGGGCCTCACCAGGGGACGGGCGAATCCGCGCAAGGACCGGGTGAGCAGGCTGATCCCGGAAGCTCAGCACGGGGTCAGGCTGCCCACGGCCTATCGGAGATTCCTGACCTAAGTGGGCCGCGACGGCGCCGGCCCGCACTACGGGCGGCGTCCGATCGCATTCAGCCCGTCGACGTCCCAGTCCTTCAGCGGCGGCGCCGATCAGTCGGCCCTCGCTCCGGTCTCGGCGTCGACGAGCCGGAGCATGCTGTGCCAACCGTCCCTGCTGCCGCCGCGGCCGCGCAGCAGGACGCCGTCGCCGGGCCGGGCCGGCCGCTGGTGGGTATCGCCCGGGCCGCGCCACAGCACGCGGCCGGCGCGCGGGGCGAGGAGTTCGGCCCCCATCGCGGCTCGCGTACGCGTGGTGCGCTCCGGCCACCAGGTCCAGGCTGCGTCGGCGGCGCAGCAGGCGGTGCGGTAGGTCGGGGCAGCGGCGCAGCGATCCCGGCTCGTGCGGCGGCGCCGTCAGCAGGCTGCCCGTCGCGCGCCCGCACGTAGAGCCAGCCGTCGGCGGCGACGGGTTTGGGGTCGCCGAAGGCGAGCCGGCGCTGAAACAGGCGCAGGCTCCGCGCGAGCCCCTCGGGCTCGAAGGGGCGCAGTACACGCAGCGGCCGACGCTCCAGCTCAGGGTGGACGCAGAGCGTGCGCGCGCCCTCCCACAGGCTCGCGTAGTAGTAGTGGTTCGTGCTCGCCCGGGGTGCGCGAACAGAGCCGAGCGGCTCGCCGGTGCGCGGGTCCAACCGGCCCAGCGTGTTCTCCGACCTGGACCAGAGGAAGAGCGCGCACTCGTCCTCGATGCCGCGGTCGCGGGCAGGACGCAGCAGGTCGCCGTCGAGCCACGGCGCCTTGTCGGTGCGGCGGGCGGGCCAGCACCGCTCGCCGGTACGTGGCTGAGTCCCCGCGCTCGGCCACGGCAGCCACGGCCGTCTTGACACCACACTGACGCTCCGTTCCTTGCGAGCGACCGATGGTCTGTTCTATAAGTAATAGAGCAGATAAACCCCAGGGAGTCACGCGTGATCCTGAGCATCGACCTGAGCAGCGCCGTCCCGATCTACCAGCAGATCCGGGACCAGGTCGTGGCGGCCATCGCGGTGGGCGAGTTGGTGGAGGGAAGCGCCCTGCCGTCGACCCGACAGCTCGCCGGCGACCTCGGCATCAACTTCCACACCGTCAACAAGGCCTACGACCTGCTGCGCCAGGAGGGACTGCTGCGGCTGAACCGTAAGAGCGGCGCCGTGGTGCAGCGGGACGCTCACTCCGGACCGCCGCCTCCCGGCTTCGCCGACGAGTGGTCGGTCCGGCTGCGGACGCTGCTCGCCGAGGCGGCGGCGCAAGGGGTGGACGCGGAGGCCGTGCTGACGATGTGCGGACGGGTCGTCGGTTCCTTCGGGGCCCGCCTCGGCGGGCGGGGCGGCGAACCGCGCGATGGAGAGCTCGGCGTGGAACACAGAGGCCTAGGAGAGCCGGCATGATGTCCGGAACAGCTGTCGTTCAGGTGGTCATACCCTTCGTCATACTGCTGATGGCGTGGCTGATGCCCGCCCTCACCGGGCCGACCCTGCCCTTCGGGGTGCGGACCCCGCCGGCACACGCCAACGCCCCCGTGATCGCCGAACAGCGGCGCGCGTACCGCTGGTGGGTGGGGGGCGTCGGCGGCGCGGCGCTCGCGGCCGAGCTCGTATGCTGCCTCGTCTTCCCGAGCACACCGCTGTTCGCAGGAGCGTCGACGGCAATCGCGGTGGTGTCCACAACCGGGTACCTTCGCGCCCGTCGCGCGATCCTGACGGTCAAGCTCGGCGAGGACTGGTACGGCGGCCTGCGCCAGGTGGTCGCCGTGGACACCACGCTGCGGACCGAGCCGGTGCGCTATCCCTGGCGGTGGGCCGCGCCCGCGCTGCTCGTCCCCGTGTTCTCCGCAGTGCTCGCCGCGGTGGAGTACCCGTCGATGCCGGCCCGGCTGCCGATGCACTACGCCACCCACGGGCAGGCCGACCGGCTGGCGGACAAGTCGATCGGCACCGCCTTCGCACCGGTCTTCATCCAACTCGCGCTCACCGGGCTGCTCCTGCTGGTGACCCGGCTGGCACTCCGCTCCCGGGCCGCACTCGACCCCGCGCGGCCGGCGACCAGCGCTGCGCGGCACCGGCGATTCGTCGTCCGAACCGCGGGCTCGGTCATGCTGCTGGGGGCCTGCGTCAACCTGGGCATGCTGGCCGCTGCCTGGCAGACCTGGCACGGCAACCTTTCCTTCTCCCCTCTCCCCGTGCTGGCGCCGATCACGGCAGGCCTGCTCGTCGTCGTCGCGATCGCGCTGCGCACCGGGCAGGGCGGGAGCCGCCTGGCGACGAGTGAACCGGACGACGCGGCGGGCGGGCCGGCGGACCCGCGGGTGGTGGCCCCGGACGACGACCGCCACTGGCGCGCCGGCGGGCTGTTCTACCTCAACCGGCAGGACCCATCCCTACTCGTCGCCAAGCGGTTCGGCATCGGCTGGACCCTCAACTTCGGCAATCCCCGGTGCCTGCTGCTACTCGTGGGGCTGGCCGTCTTCATCACGGTCCTGAACCTGATCGGCCACTGAGCTCCCGGAGCTCGAAGCCACACCCCAACTCACAGGAGAAACACATGCGTTGGAGTACCTTAGCGATCGCTGCCACACTGGCCGCGGTCACCGTGACGGGACTGGGCACGCCCGCCGCCAACGCGGCCGCACCGGCCGCACTCGTCCCCACCGCAGACCGCACGGTTCAGTTCACAGTGGACGGCACCACCGCCTACGGCACCCTGCACGTCCCCGCCCACCGGGCCGGCCACCACCTCGCCGCCGCCCTACTGCTGCCCGGCAGCGGCCCGACGGACCGCAACGGCGACGAGCCGCCCCAGCTCACGCCCGGGACCCTGGCACTGATAGCCGACACCCTCGGCGCCGACGGCGTGATGACGCTGCGCTTCGACAAGTACTTCACCGGCAGCACCGGAGCCGGCGCCTACCAGGGCGACCCCGGCCGGCTGGACCTGGCCGCCTTCACCCGCCAGGCCGCGGCCGCCTACACCACCCTGCACAACCAACCGGAGGCCGACCCACACGCCCTGCTGGTCGTCGGCCACAGCGAAGGCGGACTGCAGGCGCTGCTCCTCGCCCGCACGGTACGGCCCGCGCCGGCCGGCCTCGCACTGCTGGCCCCGCAGGACGAGCGCCTGCTGGATCTCCTGGCCGCCCAGTTTGACACCCAGCTCGACCAGGCCGTGACGGCCGGGCAGTTGACCGAGCCGGTGGCCCAGGCGAACAAGTCGGCCATGGCCGCCGCCATCGCCGACTTCCGGGCCGGGCGCCCCACTGACACGAGCGCCCTGCTGCCGCCGCTCGCCTCGCTGCTGAACGCCCTGTTCGGCCCGAACAACGCCCGCTTCGTCCGCAGCGACGACGACGTCCACCCGCCGGACGCCGCCCGGGCGATCCGGCCCGGCACCCGCGTCACCGTCACCTGCGGCACCGCGGACACCAACGTGCCCTGCGCGACCACGACGCCGCTGCTCGCCGCACTCGCCCGCGCGCACACCACCGGCCCGGGACTGCGCACCCTGGCCGGCCTGGACCACTTCCTGCACCCGGCCGGCACGCCGGTGAACGACCGGACGCTCGCCCCGGCCGCCGCGACGGCGCTGCACGAGTTCGCGTGCCCCTGGAAGTCGGCCGAATAGCCGGCCCGCTCTCCGGCCGGTGCACGACAGGCCCCGCTGGGCGGCCCCGAGGGCTCCCGACCGGGAACTGCGAACCGAGGCGGCGCCGGAGGCCGCCGAGCGCCAGGCCCCAGCGAGCCAATGAACAAGGCGGTTGGAGCGACCGTCAATGTCATGGAGATCGCTAATTCATCGTTAGGGTACTCCGCCGGCACGTTCTGTCGGTCTCGGGGTGCGGCATCGTCGCAGGACGACGTCTCGCAGACGCGCCGTCTGCGACCGCGTCCGACCGACCATCTCACGGGGGAACGTTCATGACACAGTTGCTCATCGAAGAGAACTTCCAGCACCTCGACGGCCAGGACGTGGAGGTGCTGATCGAGGCCCTTGCCGAGCTCGGCCTCAGCGCGGAGCCCACCCAGCCCCGCACGGGGGCCCGAAGGGGTGACTGGGCGCTCGTCCTGCACTGGCTCGGAGAGGACACGGGGCAGATCACCGAGGATGCCGTGGCGGCGGCGCTCGTCACGGCCGTGACGGAGGTGCTGGGCCAGGTGCACCCGGCCGGGCCCGGCGGGACCAGCGTGCGGGGCCGCACGCTGCCGGTCCGAATCGACATTCGCGGGCGCTCCGGGGAGCTGATCAAGTCCGTCGCGGTGCCGGGCGCAGAGGTGAAGCCGGCGGCTGCGTCGTGGTGGCGCGGGCGGCACCTGGCGGCCGCCGACGGCGCGCCGCGCCTGGGCCCGTCGAGTCTCGCGGGTGAGATGTAGCAGCGCGGGCGAGCCGGGTGACGATGATGAATGCCACGCGAGACCATCGACAGGCCCCGGCTCCGCACCGCACCGGCAGCCTCCTTCCTGGCAGGTTCCGTCGGCCGGACCGGCCTTCGGAGCGGCACCCGTCAAAGCCCTGCGTCCGGGCGATGCGGAATTGATGATTCCCTTACTCGCCCAACTGGTGTGGCCGGTGGGACCATTGGGGCGCGCGCCGGCCAGTGTCCGGCGTGACATCAACTGGGGGTTGAATTGAACAGTGTTGTGAGACGCGCGTCCCTTGGCGGAGTCGCACTGATCGCGGCCACCGGCCTGCTGATGACGATCTCGCCCGCGGCCTCGGCCGCCCCGGTGGGCTCGCACCAGGTGCAGACCGGCTCGAAGGCGCCGCAGGGACCGGCGACGGGCAGCCGCCTGCCCAGCGGCGAGGTCGCTCCGCAGTCCAGCCCGCTGCACGTGCTCAACGGGTACGTCACCTTCTCCAATTCCGGGTATTCGATCGACGCTCCGGCATCGGTGCTGAAGCAGGTGCCCGCGACGCAGCTCGCGCAGCTGCGGTCGTATGTGGCGGACGTGAACGCCAACATCAGGAGCGGGAAGCTCGCGATGTCGCCGGAAGGCGTGGCGGTCCCCACCAACGTCCTCACTGACGAGATCGGGCAGTCGACCGGCCAGACCGGCCACCCCAGCCCGAACGCGACCTGGCGCGGCCGACACGGCTACATCAAGACGCACTGGTACGGCGTCGAGGTCGGCCTGGACTCCTGGCTCACCAACAAGGTCGAGGGCGGCTTCTGGACCGGTGCCGGCATCTCCGGGCTGGTGGCCGCGCTGGGCGGCGGCCCGTACGCCGCTGCCGTCGCCGCCGCGCTCGGCGTCATCGCCGGCGGGATCCAGGTCTGCCAGCACCAGAACGGCTGGACGTACATCTACTGGGTCGGCGGCATCGGGGCGGGCGGCTTCGTCTGCAACCCCTTCGGGTGATCCGGTCCCCGTCGGACTCGGTGGATCTCGGCGGACGGATCGGCGAAAGGCGGACGCGATGAGACAGGTGACGGCCGCGGTCGTGGTAGGCCTCCTGGCCCTTGCGGCCCTGACCGCCCTGATCGCGGAGTGGGACTCCTCCCGGAATGACGCAAACCTCCTCGGAGGGGCGGCGTTCACGGCCTCACTCGTGTTCTTCGCGCTCGGCCGGACGAAGACGAAGCGGAAGAAGACCCGCTGAACGACGGGGCGTTGACGGAGCTGGTGGCGCCCGGCCCGACAGGCCGGGCGCCATCGCGTCGTGTACGGGATCGTGGCCGAGGGGTCGGCTCCCGGGCTACGCCGTCCACCGGGGTGGACGACGGAGCCCGGGGCCGAGGTGCGTCCGAACCGTGTGGAAGACGCGCCTACACCTCGATGTGCGAGCCCATGATGACCGTGCGCTCGCGGGGAAGGCCGAAGTACTCGGCGGCGTCGGCGGCGATGTACGAGGTGGCGATGAACAGCCGCTTGCGCCAGGGGGCCATGGTCGGGGCCTTCCCGCGCCGCAGCTCGATCTTGGACAGGAAGTAGGACGCCTGACCGAGTTGCAACGGCCCCTCGGTCCGGGTGGGTTCGAGCATCGAGAGCACGCCCGGCACGTCCGGTGTCTCCATGTAGCCGAACCGGGCGGTGACGTGGATGATCCGGTCCTCGGCGTAGCCGAGGTCGTCGACGACGAGCCGCCGGTCGTCGGGGAGGCGCGGCAGCGGCTCGGTCTCGATGGACAGGATCACGACGTGGTCGTGCCGGACGTGGTTGTGCTCGACGTTGGCCCGCATGGCCAGTGGCGCCGTCTGCTTGCCCCGGTTGAGGAAGACGGCGGTGCCGGGGACCCGCAGCGCCGGCACCGCCCCGCTGTGCAGGCGGTCGACGAACTCGCGCAAGGGGCCCTCATGGCGCGCCCGCTCCGCCGTGACGACCTCGCGTCCGCGCTGCCAGGTCGTCATGACGGCGAACACGGTGATGCCGATCAGCAGCGGCAGCCACGCGCCGTGGACGAGCTTGGTCACGTTGGCCGCCACGAACAGCAGGTCCACGGTGAGCAGCACCGTCGCGCCGGTGACGAGCAGCCAGACCGGGGTGGCCCACTTCTCCCGGGCGACGTAGAAGAACAGCAGGGTGGAGATGGTGATGGTTCCGGTGACCGCCATGCCGAACGCGAAGGCCAGGGCGGTGGAGCTGCGGAAGGCGAAGACCAGGGTGAGCACCGAGACCATCAGCAGCCAGTTGATCCAGGGGACGTAGATCTGACCCACGGTGGACTCTGAGGTGTGTGCGATGCGCAGCCTCGGCAGGTAGCCGAGCTGGGCGGCCTGGGAGGTGACCGAGTAGGCGCCGGTGATCACCGCCTGGGAGGCGATCACGGTCGCGGCCGTGGCCAGTACGACCATCGGCAGCCGTCCCCAGTGGGGAACGAGCAGGAAGAACGGGCTGCTCACGTCGGCCGGACCGGCGAGGATCAGCGCGCCCTGACCGAGGTAGCTCAGGATGCAGGCGGGGAAGACGAGGACCAGCCAGGCCCGGGTGATCGACCGGCGGCCGAAATGTCCCATGTCGGCGTAGAGCGCCTCGGCGCCGGTGACCGCGAGCACGACGGCGGCCAGCGCGAAGAAGGCGGTGCCGAAGTGGCCGAACAGGAAGCCCAAGGCGTAACCCGGTGACAGCGCCCTGAGGATCTGCGGGTGGTCGGCGATCTCGCTCACTCCGCAGGCCCCGATGGCCACGAACCAGGCGATCATCACAGGTCCGAACAGCCGGCCCACCGCCGCGGACCCCCTGCGCTGCACCAGGAACAGCAGCACGATGATCACCGCGGTGAGTGGGACGACGGCGCTTTCCAGCGACGGCTCGACGACCTTGAGCCCTTCGATCGCCGAGAGCACCGAGATCGCCGGGGTGATCATGCTGTCGCCGAAGAACAGCGACGCGCCGAAGATGCCGAGTGCGGCCAGTGCGGCGGTGGTCCGCCGGCCGCGCGGTGAGCCGGACCGCCGCAGGAGCGTGATCAGCGCCATGATGCCGCCCTCGCCGTCGTTGTCGGCGCGCATCGCCAGGAACACGTAGGTGACCAGGACGATGATCACCACCGACCAGAACACCAGCGACACCACCCCGTACACGTTCTCCGCGGTGACCGGGACGGGGTGGGGGTCGCTCGGATCGAAGACGGTCTGGAGGGTGTAGATCGGGCTGGTCCCGATGTCGCCGAAGACCACCCCGAGCGCGGCGATCACCACCGCCGGACGCACGGAGTCGTGCACGCCGTGATGAGGAGCGTCCGGCCGCCGCGCCGGGGAGCCGCTGTCGGCCATGGTGGACCTCCTCCGTGCGGGGCTGCTGGGTCGCAGACCAGGGGCATCCTGGCGGACGATACCGATCCCGCCGTGTGATCGTAGGGAGGCGTGCGCCGCCGCTCCCCGAACGGCCGGTTGTTTGACATCCTCCCCGCCCTAATGGACGGGGATTCCTCCCGCGCCTGCGGCACGGATACCCGTGAGTGGCAGGTTGCCGAGGTGGGTTCCCCGTTCAACGGGCCGTGCCTGGCGTGGGATTGCCACGCCGGGTCTGACCGGCTCTCCGGGGGCGTTTAGCCTGTCCGCCTGCCCGGCGGCCAGGATGTTTCGAGCGGCATTGAGGTCACGGTCATGGAGCACACCACACGCCCCGCAAGCCCACGCGCGGACGGCGAGGGGCTTGGGGCCATCGCGGTGCCCGCACTGCGAGCAGAGCTGCGAGGACGGGAACGCGCGGTGCACGATGCCGATGGTGCGCCCGTACCGCGCGGCCTTCTCCTCCAGGAGACGCCGGAAGGTGGACCATCCGGCGTCGTGGACGGACTTGGCCGGCCAGCCACGGCCGAGGCCGCGCACGTTCAGATCCTCCAGGTACACCGCTTGGTTCTCACGGATGATCCTGGTGGTCTGCTTATGCAGCCAGTCCATGCGGGTGTCGGCCACCTTGGCGTGCGCTTTGGCGACCTTGCGCCGGGCCTTGGCCCGGTTCTTCGACCCCTTCGCCTTGCGGGACAGCGCCCGCTGCGCGGCCTTGAGTTTCTTCTCCGCCGCGCGCAGGAAACGCGGGTTGTCGATCACCCTGCCGTCGGAGAGGACGGCGTAGGTGGTCAGTCCGAGGTCGATACCGACCTCGGTGTCCAGCTCGGGAAGGTGCTCCGGCTCGACTTCCACAACGAAACTCGCGTAGTACCGGCCCGACGGATCGAGCATGATCGTCACCGAGGACGGCTCGGCGGGCAGCACACGCGACCACTTCACCCGCACATCGCCGATCTTCGCCAGATACAGCTTCCCGTTGCCCCGGATACGGAACCCGTTGCGGGTGAACCGAAGGCTCTGCCGGCTGTCCCGCTTCGACTTGAAACGGGGAAGCCCGACCGGACGCCCGGCGCGCCTGCCGGACACCGAGTCGAAGAAGTTGCGGTACGCGGTGTCCAGGTCCCGCAGGGACTGGATCAGCGGGTCCACACCGACCGAGGCGAGCCACACCCGCTCGGCGGTGCGCTTCGCCGCTGTGATCACCAGCTTCTGCAAGTCGGTGCCCTTGGGGTACGGAAGGCCGTCCTTACGGGCCTGCTTCCGAGCCGCCAGAGCATCGTTGTACACCACCCGCGCACACCCGAACGTGCGCGCCAGCGCGGAGCGCTGACCAGCCGTCGGACAGATGCGATAGGAGTACCGAAGATGCACGAGATCAACCTACCGAAAGCCACTGACAACGGCCCCTGTCCAAACTCCGAAGCTCGCTCCGCCGCTTCGCGGCTCCGAGCCAAGAACCCATTCCTCCCCGGCCTGAAGGCCGGGGCATCCTGGGAGATCAATTGGTGAACGCGCCACGCGGGCCGGGCGGGTGGCCGCTGACGGCATCATGACGCCCGGCCGCGGGTTCCTGACGGGCCTCTGACGTGCGGGGTTCCCGGTGACGACCGGCCCGCTCACCGGGTGAGGGCGGGGCCGGCCCAGTACACCACCTCGCGCCGGAGGGCCCGGAAGCCGGCGGCCGCGGCGAGGGCCCGGCTCGCGTGGTTGCCGTCCGGCGCCGACCATGTCGGGACGAGGCCGGCATGTTCCCGTTGTGGAGGATAGGAGGAGGCCGGGGTTGGTCGTTGACGGAAGCCCGGCGGCGCGGCGGCCGACCCTGACGGTTCCCCGTCACTGGGACGCGGGTTGAGCGGTACCCGGTCGTGGAGGGCCACCGGTTGAGCCCCGACAGCACCGGCCGGCCCGAGGGCGGGCCTCTTGCGTCCGGTGTCCGATCGCGTACAGTCGGTAGCGGTGTGCCGGGAAGTCTGGTCGGCGTGAAGGTCGCGCACGCCTCCGTGCGGTCGGGGGGCGCTGTCGACGTGGTCCCGATCACTGGAGCGCGCCATGGACGTCGTCGTTCCGCTCGTGTTCTTCCTTGCCCTGGTCTCCCTGGTGCTCACAGCGCCGCGCCTCGACGCGCTCCGCGGGCGACGACGGGCGGGGGCGCTGGCCGATGACCTGTTGAAGCGTCACAGTTTGGTGCCCACACCGGATTTCACCGTCTCCCGACTCCCGGTGGCCGGTCCGCCCTTCCACTACGGAGCCGCGCAGCGGCTCGCCGATCAGGTGGGCGGCGTGGTCGACGGCCTGCCGCTCACCGTGGCGGGGTACAGCTGCCGGTACAACGGGGCGACCCATGTCTACGGGATCGCGGTGGTGTCGCTGCCGTTCCCGGTCGACGGGATCGAGGTGCGGCACGAGCGCGTCTTCCACTCCGTCCTCGTCGTCGAGCCGGTGCCCGAGGGCCGGATCAGCAGTGGGGAGACGGAGTTCGACCACCGGTACCGGAGCTACGCAGCCGATCCGGACCAGGCCCGGCGGGTGCTCTCGGCCCAGGGCGTGCGCGAACTGTCGGCCGCGCCGGAGCCGTTCAGCTGGCGCGTGGACGGGGCGGACCTGCTGCTCTGGCGCTCCGGCGGGTGGGACTCGGCGGACTCGCTGCTCGGGTGCGTACGGGCGGTGACCGCCGTGCTCCGGCCCGACGACGGGTGACGGGCCCGGAGCGCCCGTCCGGCCCGCCCGCCGGCCGAGCGGGCGGGAAGTCTCGCAAATTCCTTAGCCGCGTCAGTGGTTCGCTGGCTGTGCCGAGAGCGGTCCGCGAGCAGTGGCTGAAGGGGAACGGATGTCCAAGCGTGCACTGATCACCGGGGTGACCGGCCAGGACGGGTCTTACCTGGCCGAGCACCTGATCTCCCTGGGGTACCAGGTCTGGGGCCTGACCAGGGGGCAGGCCAACCCGCGGAAGGACCGGGTCAGCCGGCTGATCCCGGAGCTGCGCTTCGTCGACGGTGACCTGATGGACCAGAGCAGTCTGGTGTCGGCCGTCGACACGATCCAGCCCGACGAGGTGTACAACCTCGGGGCGATCTCCTTCGTGCCGATGTCCTGGCGGCAGCCGGAACTCGTCACCGAGGTCAACGGCACCGGCGTGCTGCGGGTGCTGGAGGCGATCCGGATGGTCAGCGGCATCAACAAGCCGGCCGGTGCCGCCGACGGCCCCGGCCGGAT
This sequence comes from Kitasatospora sp. NPDC096128, assembly GCF_040303105.1. NCBI lineage: Bacteria > Bacillati > Actinomycetota > Actinomycetes > Kitasatosporales > Streptomycetaceae > Kitasatospora > Kitasatospora sp. NPDC096128. Next base: position 5,613 of record NZ_JBEOSP010000031.1, on the reverse strand, counting down.
CCGGTTCTACCAGGCCTCCAGCTCCGAGATGTTCGGCATGGTGGCGGAGACCCCGCAGAACGAGCGGACCACCTTCCACCCGCGCAGCCCGTACGGCGTGGTGAAGACCTACGGTCACTACATCACCCGCAACTACCGCGAGTCCTACGGGATGTACGGTGTCTCGGGGATCCTGTTCAACCACGAGTCGCCGCGCCGCGGGGCCGAGTTCGTGACCCGGAAGATCTCCCTGGCGGTCGCGCAGATCAAGCTCGGCCTGCAGGACCGGCTGCTGCTCGGCAATCTCGACGCCGTCCGCGACTGGGGCTTCGCCGGGGACTACGTCCGGGCGATGCACCTGATGCTCCAGCAGGACGAGCCGGGCGACTACGTCATCGGCACCGGACGGATGCACTCGGTGCGGGACGCGGCCCGGATCGCCTTCGAGTGCGTCGGGCTCGACTGGGAGCACTATGTCGAGGTCGATCCAGGGCTCGTGCGGCCCGCCGAGGTGGAGACGCTCTGCGCCGACGCCGGCAACGCGCGGGAGAAGCTGGGCTGGAACCCGGAGGTCGACTTTCCCGAGCTCATGCGGATGATGGTCGAGTCCGACCTGGAACAGGCGCGTGTGGCCCGCGACTACGACGCGGTGCTGGCCGGCGCCCGCTGGTGACACCCGCCGGGAACGGCGAAGGGCGGTGGGGACTTCGCGTCCCCACCGCCCTACCGTTGTTCGGCGGCCCGCCCGCTCGGCGGCCGGGAGAGCTCCAGGATCGCCAGCGCGATCCCCGCGCCCTGGTCGCCGAGCCGGGCGGCGTACCGGCGCAGCATCGCGTTCTCCTGTGCGAGGCTGGTGGTCGGCAATCCGGCGGCGCGGCGGCTGAGTTGGTGGCCGCGGGCCAGTCGGATGCGGTGGACCAGCTGGGCGATCAGCTGCTCGTCGAGCTCGCTGAGCTCGGCCGCGGCCGGGTCCGCGGTGCCCTCGGCGGAGGGCAGCGGCACTCTCGGTGCGTCGCCGTGCGGGAGGGGTTCGGGCATGGCGGTGATCCTCGTCGATGTCGGAGCGCTCGGCCCGGTCGGGCCGCACCCATGGCTCGCGCAACTGACGATCCAGCCGAACGGCCCGGCAATTCCCTAGAGTCCGGGAGCCGTTCGGACATGATCGACAGACCCTAGGGAAATTCGGCGCGGGCCCGATCGAGACTGGGCGCTGGAGTGCGGGAATGCGAGCGCCGCGCGTGCCGGGCACGCGGGCCGTCCTCAAGCGGATCCCTGCCGTTCGCCGGTCTTCCAGATGGGTTGCGTCGATGATGGACAAGGAACAGAAGCTCCGGGACTACCTCAAGCGGGCCAGCGCGGACCTCCAGCGCTCCCGGCAGCGGGTGGACGAGCTGGAGGCGGCCGCCCGGGAGCCGATCGCCATCGTGGGGATGAGCTGCCGATTCCCCGGCGGGGTCGCCTCTCCCGAGGACCTTTGGGCGATGCTCGTCGCCGGCGAGGACGGCATCACCGGCCTGCCCGCCGACCGTGGTTGGGAGCTCGACCCGGCGGACGGGCCGGTGGACGTCCGGGGCGGGTTCCTCCAGGGCGCCGCGGACTTCGACCCGGGCTTCTTCGGCATCTCCCCGCGCGAGGCGCTGTCCATGGACCCGCAGCAGCGCGTCCTGCTGGAGGCGTCCTGGGAGGCCATCGAGCGGGCGGGCATCGACCCGAGCAGCGTCCGCGGCACCCGCACCGGCGTCTTCGTCGGCGCGATGCCGCAGGACTACCGCACCGGGCCGGACGACGACGTCCAGGGCTTCGTGCTGACGGGCAACGCGACCAGCGTGATCTCCGGCCGCCTCTCCTACGTCCTCGGCGCCGTCGGCCCGGCGGTCACCGTCGACACCGCGTGCTCGTCGTCGCTCGTCGCGCTCCACCTGGCCGCGCAGTCGCTGCGCGCGGGCGAGTGCGCGATGGCGCTCGCCGCGGGCGTCACCGTCATGTCGACCCCCACCACCTTCGTCGAGTTCGCCCGCCAGGGCGGCCTGGCCTCGGACGGCCGCTGCCGCTCCTTCGCCGACGCCGCGGACGGCACCGGATGGGCCGAGGGCGTCGGCGTGCTCGTCCTGGAGCGGCTGTCGGCGGCCCGGCGCAACGGGCACCGGGTGCTGGCCGTCGTGCGCGGCACCGCCGTCAACCAGGACGGCGCCTCCAACGGGCTCACCGCGCCCAACGGGCCCTCCCAGCAGCGCGTCATCGAGCAGGCGCTGCTCAACGCGCGGCTCTCCGCCGACCAGGTGGACGCGGTCGAGGCACACGGCACCGGTACCGTCCTCGGCGACCCGGTCGAGGCCCAGGCGCTGCTCGCCACCTACGGGCGCGCGCGGGACCCGCAGCGCCCGCTGCTGCTCGGCTCGGTGAAGTCGAACCTGAGCCACACCCAGGCTGCCGCCGGCATGGCCGGGGTGATCAAGGCGGTGCTGGCGCTGCGGCACGAACTGCTGCCGCGCACCCTGCACGTGGACGAGCCGTCGACCCACGTCGACTGGGGGTCCGGCGCGGTCCGGCTGCTGACCGAGGCGACGCCGTGGCCGCAGGGCGCCGAGCCGCGCCGGGCGGGCGTCTCGTCCTTCGGCCTCAGCGGCACCAACGCGCACGCCATCATCGAGGAGGCCCCGGCGGTGGAGCAGGCGCCAGGGTCCGGGGCCGCCGAGGCCGGGACGCTGCCCTGGCCGGTATCCGGCCGCACCCCCGAGGCGCTGCGCGCCCAGGCCCGGCGGCTGGCCGCGTTCCTGGCGACGGACGCCGAAGGCTCCGACGCCGACCTCGCACACGCGCTCGCCACCACCCGCGCCGCCCTGGAGCACCGCGCCGTCGTCACCGCGGCCGGCCGCGCCGAGGCCGCCGCGGCGCTCACCGCGCTCGCGGACGGCGAGGGCGACGGCCGGGCCGTCCTGGGCACCACCCAGGGCCGCGGCAAGCTCGCCTTCCTGTTCGCCGGCCAGGGCTCGCAGCGCCTCGGCATGGGCCGCGAACTGGCCGCCCGCTTCCCGGTGTTCGCCGCCGCGCTGGACGAGGTGCTCGCCCGGCTCGACGTCCAGCTCGACGGCCGGCTCGACGGCCGGCCGGGCGCGTCGTTGCGCGAGGTGATCTGGGGTGCCGACGAGGACGCCCTGAACCGCACCGGCCACGCCCAGCCCGCGCTGTTCGCCGTCGAGGTCGCGCTGTACCGGCTGCTGGAGTCCTGGGGCGTGCGCCCGGACTTCCTGGCCGGCCACTCGGTCGGCGAGGTCGCCGCCGCACACGTCGCCGGGGTGTTCTCGCTGGCCGACGCCTGCGCCCTGGTCGCCGCCCGGGCCCGCCTGATGCAGGCCCTGCCGACCGGCGGCGCCATGGTCGCGGTGCAGGCGAGCGAGGACGAGGTCCTCCCGCTGCTCGGCGAGGGCGTGTCGCTCGCCGCCGTCAACGGGCCGCAGGCCGTGGTCGTCGCGGGCGAGACCGCGGCGGCCGAGGCCGTCGGTGCGCACTTCGCCGAACTGGGTCGCAAGGTGCGGCGGTTGCGAGTCTCGCACGCCTTCCACTCGCCGCTCATGGACCCGATGCTCGACGAGTTCCGCGCCGTCGTCGCCGGGCTGGACCCGCAGGCGCCCGCGATCCCGGTCGTCTCGACGCTCACCGGCACGCTCGCCACCGTCGAGCAGCTCACCTCCGCCGACTACTGGGCCGGCCAGGCCCGCCAGGCCGTCCGCTTCGCCGCCGCCGCCGGCTGGCTCGGCGGCCATGGCGCCACCCTGTTCCTCGAACTCGGTCCCGACGGCGCCCTCGCCGCGCTCGCCCGGAGCGCCCTCGACGAGCCGGCCGGCGAAGGGTGCAGCGCCCTCGCCTCGCTGCGCCCCGGCCGCGAGGAGACCGAGGCGCTCACCGAGGCCCTCGCCGGACTGCACGTGCGGGGCGTCCCGGTGCGCTGGGACGCCTACTTCGAGGGCACCGGCGCCCGCCGCGCCGACCTGCCCACCTACGCCTTCCAGCACAAGCGCTACTGGCCGAAGAGCGCGCTCTCGCGCACCGGCGACGTCCGCGCCGCCGGGCTCGGCTCGGCCAACCACCCGCTGCTCGCCGCCGCCGTCTCGCTCGCCGACTCCGACGGCCTGCTGCTGACCGGCCGGCTCTCGCTGCGCACCCACCCGTGGCTGGCCGACCACGTCGTCGACGGCACCGTCCTGCTGCCCGGCACGGCCTTCCTGGAGCTTGCCGTGCGCGCGGGTGACGAGGTCGGCTGCGAGCGCGTCGAGGAGCTGACGCTCACCGCGCCGCTGCCGCTGCCCGAGCAGGGCGGCGTGCAGGTGCAGGTGTGGGCCGGGCGGGCCGACGCGAACGGGCGGCGCACCGTCGGTGTCTACGCCCGTCCCGAGGGCGACGAGGACACCCCGTGGACGCAGCACGCCGACGGCATCCTCGCGTCGGGCGAATCGGTCGGCGAACCCCGGTCCGTCGGCGGGGAGTTCACGCAGTGGCCGCCGGCCGGTGCCGGGGCGCTCGACCTGGACGGCCTGGACGAGCGCCTCGCCGGTGCGGGCTTCCGCTACGGCCCGGCGTTCCGCGGGCTGCGCGCGGCCTGGCGGCGCGGCGAGGAGGTGTTCGCCGAGGTCGCGCTGGACGAGGGCGCGAGCGGCGAGGCGGGCGCGTTCGGCATCCACCCGGCGCTGCTGGACGCGGCGCTGCACGCGACGGCGTTCCTCGGGCTCGGCGGGGTGCCGTTCTCCTGGCAGGACGTCAGCCTGCACGCCGCGGGCGCGTCGGTGGTGCGGGTGCGGTTGTCCGCGACCGGGGACGACTCGGTCGCCGTCGAGGTCGCCGACGCGGCGGGCGGCCCGGTCCTCTCGGTCGGCTCGCTGCTGCTGCGGGCGCTCCCGGGGCCGGCCGGTGCGGGCGCCGGGCCGGTCCGGGACGCGATGTTCGAGTTGCGCTGGTCCCGGCCGCGCGGCGGCGCGCAGGTGCCCGCCTCGGTGGCCGTCCCGGATGCGGACCCGCTCGGCCTCGGCGTGCTGCCGACGGCGGGCGAGGCTCCGGCCGAGGCGGTGCTCGTGCCGCTCGCGGGCGACCCGGCCGACCCGGTCGGCTCGGCCCACGCGCTGACGGCCCTGGCGCTGGCCCGGCTCCAGCAGTGGCTTGCCGCGGACGCGTTCGGCCGACTGGTCTTCGTGACCCGGGGCGCGGTCGCCACCACCGCGGACGAGGAGGTCACCGACCCGGCCGCGGCCGCCGTGTGGGGCCTGGTGCGCTCCGCGCAGGCCGAGCACCCGGGCCGCTTCGGCCTGGTCGACCTGGACCCGGCCGGCGGACCGCTGCCCGAGCGCGCCCTCGGCGGCGACGAGCCGCAGCTGGCCGTGCGCGGCGGCGCCGTGCTCGCGGCCCGGCTGGCCCGCGCGGGCGCGGTGGCCGCGACCGGCGCCGCGTGGAACCCGGACGGGACAGTCCTGATCACCGGCGGCACCGGCGGCCTCGGCGCCGTCCTCGCCCGGCACCTGGTGGCCGAGCACGGCGTCCGCCGCCTCGTGCTCGCGAGCCGCCGCGGCGCCCCGCCCGATGTCGCCGCCGTCCTCGCCGCGCACCTCACCGCGGGAGGCGCCGAGGTAGCCGACGAGGCGTGCG
>NZ_JBEOSP010000030.1:0-113066 GCF_040303105.1 Kitasatospora sp. NPDC096128 | reverse complement strand
TCTCTCTATTTCCCCATTACATAACCCTCCTCAATGTCTTCGTGTGTGTGGGCGGACCGCCCCCGCCGGGGGGCCCCCCCCCCCCCCCGACGCCGTTGGGGGAGCAGGGGGGAAGGGAGTGGGGGAGCGGCACCCGGGGCGCCGCGGGCCGCGGATCAGCGCTTCAGGACGGCGTCGGCGCTCGCCGGCAGCGGGTAGGCGTCCGGGTCGACCGGCCCGGGCAGGTCGGTGGCCGGACGGCCGGGCGCATTCGGGTCCGGCAGCGACGGCTGGGCGGGCGGCGCCTGGACCTGATTGAAGGGCACCCCGGGCGGGGCCTGGACGGGGGCGGCCCGGCCGGCCGTGAGCGGACTGCGACTCTGCGCGTCGCAGGCGGCCTGGGCTTCGAGGCTCTCCGGGCTCTGGGTGGCGGGCTGCCCCGGGGCGGAGTTGCCGGTGAAGCAGTTGCCGGGGTCGGCGGAGGCGAGCACCAGGTCGACGCCGTTGCCCTCGGAGCGGTTGCCCTGGATCCGGTTGCCGGCGGCCGGGTGCCCGGGCGGGTCGGTGACGATGACGCCGGCCGAGCGGTTGCCCTGGACCAGGTTGCGCTCGACCCGGTTCGCGGTGCCCCCGCCGATCCCGATGCCGATGCCGAAGCCGCCGTCGGCCTGTTCGGGGGTGTCCGAGGCGTTGTTGTCGGTGACGGCGTTCCCGGCGATCACGGCGCCGTGCTGGGGGGCGAGCGCCTCCAGGTCGTTGGAGTTGACGGTGACGCCGACCCGGTTGCCGACCACCCGGTTGCCCAGGAAGGAGAGGTTGTCCGAGGCGTTGGTGATCTCGATGCCGACCGCGTTGCGCTCCACGGTGTTGCCGCGCACCAGGGTGTCGCAGGGCTTGCACTGGCCGACGTACACGCCGGAGTCGGCACCGCCGGAGGCATAGGAGTCCTCGATGATCCCGGCCCGGGCGTCGAAGGCGTAGATCCCGTACAGCCCGTTGTTGTAGGCGGTGACCTTCGTCGCCCGGAAGCCCTGGAGGGCGGGGAAGCGGGTGGTGTCCAGCGGGTTGTAGGCGGAGCCGCCGGCGCCGCGCTGCTGGAGCTTCTCATCGGTGACGCCGGTGAACAGCACGCCGTTGGCGAGGTAGCCGTGCACGGTGAGGTTCTCCACCACCGAGCCGGGGCCGGTGACGGTGACGCCGTTGACCAGCCGTACGCCGCCGTCCAGTACCACGGTGTTGCGCTCGGTGCCGCGCAGCACGATCCGGGGCTTGGTGATCCGCACGCTCTCCCGGTACGTCCCGGGGGAGACCAGGACGGTGTCGCCCTCGCGGGCGACGTCCACCGCCTTCTGGACGGACGGGAAGTCCTGCGGGACGCGGACCACGGTGCCCTCCGGGTGGCGGGCGTCGGAGGAGGAACCGCCGCCGGAGGCGCAGCCGGCCAGGGCGGGGGAGGCCAGCACGAGGGCGGCGGCCAGCAGGACGGGCAGGACGCGGGCCGCGCCGCGGTGACGGCGGGGTGGTGCTTCGGAAGCGGAATGACGGACAGTCAAAAGTTGCATACCGGGTGTTCTATCGTCTCCAATGTCGGTCATGCATGCCGAAAGCGGAAAGGCGCGGAAAGAGCCGGGAGCCGTCCGGGGCGGGGTGGACCGCAGGGCACTGATCGCCGGTGGCGGGGCGGTGCTGGCCGCCGGGGTCGGTGCGGGGGTCGTGGCGCTGGGGCGCGGGCCGTCCGCCGCACCGCCGCCGCCCGGGCCCGCGGCCCAGGCCGTGCCGCCGTTCCACGGGGACCGGCAGGCCGGGGTGACGGCCCCGCAGCAGCCGGCCACCCTGCTGCTCGCCCTCGATCTGGCGCCCGCCGCCACCTCCGACGGTCGGGCCGTACTGCGCTCCCTGCTGGGGGATTTGACGAGGCTGCTCGCCGACGCGGCGGGCGGCAGCCCCGCCGACCCGCGGCTGCGGGGCGCGGAGCCGGCCCGGCTCAGCAGCCTGGTCGGGGTCGGGCCCGGGCTCGCCGCCCGGCTCGGGCTGAACGTGCCGCCCGCGCTGGCGGAGCTCCCGGCCTTCCCGGGCGACCGGCTGGACCCGGCGCGCGGGGGCGGTGACCTGCTGCTCCAGCTGTGCGCCGACGACCGCTGGCCGCTCACCGTGCTCGCGGAACTCCTCGGTGCCTCGGCCCGGTCGGCGGGCGCGACCGTGCGCTGGACCCAGTCCGGCTTCCTGCCGCGTACGCCCCCGGGCACCACCCCGCGCAACCTCTTCGGCTACAAGGACGGCACCGCCAACCCCGATGCGGCGGAGGCGAAGCAGTGGGTCTGGGGCCCGCCCGGCGGCCCCTACGAGCACGGCACCGTCCTGGTCTACCGCCGGATCCGGATGGACACCGCCGGCTTCGCCGCCCTCCCCGAGGACCGCCGCGACCTCGCCATGGGCCGCCGGCTCGGCGACGGCGCCCCGCTCACCGGCACGGCCGAGCACGAGGACCCGGACATCTACGCCAAGAAGCCGGACGGCTCGTACGTCATCCCCAACAGCGCCCACGTCCGGCTCAGCAGCCCCCGGCTCGACTCCGGCGCCCGGATGCTGCGGCGCGGCTACAGTTACGACGACGCCCCCGACGACCGGGGGCTGCTGTTCTGCGCCTTCGTGCGGGACCCGGAGCAGTTCACCCGGGTGCAGAACCGGCTGGCGGCCAAGGACGCGCTCAACTCCTTCCTGGTGCACACCGCTTCGGCGGTGGCCTACGTGCTGCCGGGGGCCCGGGAGGGCGGGGTGCTGGGCGAGGGGCTGTGGGGGTGACGCGGGTGGGTCGCGATGAGGAGCCGCTGGCCGGCGGGCCGGGGCGTCCACCCCTGGGCGCGGCTGTGGGCACGGCTTGTGGGCGCGGCTGTGGGCGGTGGGGCACGCTGACGCCTGGCGCAGCGATGCCGAGTGCATCGAGGAGCGCGAGGCGCCCTGGGGGCGCCCACTGCTGGGCGGTTGAGGGGCCGGACGGCCGACCTCACCAGGCGACCGGGAGCGCGGCCGGGCTGCGGGTGGTGCCGCCCAGCAGCCAACTCAGCTGCTCCACCGGGGTGGTGAGACGCAGGCCGGGCAGGGCGGTGGCCAGGCGGCAGAGCGATTCGCGTAGCTCCAGCCGGACCCGCCAGGCGCCGATGCAGTAGTGCGGGCCGACGCTGAACGCGAGGGTGGGGGCGTCGAGCGGGGTGCCGAGGTCGGCCTCGATGCCGCCGGGGTGGACGGCGGGGTCGCGGTTGGCGCTGCTGAGGCTCGCGGCGACGACGGCGCCGGCCGGGATGGTCACGCCGCCGAGCTCGACCGGGGCGGTGGCCCGGCGGACGGTGGCCTCGTCGTCGCCCAACGGGATGAAGTGCAGCAGGCGTTCGGCGGTGTGCTCGGTGACCTCCGGGTCGGTGAGCCGGGCCCAGTGCTCCGGACGCTCGCCGAGCAGGTAGACCAGGGCGTTGCCGAGGGCGCCGGTGACGCTCTCGTTGCCGCTGGCGGTGAGGCCGAGGACGAGGAAGGCGAGCGCGTCCGAGGGGATGCCGCCGTCCTGGTCGGCGGCCCGGACCAGTCGGCTGACCAGGTCCGGGCCGGGCGCACGGCGCCGGCGCTCGATCAACTGCTCGGTGAAGGCGCCGAATTCGGCGAGCGCCTCGGTCTGCTCCGGGTCCGGACCGCCGCCCTGGGCGAGCAGGGCGAGGGTCCAGCGCCGCAGCTGCCGCTCGTCCAGGCGGTCGGGGCCGTCGCCGTCCAGGCCCATCAGCCGGGCGGTGACCGCGAAGGGCACCGGCCGGGTGAAGGCGGTGACCAGGTCGGCGGGCGGCCCGGCGGCGAGCAGCGCGTCCACGGACTGCTGGACGGCGGCCGCGACCCAGGGCTGCCAGCTCGCGATGGCGCGCGGGGTGAACGCCTTCTGGACGGTGGCGCGCAGCCGGCGGTGGGCGGCGCCGTCCTGGTTGAACAGCGAGGCCGGGTTGGCGGCCACGTCGGCGGTGCTGCCCGCGGTGCCGACCTCGTGCAGGTCGCTCCGGGTGAGGCGGGGGTCGCCGAGGACCTGCCGGACGTCGTGGTAGCGGGTGACGAGCCAGGCGGGGGTGCCGTCCGGAAGGGTGGTCGGGTGTGGCGGCTGGGCGGGGGTGAAGGGGAGCCGGTGGAGCGGGGGGAGTGCGGCGGGCGAGGTGGCGGTTTCGGTGGCGGTTGGGGTTTCGGTGGCGGTGCCGGTCTCGGTGTCGGCTGCTGCGGAGGACATGGAAGCCTTCGGGGTCGGCGGCGCTGCGGGGCACGGGCGTCCAACTGTCATATTTTCTGAGGGAATTGGATCTTTCACACGGTTTTCCCGTTTCGGCCCGATGGTACGCCCCCGAACCCTCCGTCCGGCGACTCAACGCCCCCACTCGGGTGCCGGGTCGACCGGCAGCAGCGGCCGCACCGCGCCCAGCACGGCGCCGATACAGGCGTCGCGCAGCTCGGTGCGGGTGCAGCTCGGCTCGGTCAGCCAGTCCACGACCAGTACCCGGACGAACACCAGCCAGCTGCGCAGGACTTGGGACACGGCGAGGCGGTCGCCTTCGTCCGCCAGCGGCAGCACGGCGAGCAGGCGGCCGCGCAGGGCGTCCAGCTCCTCGGTGATGATGGTCTGGATCACCGGGTCCCCGGCCAGGACGCGGTTGGCGGCCAGGACGGTGTGCCGGTTGGCGATGAAGTGGTCGAGGTGGGCGTCCAGGCCCTCGATCAGCTGCTCGACCAGGGTGTCCGACGGGTCGAACCTGGTCCGGGCGAGCAGGTCGTCCGAGGCCTGCCGGTGGACCGCCGCGAACAGTTCGCGCTTTCCGGCGAAGTGCCGGTAGAGCAGCGCACGGGAGACCCCGGCCTGCTCGGCGACCTCCTCCATCAGCACGTCCTCGTACGGCCGGGCGGCGAAGGCCCGGGCGCCGACGGCGAGCAGCTGGGCGCGGCGCTCGTCGGGGGAGAGGCGTCGGCGGCGTTCGTGAACGGACATGCCGGACAGGCTACTTGACACGTGTCCACTAGTGGGCGCTAGCTTGATGGGAGCGTTGGTAGACACGTGTCAACTAGCGTCAACTGGCATCCGGCGGTTGATGGGGTGGTCGGTTCATGGCAGAGGCAACGGCGAAAGCGAAAGCGACGGCGAAGGCGAGGGCACTGCGGGTGCTCGCCTGGACGATGGGGGTCGCCTGCGTGGCGATCGGGTTCGAGCACCTGCTGGGCGGGCCCCTGGGCTTCCCCGGGATCCCGGACCCGGGCCCGACGGTCGACAGCTTCGGCCGCTTCATGGGCGCGGTCTTCGCCGGGTACGGCGCGGCCTGGATCCGGGCCGCCCGGCAGGCGCCGGTGCCCGCGCGGGTGGTGCGGCGGCTGACGGCGGTGCTCCTGCTGGGCGGCCTCGGCCGGGTGCTCGGGCTGGTGGTGGACGGGCGGCCGCACTGGTTCCAGCTGGTGCTGATGGGGGTCGAACTCGGGCTTCCGGCGGTGTACTTCTGGCTCGCCGACGCGGACGAGCGGGCCGCCCGGGGGTGAGTTTCCGGGGAGCCTGCCCGTCCGGGGGCGGCCGGGGTCGTACCGGGGGTGGCCGGGGGCGTACCGGGGTGGCCGGGGGCGTACGAGGCCCGGGCCCGGGCGGGGTCAGCCGGCGAAGCCCCGCAGGTGCTCGGCGAGGGTGGCCCGGTCGACGGTCGCGCCGGTGAGCGAGACGTACCCGTCCGGCCGGACCAGCACCACGGCGTCGCCGCGAAGCCCGTACGTGCGGGCGGCGTGGCCGTCGGGGTCGCGGACGACGGCGACCCGCAGACCGGGGAGGCCCGCGAGGCCCGCGAGGTCGGGGAGGTCGGGGAGGCCCTGGAGGCCCTGGAGGCCTTCGGGTTCGGACGGGCCGCCCGCCGGGTGGTCGCCGAAGGCCAGCAGGGTGGAGTGCGGGCCGCGGAACAGGTCGAACAGTCGCGCCGGCGTGCCGTCCGCCGTGGCGCAGGGCGCGTCCGGGGCGCGGTCGCCGGCCCGGATGCCGGTGGCGTCGTCCAGGTCGCGGCCGATCGGCCCGCCGCGGTAGCCGATCGAGAGCCCGGTGAGGTCGGTGCCCTGGACGGCCAGGGTGCGGAACTGGTCGGCCAGCACGGTGGCACCGTCGCCGCTGAACGCCGCCTTGTGGTGGGCGGAGGTGGCGGCGAGGCTGGCCCGGGCGATCGGCAGCCGCTCCTCCTGGTAGCTGTCGAGCAGCGCCTCCGGCGCTCCGCGCAGGACGGCGGCGAGCTTCCAGGCCAGGTTGTGGGCGTCCTGGATGCCGGTGTTCATGCCCTGGCCGCCGGCCGCGGACTGACAGTGGGCGGCGTCCCCGGCGAGCAGCACCCGGCCGTCGCGGTAGCGCTCGACCAGCCGGACGGTGGGGCGCCAGACGGTGGACCAGACCGGTTCGTGCATCCGCACCCCGGGCAGCCCGGCCCGTTCGGCGAACAGTCGGCGGAAGGTCTCCAGGGTGGGGGCGGGCAGTTCGCCGTGCTCGTCCGGTTCGACGGCGGCGTGCACCGCCCACTTGCCGTCCTGCCGCATCGGGACGAGCGCCATGGCGCCGGCGCCGAACTTCGGGTGGTTCCAGATGTGCAGGTGGTCGGGGTCGAGGCCGTCCAGGTCCATCGAGGCCATGATGAAGCGCTCCTCCTCCCAGGTCTCGCCGAGGAAGGGGATGCCGGTCAGCTTGCGCACGGTGCTGCGGCCGCCGTCGCAGCCGATCAGGTGCCGGGCGCGCAGCCGCGTCGTCCGGCCGCCCTGCCGGAGGGTGGCGAGCACGCCGTCGGCGTCCTGGGTGAAGCCGGTCAGTTCGGTGCCGGTCTCGACCTTGCCGCCGAACTCGGCGAGCCGGTCGCGCAGCACGGCCTCGGTCTGGTGCTGGGCGATCAGCAGCATGCCGGCGTACGGGCGGTCGGGGGTGGTCGGCCCGGTGGCCCCGGGGTCGAATTCCTGGACCAGGCGGGTGCCCTCGTAGGTGCGGATCCTGAGGTCGAGCGCGCCCCGGTCGAGGATCTGCCCGACCACGCCGAGGTCGTCGAACACCTCCAGGGTGCGCGGGTTGACGCCCTTGCCGCGGACGCCCGCGGTGCGGAACACGTCCTCCCGCTCGATGATCCGGCAGTCGATCCCGGCGCGGGCCAGCCCGATGGCGAGCGTGAGCCCGACCGGGCCGGCGCCGACGACCAGGACGTCGGTGGTGGGTGTGGGTGTGGATGCGGAGTCGTGCGAGAGTGCAGCGCGCATGGCGGAAGCCCCTGTCCATTCGGCCATAAGATACGGCGCGTTTCCTGTCTTCGACTGTAGACTGCCCTCGATAAGAAACGCAACGTATCTATGAGAGTCGGGTGCGGGAACCGGTGGCGAGCGGCAGAACGGGCGCCCCGCGGCGGCGCGGGGACGAACTGGAACGGGCGATCCTCGACGCCGTCTGGGCCGAGCTCGCCGAGCACGGCTACGACCGGCTCACCATGGACGGCGTCGCCGCCCGGGCCCGCACCAGCAAACCGGTGCTCTACCGCCGCTGGCCGAACCGGGTGGAACTGGTGATCGCCGCCCTCGGCCGCAACGCCCCCGACTACCGGGAGCCCCCGGACACCGGCGACCTGCGCACCGACCTGGCGGTCTTCCTGGGCAGCCTGCTGCGCCGCTTCGACGACCTGCCGGTGGACGCCGTCCACGGCTTCCTGGTCGACCTGATGCGCGACCCCCAGCTGCGCGCGGTCTTCCGCAACGGCCTCGCCGCGGAAGGGCCGGTGGACACCCTGTCCGCGATCATGCGCCGGGCCGTCGAGCGGGGCGAGATCGATCCGGCGCGGCTCACCCCGCGGGTCGTGTCGCTGCCGCTGGACCTGCTGCGGGACGCCTTCCTGATGGGGGGCGTGGTGCCGTCCGACCGGGTGGTGGCCGAGGTGCTGGACGAGATCGTCCTCCCACTGCTCGGGGTGCCGGGCGGCCCGGCGAGCAGCGGCAGGACGGGCGGCCCGCCGCCCTCGGATACCCCTACCCCGTAATAGCCCCACCGCGTAGTCTCGGATACCCCTACCCCGTAATGCCGAACGCCCTCCGGCGGCGGTGTGCCGCCGGAGGGCGTCGGGTCGTGCGGGCCCGCCGTCAGGAACGGACCAGGCGGGCGATGGCCTGGTTGGCCTCGCGGATCTTGGCGTCCGCCTCCTGGCCGCCCTCGGCGATCGCGTCGCGGACGCAGCATTCGATGTGCTGGTCCAGGAGTTGCAGGGCGAAGGACTGGAGGGCGCGGCTGGCCGCAGAGACCTGGGTGAGGACGTCGATGCAGTAGGTGTCCTGCTCGACCATGCGCTGGAGGCCGCGGATCTGGCCCTCGATGCGGCGGAGCCGCTTGAGGAAGTCGTCCTGGTGGGGGCTGTAGCTGGCCACGGCCGTCTCCGGTTCCTGGGCGGTGAGGAGTTCCCCCACTCTACCGGGGCGTGGTGGGAGGGGAGTTCGGCCCGGACGCGGCACCGGCCCGCCCGCCCCGGTGCCCGGGCCGACGGGGCGTCAGGCTCCGAGGCGGCCGACCAGGTGGTAGCCGGCCTCGTCGACGGCGGCGGCGATGTCGGAGTCGGCCAATGGCGCGGCGCTGTCCACGGTGACCCGGCCGGTGGCGAGGTCGACCGCGACCTCGGTGACGCCGGCGACCTTCTTCAGCTCGGCGGTCACCGAGCTGACGCAGTGGCCGCAGGTCATGCCCTCCACCTGGTAGACGGCGCGCTCGGCGGCCGCGGTTGCGGGGGCCCCGGCGGCGCCGGTGCCGCACGAGCCGCAGCAGGAGTCCTCGGTGGTGGTGGCGGCGGACGGCTCGACGGTGATAGTGCTCTCGCTCATGCTGTGCTCCTGTCGTCAAGTGCAGTTGTTCGTCAATGAATTCGAGGCCTGCCGGAGTGGCCCGGGCGGCTGCTTCGATGATGAACATACTATACCCCCCTAGGGTACCTGGAGTGGTGTGCGGGCGGCTCGTCGTCCGACGGACCCGTCCCGTCTACAGTGACCGGTAGGGGAGTGCGACAGCTTTACGGGGGGATGTCCGGCATGTCATGGATCTTCGGAGGCGAGCAGCCCGGGAGGCGTACGCCGCATCCGATCGACCTCGACGAGGTCAAACCCTGGACGCGAACACCCGGTTCCGTATCGGGCCCGGAACCCGCCGACGACCGCGAGACGGCCAAGGGGCGGTCCTGGGTCGACAAGTGCCTCCGCTGGTGCGCGGCCGAGTTCGGGGAACAGGCCGTGCGGCGCGAATTCGCCCTGCCGACAGCGGAGTTCCTCCCGGCCGACCTGGCCGCCCTGACCGGGCGCTACCAGCGGGCCCGCATCCTGGAGCTGGTCGACCGCGTCGGCGCCGTGATGGGCGCGGACACCTGGCACGTCGACCTCCGGCTGTCCGCCGCCGGCGCCCTCGACCAGGACGGCGGCAAGCGCCGGACGGTCGGCAGCTACCACCGCGCCGACGGGCGGGACGTCATCGAACTCGACCTCGAGTACGCCGACCGTCCTGCCGACCTCGCCGCGCTCATCGCCCACGAACTCGGCCACCTGCGCCTGGTCTCCGAAGGACGCCTCCGGGCCTCCTGGCCCGTCGCCGACGAGGAGAAGCTGACCGACCTGGTCACGGTCTACCTCGGCATGGGCGTCCTCACCGCCAACGCCGCGTACAGCTACGCCACCGCCCGGCGCGGCTTCTCCGTCCTCCCCATGGGCGACCTCGCCGGCCGGATGCTCAACGGCGCGGCCTCCGACGACCCCGTCCACCGCCTCGGCTACCTCACTCCCGACCAGTTCGCCCACGCCCTCGCCCGCTGCGCCCGCCTCCGTGGCGAGCCCGACCCGGCCTGGGCCCGCCACCTCGAACCGGGCATCCGCGCCGCCGTCCGGCGCACCCTGACCGAAGGGGAGCGGCAGCCGGGCGTCAGTGGACGGTGACCTGGATGCTCTTGGTGACGTCGCACCTCAACTCCGCACGGTCCGGTGCGTCGGGCCGGCAGGCCCACGCACTGCCGAACGCCCAGGTCAGCGTGGTGGTCCCGGGCCCCAGGGCGGTGAAGGTCTGGTCGAACTCCGGGGCGCAGCCGGGCGCGGGCGGATTCGTCGAGCAGGGGGTGATGACGAAGTCCGGGCCGCTCTGCAGCACGGCGCCGTCGCCGGTCGAGTCGAGGTACCAGAGCTTCGGCATGGCGCCCCCCGTGGTTCTGACACCGAGCCGCTGCCCGACCGCGAGGGTCACCGTGCTGGGCGGGTACGGCTCTGTGGCGTCCCAGGCGGTCGAAACGGGCGGAAGGGCTACCTCCGTCTCCGGCCGGGTGGCGGTGGCGGTGGCGGCAGTGGTGGTGGCCGAGGTGGCAGAGGTGGCCGAGTCGGAGTCGGACCACCAGCCGTCCAGGTAGGAGACGACCAGCAGCGCGGCAGCCAGGAGTGCCACCGCGTTGGTGATGACGATTCGGCGCATCAGTCGCCCTCCTGCCGGGCCTCGCGACGCATGCTGATGAGCAGCGCGACCTCGGCCAGCCAGCGGGCGAACAGGACCTCACGCCGGAGGTCCGCCCCGCCGGCCGCAGCTGCGCGCAGCCAGCCGCGGACCAGCTCGCCCGCCTCGCGGCCGATCACCGGCTCGGGCAGGTCGAGCGCGGCGGCGAAGCCGCCGGCGCGGACGTACTGGGCCAGGAAGCCCAGCGGGTACGGCCCGATGTGCAGGGCTTCGGCCTGGTAGGAGGCGGCGATCGCGGCCTCGCCGAAGAGTACCCGGCGCGGGGTGCCGTCGATCAGCAGTCCGCGGGTGAGGGCGGCCTCGACGTCGTAGCCGGTCATCAGTTCGGCGTCCGGGAGGACGTTGGTCATTTCGGCAGCTCCGCGCCGTAGGGCATGTTGATGGCGGCGTCGTCCGTCAGGCGGCCGGCGTTGACCTGACTGTGGATGAACTGGTCCTCCGTTACCCACTCGGACCGGCCCCAGGGGTTGTAGACCTGCAGTCGGTTGCCGTCCCGGGCGATGATCACCATCTGGTGGGCCTTGGGCTTGTCCTTGTCGGTGGGGTCGAGGGCGCAGAACGGCACGGGTTTGCCCTCGTCCACGGCCTTCTCGATCCGGGCGACGGCTGCCCGTCGGTCGTCCTCGGTGCCGAGGTCGACGTATTCGTAGGTCTCGCCGGTCGCCCTTCCGAGGTTCTGGTTGGCGAGGAAGGTGTTCCCCTTCGGCCCGACCCCGCCGTTGGACTGCGGGTAGATCTTCTGGTCGCCGTTGGCCGCCTGGCCCTGCTGGTACTGCGAGATGTAGAGCTGTTGGAGCCGGCGCTCGAAGTTGGCCGACGAGTCCGCTCCCGGCGCCTCGGGCGTGTTGCCGGTGGTCACCTGGAGCATCGTGACCGGGTCCAGTTTGAGTGCGGCGACCACGGTGGAGGCGGCGACGCAGTCGCCGACGCCGCCCTGGCTGTAGGAGCCCATGCCGTCACCGCCGAGCCCCCGGCCTGGCGCGGGGACTTCCTTGCCCAGGTAGTGGAGGCCGGTGACCTCGCTGGTGGATTCCCGGCCGGCATCGTCCGAACGGAGGGCCGGGACCAGGTGCTGGGCCAGCCAGTTCGGGTCGTCGCCATGCGGGTGGATCAGGGCTCCGAACTGCTCGACCTCGCTCAGCGTGTGACCTGCGGCGAGGGCCTTCCAGAGGTAGGCGGCCTCCTCGGGCGACCTGGCGCCGGACAGCATGCCCCGGAACCGGGCCTGGTCGTCGGCGCCGAGTCCGGCCAGGAACAGGTTCGCGCGGTCGAGCTGGTTGGGCGTCAGGATGTAGTCGCCGTCGTTGGAGCCGCCCGGTCCCTTCTCGTTGGCCAGGATCATCGCGGCGAGCGGGTCGATCCCGTTCCCCTGCCCCGCACGCTCGGTACGGGCCCGGGCGGCGAGTTGGTTGAGCATGCTCGCGGTGCGGGTGCCGCTGGTCTGCGCCAGTTCGGCACCCTTGATCCGCCACTCGACCCCGGCCCGGGCATCCTCGAGGCCGGGAGCGGCGACTGGACTGAAGGTGGCGAGTTTCAGCGCCTCCTTCAGCAGGTCCACGCCGGATCTGTCGTAGCTCTGGGCCAGCCCCAGGTCGCATGCCCAGAAGACCAGCCAGGAGGAGCCCACCTCCAAGGTCTTCTTCGAGTTGTCGAGTTCGTTCGCCAGCGCCCGGACGGCCTGGGTGGCGTGTTCGGCGACGGCGCCGGTCCAGGCGGCCGGCAACTTGGTGGTCGCGACCGTGCCGATGTCGGTGGACGCCTTCGCGTAGGCCTTCGCGGCCTTCGCGTAGTCCCGGGCCCGGTCGCTCACGGTGTCCGGGTTGCCGGCCGGTCCGGGGACGGCCAGTGCCTTCTGAATCGCCTTCACCAACTCGGCGCTGCCGCCGAGGGGCTGGATCGCATTGATGGCCTGCTGGGCCTGTTTGAGGTCGGTGACCTTGCTCATCAGGCGCGCGCAGGGGTCATGGAGGAGGCGGCCTTGGCCTCGGCGGCGCGGTAGTTGCCGCTGGTCCTGGACACCTTCTGCGCCAGCTCGGTCACGGCGCGCTGGGTGATGTGCAGTTCCTTCGACCAGTTGCCGTCGAAGGACGACCACGCCTGGTCCATCCCGAACTCGCCGAAGGCGCTGGCGTCGTAGGTCACCTGGCCGAGGTAGGCCAGGTCGGCCGACGAGAGGTCAGCCGCGACGTTGGCGAGTGCGGTGGCCACGCCGTCCAGCGCGTCGGGCTGGACCGTGTACTCCGTCAGTTTGTCGGTCACCAGCAGGTCTCCCCCATGAAGCCCCCTTGCTCGCCGTGATCGAGCGAGCACGATCGACGAGCATAGACGTTGCCGGGGGAGGCGTGGTTGCGGTTCGGCCCATCCGGCCCATCCGGCCCACCCGGCCGGTCGATCCGGCCGGTCGGCCGGCGGGGTCAGCGCGGCGTGGTTCCTTCATACCCCGTATGGGTATACGTTCGCCCCGGTCGGGACTGAGGAAGGCGGACCACCATGCACGCGATCCTGCACGCGCTGTCCATTGCGGGATCGATGACCTGGCAGATCACCTGGGCGCTGATCCTCGGATTCCTGCTCTCCGCCGTCGTCCAGGCAGTGGTGCACAAGGCAACGGTGGTGCGGCTGCTCGGCGACGACCGCCCGCGCACCCTCGCCGTCGCCTCCGCGCTGGGCGCGGCGTCCTCGTCCTGTTCCTATGCGGCAGTCGCGCTGGCCCGCTCGCTGTTCCGCAAGGGGGCGGACTTCACGGCGGCGATGGCCTTCGAGATCGCCTCGACCAACCTGGTGGTCGAACTCGGCGTGATCCTCGCCCTGTTGCTGGGCTGGCAGTTCACGGCGGCGGAGTTCATCGGCGGACCGGTGATGATCCTGCTGCTCGCGCTGCTCTTCCGATTGCTGCTGCGCGACCGGCTGCTCCAGGAGGCCCGAGAGCAAGCCGAGTTCGGGCGGGCCGGGTCGATGGAGGGGCATGCGGCGATGGACATGTCGGTGGCCGGCGAGGGCTCCTTCACCCGCCGGCTGCTCTCCGCGCGGGGCCTCACCTCGGTGGCCCACGTGTTCGTGATGGAGTGGACCGCCATCCTCAAGGACCTGGTGATCGGGCTGCTGATCGCCGGCGCCATCGCCGCCTGGGTCCCCGACTCCTTCTGGCAGGCCTTCTTCTTCGCCGACCACCCCCTGGCCGGGAAGCTGTGGGGCCCGCTGGTCGGGCCGTTGGTCGCGATGGCGTCCTTCGTCTGCTCGATCGGCAACGTGCCGCTGGCGGTGGTGCTCTGGAAGGGCGGCATCAGTTTCGGCGGAGTGGTCGCGTTCATCTTCGCGGACCTGCTGATCCTGCCGATCCTCAACATCTACCGGAAGTACTACGGGGCGCGGATGGCCCTGTTCCTGCTCGGCACGTTCTACGCGGCGATGGTGGCGGCCGGGTACGTGGTGGAGTTCCTCTTCGGCGGGTTGGGGCTGGTGCCGAACCAGCGCGACGCCGAGATCCCGATGGCGGGCGTGGCGTGGAACTACACCACCTGGCTCAACATCGCCTTCCTGCTCCTGGCCGCGGGGCTGCTCCTCCGCTTCCTCCGCACCGGCGGCGCCGCGATGCTCCGCATGATGGGCGGCCCCCCGGAGGCGGACGTTCACGCGGGCCACCAGCACCACGACCACCACGACCACCACGACCACGACGACCGCCACGGCCACGAGGGCCACGACGGCCACCATTGAGGAGTCCGCACGATTCCCCCTGCTGCGATCAACCCCCGGTGTGGCATGGCCATCGTGCAGTACTGGCGTATCATCCCGGCGAAGCACCGGGAGCGGAGGGAGCAGCCATGTCAGCCGGCGCGTGGCCGGAGCTCCTGGTCGGCCCCGAGCGGCTGACCGCGGTCTACTCCGATCGTTCCGACCTGCCGCCCCTGGAGCACCTGGTGCTCAGATCGGTGCAGTTGAGCCCGTACGGGGCCGGGGTGAGGCTGCGGGTCGAGTTCCCGCGCTTCCCGGACCTGGCGCCGGCGGGCTGGGTGGAGGCCGGGTGCGACCGCTTCGAGGCGCAGATCGAGTTCATGGGTGTGGGGGAGGACCTCCGGATGCGGGGCGTTCCCGACGGGACCGTGGTCGATGTGCGGCTCGCCCCGTTCGTCGAGGGCCGGGAGTGGCGGATCGCGGTCGCGGTGAGCGGCTCGGGGTTCTCGCTGGAGTTCACCGCGCACGCGGCGCTCAAGGCCGGGCACCTCAACGCCTACCGGTCGTCCGGTGCGGCGGATCCCTACACGGCCCGGAGGTGGTTCGAGAGCCGGCTCGACCAGCGCCTGAACCCGGACCAGGTGCTGCCGCCCACGACCGCGAAGGCCTTCTATGAGTGGTGATCAGGACTGGTCCGCCGAGCTGACCAGCCCCGAAACGGTCCGGGCGGTACTCGGCAGCCCGCCGCCACCGCTGAGTGCGTACGAGCTGACCTCCGTTCTGGTCGACGAGCGCGAGGCCTCGGTCACTCTGAGGTTCTTCGCCTTCGGCGTCCCGGCCGGGGCCGTGGACCTGTGGGAGGAGCGGCGCCACAATGCGGTGGGGTTCGTGCTGGTGTGCCTCGGGGTGACGGACTTCGAAGTGGACGCCTGGTCCGGCTGGCCCACGACCACGGCCACCCTCGCGGGGAAGCGGGTCGTGCTCGGCGGCCGGGGCAAGCACCTGTCCTTCCGGGCCGCCGAGATCCGCGCCGAGCCCCCGACCGGCTTGCTGGCCAGCCGGGCAGAGTGAGCTCAGGGTCGGGCAGCTGACCGTTCTCGGCAGCAACGCCCCTGCACGAGAAGTCGGCCGGGCCGACTTCTCGCGCGGGGGTGTTCAGGTGGTGGGGAGTTCGCCGGTCTTGAGGGCGGTGATGAAGCCCCTCCACGCGTCGGCGGGGAAGGCGAGCGCCGGGCCGCTGGGGTCTTTGGAGTCGCGGACGGCCATTCCACCAGCAAGGATGGACCCGGTCTCCACGCAATTGACCAGCTGATCGATGCGCTCCGGGCGGACGGCGGCGGGGTTCGCCTCCAGTACTGCCCGGGTGTAGCCCTCGGTCTGCAAGAGGCCTGGGATGACCAGGGGTTGCCACGTTTGGATGTACTTGGCTGCGCCTTCCAGGTCGAGGAAGTCTGCGAACGCGGGTGGAACCGTGTCGCCGTAGTCGTGCCACCACACCGAGCCGGTCTCTATCCGGCTGATCTTCGCGCGGGAGCACCTGAGGGCCCCGGCAGCGTCCTCCGTGGACTTGTTCGCGAGTCCCCGGAGCCGTCGAATCTTTGGGCGTTCGGGCCCACAAGCACTCCTGACCTGCACCAATATCAGCGCAACCAGCCCGCCGGACACCCGACGCGGACCACCGCTGCCCGCCGTTCTCCGCCCGTTCCGGCACGGATCTGGCACGCGCCGGATCCGTCCGGCCGGAGGCCGACAATCGGGCTCCCCGCCTGACTTCGATGCTGCCCGCCATCATCACCCGACGGGCACTTGCGTCCCGCGGCGGTGGTACGCCCGCCCGACTGCCTGTGTCTCCCATGAGCTGACCAACCACGATCCAGAGCCGTGGTCACTCCGGATTCGTCGCCCGAAAGCCCCGCGCCTCAACATCGCAGTCCAGCCCACCAGCCTTGAGAAAGCCTTCATCCAACCGGGACCGCCAGTACCGGCGCCAGCGGTTGCGATGTTCGACCTGCCAATCACCGCTCCGCTCACCGGAAGCGCTCGGCCACGGCGTCTTCGCGGAGCTCCGCGGTCCGGGGACGGCACCGCCCCGCCGATGCCCCAGTGGGGGCGGCGGGGCGGCGGAAGGGCCGGATTGGTCGGTCGGGGGCTTCCCCGGACTCTTGGTCGAACGCGATGGTGATGAACTCCGTCCGGCGGAGTGCGGCCACGCCGGCCGTCGTGCGCGGGACTCGCCGTCTACGGCTTCGACGCGGCGACATTCACCGATGCGGTTGCGCATGGGGCCGGATCGGCTCGCCGCGGCCTTACATCGGCTTGTCCCGTGTGCGGTGGCGTGTTGCTTGGTGTCAGCTGCGGGTGGTCTCGGGGTCGGTGGCGGCGGAGAGGGTGAAGGAGAGCAGTGCGGTGGCGGTGAAGTCGTCCGCGGATTCGACGGTCTGCCAGGCACCTACATGGTCCATGAAGCCGCTGCCGCGGCCGTCGAACTCGGCGAAGGGGTTGCCGTCGTCGGTCGGGCACTTGCGCATGCCGGGAAAGGAGTTGAGGTCCTTGAGCTTCTCAGCCGCGTTGGGGCCGTTGACGACACCGCCCCGGAGGATGTCGCCTTCGCCGGTCAGGTCGCCGGCGAGGTTGGCGGGCTGGTGTTCGGGGCAGTGCGGGAAGGTGCTGCCGGCTCCGATGACGAAGGAGGAACCCCAGGCGTTGGCGCCCAGCGTCCAGTTGCGCTGCCGGGTGGCGAACGCGTCGTAGTGGGAGTCGCCGGTCACGCGCTTGTACAGCTGGGCGGTGGCGGCCAGGCCGAAGGTGTGGGGCACGGAGTCGAAGTCGGTGTAGACGGCGCCGGCCCGGAAGGGGTCCTTGGCGGCGCGGGAGCTGCCGTCGTCGAGCTGGCGCTTGAGGTCGGCGACGAGGTCGCCGCGGGTGGCCTCGGTGCTCTGGACGCCGGAGTCGAGGAGCTTGGCGAGGTCGGCGTGCGCGAGTGCGCTGACGTCGCCGAGTCCGAGGGTGCCGAGGGTGTCGGAGGCGATGTACTGCTTGGCCCAGTGGCCGGCCTGCTTGGTCCAGCCGGCCGCCCGGCTGTCGTCGAGGGCCTGCGCGGCCAGCGCCATCTCGGTGGCGCCGAATTCCATGTCGTCCTGCCAGGAGGCCTCGGGGTAGAAGCTGTGCGGGAAGGCGGTGACGAGCTGGTCGCCGGGGGTGGTGTCGGCGAGCGCGTAGACGTGCGCGGCCTTCTCCAGCTCCTCATGTGCCCGCTCGGGGTTGTCGGCGGCGTCCAGTTGTGCGGCCAGGGCGAAGGTCGCGGCCACGCGCCCGGCGAGGTTGGGGCTGATGGGCTTGCCGGGGGGTGCCGCGCGGAAGACCGGGCGGTGCTTGATCATGTAGTTCGGGTCGCCGGGCTTGACCTGCAGGGCGTCGTCGGCCTCGGGCAGGCGCCAGTCGTCGTGGTCGGAGCGGATCTTGCCGGAGCCGTCGTCGGTGTCGCCCTTGCCGAGGCCGACCTGGACGTAGAGGGTGCGGGACTTGTCGTCCCACATCTTGTCGAGCCAGTCGAGCCCGTGGCGGGCCTCGGCGGCCAGCTCCTTACCGCCGGTGGCTGTGGTCCGCTGCGCGAGCAGGAGACTGGCGGTGGAGTAGGAGGCGGTGTGTGTGAACTTGAGGAAGTCGCCGGCGTCGTTCCAGCCGCCGGAGACGTCGACCGGGCCGCCGACCGGCTTGAGGGGCGCGGTCAGGACCTTCTCGTCGTCGCCGTAGGCGGGGGTGTCGTAGACGGTGGCCTGGCGGTCCGCGAGGTGGGCGGGCCGGCGACGCAGCTTGGTGGGGACGACGTCGGCTCCGTCGCGCTGGGCCTGGAAGAAGCCGACGTTGTCCTGGATGAGCTTGCCGAACAGTTCACCGGCGGGAGCGATGTGGAACTGCGGCGAGACCGCGTTGACGCGCCCGGACACCTCCACCCGGTAGTCGCCGGGCTCGGTCAGGCCGGACAGGTCCAGGACGTGAACGGCCCGGTAGGTGTCGTTCCACCGGCCGGTGGAGGCTCCGACCCTGCCGCTCAGCACCTCCTTTCCCGATGAGTCACGCACCCGGAAGGACGCTGAGGTCAGGGGGACCGAGGTCATGAGGTAGGCCTGCTTGGTCTCGCCGGGCGTGTAACCGACCTGGTCGACGCGGACCTCTGCGCGGGGTGCTCCCGCCAGGGCGTCCGATCCTCGTGCGGACTGGACGCAGAAGACCGCGACGACCGTAGCGGCCAGACCTGCGGCGGTGATGCCGATGACGCGGGGACGAATCTTTGCCATGCCCGCACACTGTCAGCCGGCCCATGAGGCCAACATGAGGAAGCCGCGGCAGACCCGCCCGCAGCACCCCGCTTCCCCAGCCCTCCGACGGCACAGGCACCCGGTCCTCACACCGGGATTGCGCCCGGCAGCGGCGTGACGACACCGGGCCGTCGGGCACTGCTCGGACATAACACGGCAACCACCGCTACAGCGGCGTTCGTGCCCTTTTCGACCCAGTAGGCTCGCCCGTCATGCGCGTACTTGTCCTGGAGGACGACCCCGAACTCGGCCCCGTGATCATCAGAGGCCTGCGCGAAGCCGGCTTCGCCGTCGACTTCGCCGGCGATCTCGCCGACGCCGACTTCAAGCTCGCGGTCAACACCTACGACTGCCTCATCGCCGACCGCACCCTGCCCGACGGCGACGCGCTCACCCTCCTCGCCGCCCAGCGCAGGCGGGGCTCCACCCTGCCGGTCCTCCTGCTCACCGCCCTCGACGCGGTCACCGACCGCGTGGCCGGCTTCGAACACGGCGCCGACGACTACCTCGTCAAACCCTTCGCCTTCGCCGAACTCAGCGCCCGAGTACGCACCCTGTGCCGCCGCGGCCAGCCCGCACGACTGCCCCAGCTGCGCGTCGGCGACCTGGAACTCGACCTGCCGCGCCGCCGGGTCCGGCGAGCGGGCGTGCTCCTGACCCTCACCGCGAAGGAGTTCTCGGTCCTGGAGGTCCTGATGCTGCGGGCCGGCGAGGTCGTCACCCGCACCGACCTCATCGAACGCTGCTGGGACGAGCAGGCCGAACCACTCTCCAACGTCGTCGACGTCCTCATAGGCCAACTGCGCCGCAAACTGGGCCCGCCCGAACTCATCGAGACGGTGCGCGGTGTCGGCTACCGCATCGACGAGCAGGCCCCGGGCCTGTGACGCCGCGCACTCCCGCCGTCGCGCGCCTGCACCGCGCCCGCTGGGCGATGACCCTGCTGTTCGCCGCGACCACCGCCGCCTGCCTGCTGGTGCTCGCCGTCATCGCGGTGCGCACCGACGGCCGGTCTCGGACGGACGAGCTCGACAACGGCATCAGCCACCGGGCGGACGGGCTCGCCCGCACGCTGTACTACGACGGCGGCGTCCTGCACCTCGACGCGCTGCCGGAGGACGACCTGGCCCGCAGCGCCGAAAATCTCGGCGTCCTCCAGGCACCCGACCACACCCGGCCGCAGATCCGCTACGCACGCGACTCCCCCACCGCCCTGCCCGGCCAGGCGGCGCTGGACGAGATCTGGCAGCAGGTCCAGCACGACCAGGAGACCATCCTGGTCAGCGCAGACGTCGACGGCCGGGAATACCAGTGGGCCGCGGCCCCGATCTGGGACAACGACAGGATCGACGCCGCCGTCCTGGTCGGCGCCGACCCCGCCCCGAGCCTGGCCGCCCACACCCGACTGCTGCACTGGCTGGCTACGGGCTGCACGGCCCTGGTGCTGGCCGCCGCCGCCGTCGGCCACCTCCTGTCCGGGCGGGCCATGCGACCCGCCCTGCGGGGACTCGAACAGCAGGAACAGTTCCTCGCCGAGGCGGCCCACGAACTGCGCACCCCGCTGGCCACCCTGCGGCTGGTGGTCGAGAACGGCAGCACCACACCGGCCCGGGCACCGGAGGCCCTGGCCGAGGCCGTCCGGCTGGTCGACCGCCTGGGCCGCCTGGTCACCGGCCTGCTGGCCCGCGCCCGCGTCGAAGCCGGCACCCAGGACATCGAGCTGACCCCGCTACGGCTCGACCAGCTCGTCGAACAGACCGTCGAGGAACTCCCCGACCACAGCGGCATCACGCTCACCACCGAAGCCGCCATCGTCAACGGCGACCCCGAACTGCTCGCCCAGGCCGTCCGCAACCTCGTCGAGAACGCGCTGCGCCACGGCGGCGGCACCCCGGTCGACGTGAGCGTCACCCCCGGCCGCATCGCCGTACGGGACCACGGCCCCGGCATCCCCGCCGAGGACCGCACCCGGGTCTTCGAACGCCGCGTCACCGGGCCTGCGAGCACCGGCACCGGCACCGGCCTCGCCATCGTCCGCTGGGTGGCCGAACTCCACGGCGGCACCGCCCGGCTCTCCCCGGCCCCCGGCGGCGGGGCACTGGCCGAATTGCTGCTGCCCCAGTACGCCAACACCCGAGCCGGCGCCACCCGCACCGTACCTGTCCCGTCGCGTTGAGTCTGTCCGTGGATCTTGTGGTGGGCGGCAGGACTGCCAGGTGGAGTGAGAGAGCTCAACGCGGGATTCTCAGTGGGCCTGGCTTCCGCGGAATCCGGGGTGGCCGGCTCGTCGCCGCCCGGAAGTCGGGCGCGCGGTGCCGTGGGTCAGGCTTTGAGCAGGCCGGTCGAGACCGCCCAGAGGCGCTCGGCGAGAACGGGATCGAGTGCCCACTCCTTGACGCCGTGCGGATGTTGCGCGAGGTCGGCGTCGTTCGGCACGGTGTAGGCCTCCTGGCAGTCGTCGAGGTAGTGGCCTCCGGAGTGGGCGAACTGCGGGGCGACGGCCGCGACCATGGTGGTGGCGGCTCCCTGCTGGAGCGTCTTGTACGTGAAGACCCCGGCGGCCTCGGCCGCGGCGAGTGACTGCTTCTGCCGCGCGGTGAAGTTGCGCTGCAGACCCGTTGCGACACCACCGGGGTTCACCGCGTTGGCGACGATGCCGTCGGACTCCCACAGGCGGGTCGCCTCGACGGCGAACAGGGAGTTCGCCGTCTTCGACTGGGCGTAGGCGATCTGCGGGTCGTAGTCGCGCCGCTCGAAGTGGAGGTCGTCGAAGTCGATACCGGAACGCATGTGCGCCGTCGAACTGACCGAGACGATCCGTGCCCCGCCGCGGTCCGACGCTCCGAGGGCCAGGGCGCCGTGCAGGCCGATGGCGAGTGCGAGGTGACCCAGGTGGTTTGTCGCGAACTGCAACTCCCAGCCCTCGCGGGTTCGTTCGAGGCCGCCGGTGACCACGCCCGCGTTGTTGACCAGCAGGTGGAGCGGGCCGCTCCACGCGTCGACGAAGGACGTGACGCCGGCCCTGTCGGCGAGGTCCAGCCGGAGAACCCCTGGGCGGATCCCCCCGGTCGAGCGCTCGATCGTCGCGGCGACGGCGTCACCCGCTGCCGTGTTCCGCACGGCGAGCGTCACCAGTGCCCCGGCTGCGGCCAACGCGCGAGCCGTCTCGATCCCGATTCCGGAGGAGGCTCCCGTCACGATCGCCCGGACACCGGTGAGGTCGACGCCCCGCACCACCTCGGCGGCCGTGGTGGAGGCGGTGAACGACGTGGCGAGAGGTTCGCGAGCGGTCATGGCGCCGAGGCTATACACACTTGACTGAACTTGTATAGCGAGACTCCCGCCCCCTACGATCGCCCCATGAGCAGCCCCGAGGCCGGCCCTCTGGCGTCGCCGACCACCGATACCGACCGTCGGACCACGGTTTTGGACTCCGCCCTGGCCACGTTCGCTCGATTCGGCTACCGGAAGACCTCGATGGAGGAAGTGGCGCGGGCGGCACACATCTCCCGCCCAGGGCTCTACTTCCTCTTCTCCTCGAAGGAGGCCCTGTTCCGCGCCGCGGTCACCCAGGCCCTGGAACGCGACATCGCGGCGGTCGAACACGTTCTCGCCGATGTCGACCGCCCTCTTCCGCAGCGTCTCCTCGAAGCCTTCGACCGATGGGCGGGCCGCTACGTCGGCCCGCTGGCCCGCGATGTCGCCGTGCTCGTCGAGGACAACCCCGACCTCCTCGGAGAGATCGCACAGGCCGCCCCACGGCGTTTCGAGGAGCTGATCACGGAGGCGATCGCCGTCGACTCAGGCCGGCAGAGGGCCACCCCCGTCGCACAGACGATGATCAGCACATCGATCGGCCTCAAGCACCAGGCCGCGTCGCGGGAGTTCTACCTCGAACGCCTGAAGGTCGCCATCGCACTCCTGGTGCACTGAAGACAAGCGGCACGCCGCACACCCGGAGTCGGCACCTCCGGCCCTCGCGCTCATGCCGCCGGGTCCGCCAGTGGCTCATCGCCTGTGTGGGCTTCTGGGCCGGGTGCTCCGTCGGTACGGAGCAAGACATGCCAATACCCGGTACCACCGTGCAAAAATGCCGAGCGGCCCCTCCCCACTGCGATTGGGGAGGGGCCGTCGCTACCTGCGAGCTAGAAGCGGCCGCGGATCTGCATGCCGGCGTCACTGTCAGGATTGTTCAGCGCGTCGTAGACCTTGTGGCCGGAGTCGCGGGCGCCACCGGCCCAGCTGACCTTGCCCGTGTGCGTCGGCTTGGCCGCGATGCCGCTCCAGTACTTCGCCTCGCGCTCCCACTGGACGTTCTCCAGGAGGGCTTCCAGGGTGACGCCCTCGGGCATCGGGTCGGTGGACCAGGGCATGGTGCGGTTCATGGTCGCACCGAGGCCGGCCACGACGGCAGGAGCGGTGATGGCGGTCTTGGCGTGGAACAGCTCGGCGTTCTGCTGCAGGAAGTCGCCGACCGTCTCCATGATCTCGCGCTGGACGACGGCCTGGTCGGGGCGGCTGTTGTTGCCGTCGACGGGGATGTCCTCGTACTCGATGCCGGTCGAGGCGGCGTGGATGCCGGCCTTGCCGAGCATGGCCGTGGAAATGAGCGTCCGCAGAACAGACATCGTCATCCACTCCGGGGCCTTGTCCGACACCTGCCGCTTGCCAGTGAGGATCAGGCTGGACAGCGGAGCCGTACGTTCGCCGAGCGGCACGGTCAGCGACTCCATCAGCTTTCGCGTCACCGTGGTGCCGAAGTCGCGGCCGTCCATGGACATGGCCAGGGACTTGTCGACCGGGACGCCCTTCAGGTTGCGGTCGTGGAAGATCTGCCGGGCAGCCATGACGCTGATGCCGTGGAAGATCTCGATGGAGAGCTTCAGCTCGCCGAAGTCGAAGTCCTCCAGGTCGTACGCCGCCGGGTTCTTCCTGATCCGGTGCAGCGCCGTGACCTGGGTCTCGGCGTCGAGGGCGATGAGGCCGTCACGGATCGGCAGGTGCCACTTGCCGCTCTCGTCCTGGCGCAGCGGACGCGGGGACCAGAGGGTGATCTGCGGTACCGACCACGCGCTGTCAAAGTCCCCGCGCAGACCGGCCGCGATGTAGTCCGCGTACTCGCCGACGTTCTTGGCCTTCTTGCTGCCCGCCGTGCCGATGGGGCGCTGCACCTCCGCGCGCAGGCGGGCGTAGGGGTCGATCTCATAGCCGGCCTTCACGGCGCGCTTGGCGTCCTCCTCGACCTTGGCCGGGTCATTGACGAGGTGGAGCAGGTTCTCGCCGTCGATGACGGCATTCACCATGACGCCCTCGCGGACGACCGAGAGGTCGATGGGGAAGCCGGTGGTTATCGGCTTCGTGAACGTGGTGATGGACACGGGTTTCCTCCCCGGCGCGGGCGCCGCTGTGACGCCCCTGCCATGGCGCAGGACGCTAGCTGACTGGACGTCAGCCCGTCAACTGAGGTTGAGTGACTGGCCACTTGGCTACACCGCAGATCAGGAGCTGCCTACTGCGGCGGCATTGGACATGCCTTTCAGGAAGCTGCGGACGGAAATCAAGCGCCTATCCGCTGACCGCGGCAACCGCCAAAGCATGATTTCCAGCGGCTTTCGCGACACCCCGGGTCGATGGGGCGGTATGGACCACAAGATCCGAAACGGCCGGAAGCTTCGAGGGGCATCGCTCCGACCCCGGCTCGCCTGACGTAAACCGATGTACTTCGCCCGGCTTCCCGACTCCAACCCGTGGATCGCCGATCAGAGCACTCGGCTACTGCAACCGCCGACCATCCCCGGCGCCGCCGAGCTGCCAATCGAGCCGCCGCGACCGTCGCCGGCACCCTCAGGGCCACCGACTTTCTGCCCGAGGTCACGACCCGCCCCCCCGTGGCCTTGGCACCATCGATCGCCGCTCGCACCCTCAGGAGTCAGGGCAACGAGCCGGCACTCACCACCGCACACCGCGCCAACCGGCCTTCTGGCACGGATCTGGCACGGCCGGGTCGAATTGGTCCAGACAACGCGAAAGCCGAAGGTCGCTGACTGCGGCTTTCCTTGTGGAGTGGGCGATGAGAATCGAACTCGCGCTCTAAGCTTGTACGGGATGTCGTTGTACTCGGGTTCCCCCTGGCCGAGTTCATGTCGGATGTCGTCGACGATGTCGTGGTTCATCGCGTTGAGTCGGTGCCCGCACCGATGTCATGATCACGCTGCGGACGACGGCCTCTGCCCACCGGGCGGCCCAGTCGGGCCGCAGCGTGATCGTGAGCTTTGGGGGGACTGAAGCGAATGAGGATGACGTTCGGCCTGCTGGGGCCCTTGACCGTTGCCGCGGACTCGACGCCGCAGCCGCTGCCGAGGGCCACCGTCCTGCGGGGCCTGCTCGGGGCGCTGCTGCTCGCGGAGGGGGAGCAGCTCCCTGTCGGGCGCCTGCTGGAACTGGTCTGGGCCGGGCAGGCGGACCGGATCGGTCGCGGCGCGGTGCACACCGGGATGTCCCGGCTGCGCACCTGGCTCGGGCGGTACGGAGACGAGACCGTGGCGTTGGAGTCCGACGCCCAGGGCTACCGGCTGGCGACCCGGCCGGACGCGGTGGACCTCGGGCGCTTCCGCGCCCTGGTCGCCGGCAACGCCCTGGTCGCCGACAATGCCCTCGCCGCCGACAACGCCCTGGTCGCGGCGCTCGCGCTGCGCCGCGGGCCGGTACTGGCCGGACTGGAGCGGGTGAACCGCGAGGACCCCCTGGTGACGGCCGTGGAAGGCCTGGTCCGTACCGCAGCGCTGTCACTGGCCCAAGGCTCGCTTGCCACCGGCGAGCCCCGCAATGCCCTCCCCACCCTGACGTCGCTCGCCGAGGAGCACCCCTTCGACGAGCCCGTGCACGGCGCCCTGCTGCAACTGCTGGCGGCTGACGGCCGGGCGGCCGAGGCGTTGCGCCGCTTCCAGGCCCTGCGCCGGCGGCTCTCCGACGAGCTCGGGATCGAGCCGGGCGAGCAGGTGCAGAGCGTCTTCCTCGCCCTGCTGGCCCACGGCAGCGAGGGCGTGCAACCGGGGCCCGGCCGATCCCACGTGCCCTCCCAACTGCCGCGAGACCTAACGGACTTCACGGGCCGGGGCCACCACGTCCGGCTCGTCCTGGACACCCTGGCCGACGGCCGGGTACCCGTGATCACGGGCATGGGCGGCATCGGCAAGACGGCACTGGCCGTCCACGCCGCCCACCGGGCCGCCGCCGACTACCCCGACGGCCGGCTGTACGCGGACCTGCGCGGGGCCGACCCGTCGCCCGCCGACCCCGCCCGCGTCCTCGCCGCCTTCCTGCGCGCCCTCGGTGCCGATGCCCGGGAGATTCCGGACTCCCTGGACGAGCGCTCCGCGCTGTACCGCACCCTCCTCACCGGACGCCGGGTCCTCGTCCTCCTCGACAACGCCGCCGACGAACAGCAGCTCAGGCCGCTGCTCCCGGGCACCCCGGCACCCCCGACCCACTCCTCGCCGGGCCGTTCCACGCCCCGCCCCACCCCGACCGGCCCCACTTCGGCCAGCCCCACCCCGACCAGCCCGACTCCGGCCGGCCCCACCGCCGTCGGCCCCACCCCGACCGGTCCGACTCCGGCCGGCCCCACCGCTGTCGGCCCCACCGCGCGCACCGCCGTCCTCGTGACCAGCCGTGCCGCACTGACCGCCCTGCCCGGCACCCGACTCGTCGACCTCGGCGAGCTCGACACCGCCCACGCGCAGACGCTCCTGCACCGCATCCTCGACGACCACCGCGTCGCCGCCGAACCGGTGGCCGCCGCCCGGATCGCCGAACTGTGCGGCGGCATACCGCTGGCGGTGCGCATCGCCGGGGCCCGCCTGGCCGCCCGGCCGCGCTGGACCCTGGCCCGGCTCGCAGGCCTGCTGCGCGACGAACGGCGGCGCCTCGACGAACTGACCGCGGGAGACCTGGCCGTGCGGGCCGGCTTCGCCGTCGGCCACGCCCGCCTCCCCGAACCGGTCCGCCGGACCTTCCGCCTGCTCGGCCTGCTGGACGCGCCCGACTTCGCGCCCTGGGCCGCCGCGGCCGTGGCCGACATCCCCGTGGCGGAGGCCGAGCAGCACCTGGAGGAGCTGATCGACGCCCAACTCCTCCAGGAAACCGGAACGGAACCGCACCTGCGCTACCGCTTCCACGACCTCGTCCGCCTGTACGCCCGTGAACACGCCGAGGCCTCCGACGACCCCGCTGAACGCTCCGCCGCCCTCGAACGGGCCTTCGGCGGCTGGCTCTGGCTGGCCGAGCGGGCCGCCGAACAGATGCCCGGGCCGTGCTTCGCACCCATCCACGGACCTGCGCCCCGCCACCCACTGCCGCCCGCCCTCACGGCCACGCTCCTGGACGACCCGATGGCCTGGTTCGACGCCGAGCAGCCCGCTCTGAACACGAGCGCCCGGCAGGCCGCCGGGCAGCAGATGGTGCCCGCCGCCTGGGACCTCGCCGCCTGCCAGGAGAAGTACTGCGACGTCCGCGGGCTCTACGACGACTGGCGCACCACCAACCTCGCCGTCCTCCAGGCCTGCCGGGCCGCCGGCGACCAGCGCGGCGCCGCCGTACTCACCCGCGGCCTCATCGAGGTCACCACCTGGACGACCCCGGCCGACGGCACCCAGACCATGGTCGCGCTGCTCGACCGCGCCCACCACCTGCTGCGCCTCTTCGAACAGGTACCGGAGCCGCGGGGGAGCGCCGACGCCCTCGTCCTGGCCGCCTGGAGCCTGGCGGCCCAGGGCCACGAGCAGGAGGCTCTGGAAACCGCCCACCGCGCCCTGGACCTCGCCACCGCCCACGACCACCCGGGCGGCCGGGCCCGCGCCCACCAGGTCATCGCCGTCGCCCACAGCGAGAGCGACCTCGACCGCACCATCGAGCACCTCACCGAGACCCTGCGACTGGCACGGCAGATCGGCAACACCCGCTTCGAAGCGACCGCGATCCAGTTCCTGGGCGCCGCCCACGGACGGGCCGGCCGACCGGAACGCGGACGGGAACTGCTCACCCACGCACTCGCCATGGCCCGCTCCCTCCAGGACTCCTACGCCGAGGCCTTCTCCCTCCTCTACCTGGCCGCGATCCACGCGGCCACCGGCGACACCCGCGCCCGCCCGACCGCCGAAGCCGCCCTGGCCATCGCCCGGCGCTTCGACATGGGCCACCACCTCGCCCAGGCGCTCGGCATCCTCGGCGAACTCGACCTCACCGCCGGCGACCACGCTTCGGCCATCGCCCACCTCGAGGAGTCGGTCCTGGTCTGGCGCGCCCGCGGCTGGCGCTCCTTCCTCGCCACCGCCCTGCGCACCCTCGGCCGCGCCTACCAGGCCGCCGGGCTCCCCGAGTCGACCGCCCGCGTCCTCGC
This sequence comes from Kitasatospora sp. NPDC096128, assembly GCF_040303105.1. NCBI lineage: Bacteria > Bacillati > Actinomycetota > Actinomycetes > Kitasatosporales > Streptomycetaceae > Kitasatospora > Kitasatospora sp. NPDC096128. The sequence continues at coordinate 85,174 of NZ_JBEOSP010000030.1, read as the reverse complement.
CGAGGCCACCGAGCTGACCGCCGGCTCCGGCGACTCCCTGACGCACGAGGGCTGACGAAGACTGACGGTGACTCACGCGGTTTCGCGCGGCCTCACATGACCTCACCGATGGCTCGCCGACCGCACGGAAACCGGTAAGCCATCGGTAAGCCACCCCTCCCTAGGGTCGGTTCGGACGACGCGGGACAGCACCCGCGCAGTCCCAACCCGACCCCCGCGAGAGGAGATCCCCGCCGTGCGGATCCAGAAGAAGCACACCGCCCGCACCACCCGCACCACCCGCACTGCCCGCACCCCGCGCCTGCGCCGCGCCGCCACCGCGGCCGCCCTGGCGCTCGCCGCCACCGCGCTCGGCCTCGGCAGCGCCTCGCCCGCCTCAGCACTGAGCGGCCCGTCGCGTTGCGACCTCGACGTCCCCAACGCCACGCACTACTGCGCCACGGTCACCGCGATCAACCCGGGCTCCTTCCTCGCCATCCACAACGAGCCCAACTACACCGGCGGCTCGATGGGCGGCCGCCTCGGCAACGGCGAGGAGGTGGTGCTCTACTGCTGGACCACCGGCGCCGGCGACGCCGACGGCCACGGTGACACCTACTGGTTCTACGTCCACCCGCACTACGCCGGGGACACCACGGACGGCTACGTCAACGACTGGTACCTGACCACCGGGAGCTACTCCCAGTGGAGCGGGCTGGTCAACCACTGCTGACCCTGACCGCCTCCGACTGCTCAGGAGCAGAAGTCCACATGAAGAACACCTGCCGACTGCTGCGCCGCCTCGCGGCGCTCCTGGTGGGCCTCCTGCTGGCCGTCGCGGGGGCGCCGGCGACGGCCAGCGCCGACGTGGTCGGGGACGGCCACCCGACCGGGGCCAAGGCGTGGGACCCCGGCCTGCCCAGCAAGTGCCCGAAGTACCTGGTGATCGGTGTACGGGGCTCGACCCAGAACGCGCCGAACGAGGACGACGCCCCGCCCGGTCAGTTCAACATGGGCGGTACGGTCGACCGTTTCGTCGCCGCGGCCAAGCCGGCGCTCGACGGACAGGACGTCGTCTACTACTCGCTCCCCTACCGTGCGGTGGATCCCGGTATCGGGAGTCAGATCAGCGGAGCGTATTCGAGTTCGATGAACGGAGGCGTCACCCAGCTCAAGGAAGTGGTCCGAAACCGGGCCGTCAGGTGCCCGGACATCCGGATCGGACTCGTCGGCTACTCGCAGGGCGCCGACGTCGTCCACACGGCCATCGACCAGTTCACCACGCTGGACCGCAGCGCGATCGCCCAGGTGCTTCTGATCGCGGATCCGAACACCCCGGGCACTGCCAGCTACGGGGTGTACGTGGATCCCTTCACCGGAGACCGCTGGAACTCCACGACCCAGAGCAGCATCAAGGGGAGCCAGGGCAGCAGCTACTTCCTGCCGCCCGACATCGCGGCCCGGACCATCGACTTCTGCGCCGACCGCGACGCCGTGTGCGCCGGAGGGTTGTTCGGTTCGTTCAACGGCGACCAGAAGCAGATCCACACTGGGTACGGCAGCGCGAACGACGACCGCCGGTGTTGTGGAACGGTCGACTGGACGACCATCCTCGGCACCAGGTTCGGCAGCGGCCTGCGCGGCTACAACGGTCCCGAGCTGCCGGTGCCGCCCAAGCCGCGCCCCAACTCCGCCGTCGGCTGCGTCCCGTACGGGGACGTGACCGAGGAGGCCCGGCGCGCGATCCAGGCCGCCTGCTCCCAGGTCGCCGCCGGCACCTGGTACACCTGGGGCGGCGGCCACGGCGATACCCCGGGCGCCACGTACGGCATGGTCGATGCCACCGATCCCGTGCGCAGCCGGCACGATCCGCAGCGCAAGGGGTTTGACTGCTCCGGCTTCGTCCGCTGGGCCTGGGCGCAGAGCGCCGGCTACGACCTCATCGGGCGCAAGGACGTCGACGGCATCTTCACCACCGTCCCCGCCACGGCCCGCTTCACCGCCGACCAGGGACTGGCCCCGCTCCAGCCCGGCGACCTCCTGGAATGGGGCACCGAGCACGTCGCCATGTACCTCGGCGACGGGAAGATCGTCGAAGCCCGCGAGTCCGACACCCACCTCATGGTGTCCGACTTCTCCAGCCACGACATCCACAAGTACCGCGGCGCCATCCGGATCTCCGCCCTGGGAACCTCCGGCAACGCCACCACCTGGGGCACCCAGGTCTGGAGCCACACGGACGCCTCCACCACCAGCCCGCGCGCCGTCCAGTTCGGCGGGCCGACGAAGGTGAACATCGCCTGCCAGAAGCACGCCGAGTCGGTCACGGCGGAGGGCATCACCAACGACGCGTGGTCCTACCTGCCGGACTACAAGGCCTGGGTGACCAACATCTACGTCCAGGGCGCGGCCTGGCTCGACGGCGTCCCCGACTGCGGCGGACCGCCCACCGGCGCCTACTCGACCTGGGGCACCGGCGTGTGGACCCACACGGACGCCTCCACCACCAGCGCACGCGCCGTGCAACTCGGCGGTCCGACGCGGATCAACATCGGGTGCCAGAAGCACGCGGAGTCGGTCACGGCGGAGGGCATCACCAACGACGCATGGTCCTACCTGCCGGACTACAAGGCCTGGGTGACCAACATCTACGTCCAGGGCGCGGCCTGGCTCGACGGCGTCCCCGACTGCGGCGGCGCACCGCGCCCCTCGGCCGGCGGCTCCTCCACCTGGGGCACCGACGTCTGGACCCACAACGACCCCTCCACCACCAGCGCGCGGGCCCACAGCTTCCCCGGCCCGACCCACGTCCGCATCCTCTGCCAGGACCGCGGCGAGTCCGTCACCGCCGAAGGCGTCACCAACGACGCCTGGTCGTTCCTGCCCGACTACAACAGCTGGATCAGCAACATCTACATCCAGGGCCCGGCCTGGCTCGACGGCATTCCGTCCTGCTCCTCCCACCTCCCGGGCGAACCACCGCACACCGCCTGACCACCACACCTCAGCCGCCCGCAGGGGCACCCGGCCGGGTCCGCACAGGGGACGGACCCGGCCACAGGCGTGCCTGCCGCAGCGCTGCGGCACCAACCCCGTTGCGGTCGGCCGGCCGGCCGGCCGGACGGACGGACGGACGACCCGGCCCGGTCGGGCCCGACGACCTGGCGTTTGTGCCGGCCGGCCTCTCGATCGCTGGGAAGGCCGGCTTCGTGCGCCGCGACCGTTCGCCCAACGGGCTGGGGCCACCTCGTCGGAGATCAGTCCGACGAGGTGGCCCCAGGGATTGAGCGTCATGTATCAGGGCTTCATGATCGGGGTCAGGGAACGCCTTCGCCTGATGCTGGAAGCCCGGGGTGGGCGCGAGCTTCGAGGTTTCAGCTTCGTACGAGCGGGTTCCACTTCTGGCCCCAGGCGGGGTTGCAGTCCCAGAGTTGGAGTCGGGCGTTGTTGACGGCGTTGGCCCCGGGGAGGTCGACGCAGCGGCCGGAGGCGGGGTTGAAGAGGCTGCCGTCGGGCCTGGGGAGGAAGATCTGGTTCGGGGAGTTGTTGCCGCAGGTCCAGATCTCCAGAGGGGTGCCGTTGGCGGTTCCGGCGCCGGTGGCGTCGAGGCAGCGGCCGAGGGCGCGGAGGGTGCCGTCGGGCTTGGGGGTCCAGTTCTGGGCGGCGTTGCCGTTGCAGTCGTACAGCTGGACGGCGGTGCCGGGTGCGGTGTTGGCGCCGTAGATGTCCATGCACTTGCCGGTCTGGGTGCCGTAGGTGACGGGGCTGTTCTCGGCGTAGACGCTCAGGACGTTGTCGGGGCCCCGGTCCCAGGTGAAGTAGGGGGCGGCGGTGGTGGTGTGGCCGGTCCAGGTCTGGATGATGCCGTTGGCGGTGATGTCCCAGAGGGTGGGGGATCCGGTGCCGGTGCCGGTGAGGTCGCCGTTGGAGCCCATGAGGGGCCAGGTGGTGGCGGGGATGCCCCAGCCGATCTTGGTGTCGGTGGCGATGCCGGTGAGGGTGGGGTAGCTGGTGGTGTTGCCGAAGTCGTCGGTGACGGTGATGGTGCCGGTGGTGAAGGTGTAGCCGCGCAGGTCTCCGGTGGACTGGTTGCGCGCCCACAGGCCGGGGTGGCCCTGATTCGCCCAGTCGCCGGGGGAGATGAGGTCCCAGCCCTTCCATCCGGTGGCGGCCAGCTTTGTGGGTGAGCCGAAGAAGCCGTCGTTGGTGGTGGGGTAGAACCAGAGGGCGCCGGTGCCGTCCGGGCTGGTCTCGATGGTGAACAGGCCGGTGCGGTTGAGGAACTTCCTGTTGGCGTCGAGTTTGGTGGTGCTGGGGTCGCCGCTGGCGGCGATCTGCAGTGTCGTGGACCAGTCGGTGGTGTTGTAGCCGGTGCAGTCGGTCAGTTTCGGGTCGCAGGCGGGCTTGGCCAGGATGCTGTTGGCGTCGAAGACACCGGTGACGCCGGTGTTTCCGGGGTTCTGGTAGTAGTAGAGGTTCTTGTCTCCGTCCTTGTGGACGATGAGGTCGTCGACGTTGTTTCCGCCGCGCAGGCTGCCGCGGTGAGTGGTGCGGTAGTTGGTCCAGGAGTCGCCGCCGGGGGACTTGGCCTTGGGCGCGGCCAGTGGTGCCTTGGCGCCGGTGGCGGGGATGCTGTAGGCGCGCAGGTCACCGTTGGGGTCGGCGGTGACGATGTCGGGCTGGGCGTCGCCGGTGACGTCACCGAACGTCGGGGCGGGGCTGTTGGGGTTCCACGGGGCGTAGAAGGCGTACTGGGCGACGGGTGAGAGGTTGCCGGCGTTGTCCTCGGCCTGGATGTAGAGGACGTTGGTGCCCCAGCGTCCAGGGGTCACCTGGATCTGGCCCGTGGGCATGGCGCTGCCGCACTGCCAGGCGGCGTCGACGAGTTGGGGGTCGAAGCTCCAGCGAAGGCAGGCCACACCGCTGGTGTAGCCGCCGCTGGGATTGGGGTCGGTGGCGGTGAAGGGAACGCCGCCGCTCTGGCCGGCGTAGATCTGGGGGGTCTGGCCGTTGCCGCTGGGCGGGAACTGCTTGCCGGTGTCGGCGACGGTGGTGGGGAAGGTGAGGGTGGGCGGGGTGAGGTCGACCTTGAAGTAGCAGTTCGGTGTGGGGGCGGACCAGGGGGTGTCGTCCAGGCCGTCCTTGGCCTGCATGTTGTAGCCGTAGGCGTGGCCGTCCTGGATCAGGCCGGCGGGCAGCTGGAAGCTGGTGGTGCCACCGCTGTTGACCGGGGCCGTGTCGCCGCTGGCGCCGTTGGAGGAGTTGTAGTCCCAGATGTGGTCCCAGGTCATGACCTGGGCCTGGGTGGGGCTGGTGACGGTGCCGTTGAGCTGGACGGCGTTGTTCTGGGCGGAGCCGGCGCCGAGCCACGCCCAGTGGTCCCTGTTGCCGTCGCCGCAGGACTGGTTGGTCGCCGCAGGGCTTGCCGTGGTGGGGGCGGGCCACACCCCGGGGTTGGTGGGCACGTTGGGCACCCGGTCGTACATCACGGACAGCGCAGGCTGGTAGGTAAACCGCTTGAATGCGTACTGGTTGCTCTCGTCGCCGTAGAGGCCGAACGTCAGCTGCCCGTAGTTGACGTACTGCTTCATCGCACCGGTGATGTCGAAACTGAACGGCACGTTGCCGTAGCACGCTTGGTCGTGTCCAGAGCCGCCCACCAAGGCCGTATCGCCGAGCGGGCCCCCTTGCTGTCCGGGCTGGTTGGACCAGGTGGTGCCGTTGCCGATCGCCCCGGTGACGTAGAGGTTGAGCGGGTACTTGGTGGTGCAGGACCAGTCGGCGGAGACGTACTCCTGCATGGTCATCGTCGCGGAGTGGATGACCGCCCCGTTGAGCGAGCTGATGTCGAACTGGTAGAAGCTGCGCTCGATGTCTGCGGGGGAGCAGCTGCCGCCGTTGGGGTAGTAGCCGCACTTGCCGGCGCCCGGGTGGTCGGCGTCCCCGGGGCCCTGGCGGTTCCAGTTGTTGGAGCCGTCGTGGGCGGACTGGACCCAGGTCCAGGAGTTGCCCCACTGGGTCCAGGGCAGGTAGTCGGGGTCGATGTAGTACGGGGCGGTGCCGTGGGCCAGGAGGTCCTGGTCGGGGGTGAGGTCGATGCCGTTGTTGTCGGCTTTGACCGGCATGGTGGAGACCTTGGAGGCCGTTCCGGGGCCGGTGTCGGAGCCGGCTGCGGGAGCCTGGCCCGCGTCCGTCTGCGCGGGGGCGGGAGCGTCTGCCGCGGCTGCTCTGAACGTCATGGCGGTCTTCGTCACGGGCGCCGGGGCGCTCGTCACGGGCGCGGGGGCGCTGGCGGCGGGTGCGGTGGTGCTGTCCCACATCTGCGGGGTGCGGGAGACCCAGCGGGGTTTGCCGTCGGCGCCGGCGACGGTGACGTTGCCGTGCTCGTCGCTCTTGACGCTGACGCCGTCGAGGGTGGTCCCGAAGTGCAGGTTCTTCAGGACCGGGTTGGCCGCCGCGGCCTGGGTCCTGACGACCAGGACAGTGGTCAGGCCGCCGAACTTGGTGGCGGTGACCTTCAGGTCGATGTCGGGGGCGACGGACGGGTAGACCACGCTGTCACTGCTGACGGTCGGCGCGGGCAGCGCGAACGGGGCGGACAGCGCGAGCTTCTTCCCGTCCGCACTGGTCATCGTCGCCAGCGGCCCGTTCCCGCCCTTGGACAGCGCCACCTGCCCCGCCGCGGACTTGGGTGAGAACGTGCCGTCCTGATTGGCCGCCAGCGTGGCGTCCAACCCCTGCCAGACACCGCCCCGGCGCACGCGCTGCTGCTCCAGGTGGTTGGTGAGCGAGAGGTGGCCTTCGGGGGTGGCGACGGTCTCGCTGTACTCGGTCGTGAGCGAGTCGACCGGGACGTTCTGCTGTGTGGCCTTGGCCTGGGCGATGGCCTTCTCGGTCGCACCGGCCGGCGGCCGTTCCTGCTGTTGCTTCGCGGTGATGGCGTCGATCGCGGCCTGCGACGGCACCGGCGGTGCGTCGGCGGCGTGGGCGCTGAGCCCGGAAAGGCCGGTGGCGAGCGCGAGCGCGGTTGCCACGGTCATTGCCCCGAGTGGCACACCGTTGTAGCGGCGCTTTCTGTTCAAAGCGGGAAACTCCCCCCAAAGTACACGGACTGCCTGCATAGGCACAGGTCAGAGGCACCGTAGGGGCAGGCACTGACATCCAGCCAGTTCAATTCGACGGCGAAGTCCCGACTTGCAGCGAATCGAGGCGATTCGTAGACCCCCGTGAGAATCCTCACCAGTCACGAAAACTTGACCGCCAGTCATCACTGTTCGTTAGCATCCGTCAGTTCGGATCCAGAACACGGGCCCCCGGCGCGTTCGGGGGCTCTAATTCCCTAAGGGATGTAAAAGAGTGTCATTTATACAACGGTCAGGCCTCAAGAAGACAAAGGGCGGGGGGAGGAGACTACGGGCACGGCTGGCAACCGTCACGACGGCCGCCATCCTCGGCTCGCTCCTGGCGCCCCTGCCGATCGCGGCAGCGGCGGACGGGCCGGACTACTCGCGCAAGTGGTCGCCACCCAACACCGCTCTTCCGAAGACGCCCTCGGTTCCGGGGCAGAATGCCGCGCCGGTTCCGGCCGCGAAGCCGGAGCACCCGGTGCCGCCGGCCTGGACCCCGCCGAAGGACCCGAAGCCGGTCCCGGGGGGCCACGCGTCGGTGACGCTCGGCTCCGCTCCCGAGGCGCACCCGCTGGGCGACGGCGAGAAGGCCCAGGCCGGTGCCGAGGCCAAGGCATCGGGCCTTCCTGTCACCGTCGCGCCGCTGGCCGGCTCATCGGCGGCGGGCCAGACGATCCAGGTCGACGTTGCGGACACCAAGGCGGCGACGACTGCCGGTATCCCCGGCGTGGCGGTGACCATCACCCGGCCAGGATCGGGCGATGACGCACCCGTGCGCCTGGGTGTAGACACCTCCAGCCTGGACGCCGCGTTCGGCGCGAACTGGGCGGCCCGCGCCCACCTGGTGGTCCTTCCCGGCTGCGCGACCACGGCGCCGCAAGCCCCGGACTGCCGGAAACAGACCCCGCTCGAATCGCACTACGACCCGACGGCCAAGAAGCTCGTCGCCGACGTCCCGCTGACAGGCACCGGCGTCGCCAAGGCCCAGGGTGCCTCTGCTACCAAGAGCGCCACAGACGCCGCCCCTGGGGCGGCCCGCGCGATGTACGCGGGCTCCACCACCACCTCTACGACCGTGGGTGTGGTCTCGGGGGCGTCGAGTGGGGCCGGAACCTACTCGGCGACCCCGCTCAACCCCTCCCAGTCCTGGACCGCGGGCGGTTCCTCCGGGGCCTTCACCTACGGGTACCCGGTGCAGGCGCCGCCGGCGCTCGCCGGCGCGGCCCCGAAGGTGTCGCTCTCCTACGACTCCGCCTCGGTGGACGGCAAGACCTCCTCGACGAACGCGCAAGCGTCCTGGATCGGCGACGGCTGGGACTACGGCAACGGCTTCGTCGAGCGGTCGTTCAAGCCCTGTTCGCTGGACGGGATCACGAACTCCGGCGACCAGTGCTGGGGCGGCGCGAGCATGACCCTCTCGTTCGCCGGCCACTCCGGGCAGCTGGTGCCGGACGACGCCTCCTGCCAGTCCGGCACGCCCGCCACGATGGAACAGGCGGCCTGCACCTGGCGGCTCAAGGACGACGACGGCACCAAGGTGCAGTTCCTGACCGGTGCGACCAACGGCACCTGGAACGGTTCCTACATCAAGGTCACCGACACCGGCGGCACGGTGTCCTACTTCGGTCTGAACCACGTGCCGGACGCGAACGGCAACCCGACCACCCTCGGTGCGGACAGCGGCTCGACGTGGACCGTCCCGGTCTACTCGCCCAACAGCGGTGACCCGTGCTACGACCCGGCCAAGGGCCAGGGCTCGTGGTGCCAGATGGCCTGGCGCTGGAACCTCGACTTCGTCGTGGACCCGCACGGCAACCTGACCACCTACACCTACACCCCCGAGACGAACTACTACTCCCGCGGCGGTGCCCAGAACAACGGCAACGGAACCAGCACCGCTTACACCCGCGCCGGCGTTCCCGCCACCGTCGGGTACGGACAGCTCCTCTCGGATCAGCTGAACAACAACGGCGCCTACCAGCCCGCCGCTAAGATCGTCTTCAACACCTCCGAGCGGTGCGTCACCTCCACCGCGGCCTGCGACCCGTCCCAGCGCACCGCGGCCAACGCGGCGAACTGGCCCGACGTCCCACTGGACCAGCAGTGCGACGCCACCAGCGCGTGCACCGTCTACGGGCCGACGTACTGGACCACCAAGTGGCTGGCGTCCATCACCACCCAGGTGAAGGTCAACGGCAGCTACCAGACCGTGGACTCCTACGCGTTCAACCACACGTTCATCAACGTGCAGAACGCCACCGAGAACACCCAGGTCCCGTGGCTCGCCTCCATCCAGCGCACCGGCCAGGACACCCAGGCCACCGGCGGTTCCATCACGCTGCCGGCGGTGTCCTTCACCTCCCAACTGCTGCCCAACCGTGTGGATGGCACCAACCTGGTCCCCGCACCGCCGGCCTACAACCGGCCTCGCATCCAGCTGATCACTACCGAGACCGGCAGCACCATCGGCGTCAACTATGCCTTCGCCGCCTGCTCGCGCGTGAACAACGTCATGCCGGCCTCCGCCGACAGCGACACACTCTCCTGTTACAACGTCAAATGGAACCCGCCCGGTTCGATTTCCGGCGCTGACCCCGTGGACGACTGGTTCCTGAAGTACCCGGTCACCAGCGTGACCGTGAACCCGGCAACCCCCGGCTCGGTGCCGATGGTGACCAACTACACCTACGGCAAGGCCGCCTGGCACCGCAATGACTCGGCACTGACCCCGGACAAGAACCGGACCTGGGACGAGTTCCGCGGCTACGCGAGCGTCACCGTCGTCTCTGGAAGCGGCAAGGACGGGCCGCAGTCACAGAGCTCGAAGACCTTCTACCAGGGCATGGACGGCGACCTGCTCGCCAACGGCACCAGCCGCAGCGTCCAGGTGGCCGGCCCGATGAGCGGCCAGGTCACCGGGACCGCCACGGTCACTGACTCCGACTGGCTCTCCGGCCAATCCCTGGAGTCCGACACCTACACCCAGGCAGGCGGCAGCATCGCAGGCTACACGGTCAACACCGCGAGCGGCCCGGTCGCCACGGCAACCCACAGCCAGGGCGGTAGCTTGCCGGCCCTCACCGCCCGGTACGCGGCCACCAGCTCGACAGCCACGTCGCGCTCGTTGAAGGCGGACGGCACCTGGCGCACGGGCGCGAAGACCACCACAACTGACCCAGCCCACGGCAACCGGATCGCCAGCTCGATCGACACGGCGGACGGCCTGCCGGACATCTGCACCCGCACCAACTACGCCACCGGCTCGGACCCGCAGGTCCTGGCACTACCGTCCGAGGTGATCGCGGTCTCCGGCGCCAGTGCCTGTACCGCCACGCCCACCGCTGCCAACACCGTGTCCTGGAGCAGGTCGGCGTACGACGGCCAGACCTTCGGACAGATCGGCACCGCGCACGATGTCACGAGCAGCCTGTCTCTCGACCATCTCGATTCGGCAGGCACACCCCAGTTCACCTCGGTGAACAATGCGTATGACGCCTACGGGCGGCTCGTCGGCGTCACCGATCCCAACGTCACCGACAGCGCGCACCCGAACGGCGCCAGCACGACGACGGCGTTCACCGCATCCGCCGTCGGCGAGCTGCCGAACAGCTTCACCGTCACCGCCCCGGCCCCGGCCGGCGCGAGTGACGCCGCATCTGGGCGCGTCACGACGACCAAACTGGACCCGGCACGTTCGCTTCCCACCAGCGTGACCGACCCCAACGGCCGCACCACCACGCGGGCCTACGACACGCTCGGACGGACCGCCAGCGTGTGGCTCCCAGGCCAGGCCGCCACGGCCGCCGCCAACGCCAAATTCGCGTACTCGACCCCGGGTGTCGTCAACGGCACTGCCGTCCCCCCGACTGTGACCTCGTCCAGTCTGCTCAAGGACGGCTCCTACGCTGTCAAGATCGACATCATGGACGGCACTGGCAGGGTCGTGCAGGCCCAGTCCACCCCGGCGCTCTCCGCCTACAAGGGCCGACTGATCACCGACACCGTGTACGACTCGCAAGGACGTGTCACCGGGGCCAACAGCCCCTGGTACAACGACGACGCCGCACCGAGCACCACACCGTTCCTGACCACAACGCAGAAGGTCCCGGCGCAGGCCTACACCGTCTACGACGGCCTCGGCCGCCCGGTGACACAGCAGTTCGTCGCCTACGGCGTCACCCAGAGCACCACCACCACGGCCTACCCAGGCGCCGACCGCACCGACGTCACACCGCCCGCAGGCGCCACACCCGCCTCCGTCGTCACCGACGCCCGCGGCCACACCGCCCAACTGTGGCAGTACAAGACCGCCACCGCCACCGGCAACCAGACCGACGCGGACACCACCAACTACACCTACACGGTGGACGGCCACCTCGCCACGCAGAAGGACGCGGCAGGCAACACGTGGACCCGCGGCTACGACCTGCGAGGACGTGAGGTCACCGCGACCGACCCGGACACCGGGGCCGGCACCAAGACCTACGACACCGCAGGCCGGCTGGTCACGACCACCGACGCACGCAACCAGACCATCGCCTACACCTACGACCTGCTCGGCCGAGTGGCGGGCACTTACGCCGGATCGGTCAGCCCGGACAACCAGCTGACCGGCTTCACCTACGACACCGTCGTCAAGGGCCAGCCCTCGACCTCGACCCGCTACGTCAACGGCGCTTCCGGCATCACCTACACCACCTCCGTCCTGGCGTACGACACCGCCTACCACCCCACCAAGACCACCACCACCATCCCCGGCACTGAGATCGGCCAGGGCACCACCCCGTTCACCTACACCTACCAGGCAATCTACGACCCGGTCACCGGCGCAGTGACCAAAGACAGCCGCTCGACGGTGGGCGACATCGCCGGCGAAACCGTCGCCTACACCTACGACACCAACGGCCCCCTGCGCACCTACGGCGGTAGCACCACCACCTACGACCTGTCCTCGGACTGGGACGCCTACGGGCACAGCATCCGCGCCACGGTGAACCCCTGGGGCACCCAGATCGTCGTCACCAACACCTACGACGAGTCCACCGGCCGCCAGCTGCAGCAGTTTGTGGACAAGCAGACGGCTGCCACCGGCTCCGTGCAGCAGCTCACCTACGCCTACAACACGGCGGGGCAGCTCACGGCCGTCCGCAACATCCCGGACAACACCCCCTCGTCCACCGACCTGCAGTGCTTCGGCTACGACTACCTCAGCCGGCTCACCACCGCATGGTCGGATACCGGCACACTCACCCAAGCAGCCCAGCCGACGGTCGGTGGCATCGGCGCTTGCGCCAACTCCACACCCACTAGCGGAGCTCAGGCGCCACTGAGGACCACGGTCGGCGGCCCCGCCGCCTACTGGCAGAGCTACGGCTACGACCTCACCGGCAACCGCACCCAACTCGTCCAGCACGACCCCTCCGGTGACACCACCAAGGACACCACCACCAACCAGACGTTCCCGGCCACCGGGACCATCAACACCCCGACCACCGCACCCAACACCGGCGGCGGCACCGGAGGCCCGCACGCTCTGACCAGCACCACCACCACAGCGCCCACCGGCACCACCGGCAGCAGCGCCCAGTACGACGCGGCGGGCAACACCACCGCCGTCACCGACACTTCCGGCACCGCCGCCCTCGCCTGGAACAGCGAGAACAAGCTCGCCTCCTACATGAAGACGGGCACCGCCGGACCGACCAACTACCTCTACGACGCCAACGGCAACCAGCTCATCCGGCGCGACCCCGGCAAGACCACCATCACGCTCGGCGGAGACGAGCTGGTCTACGACGCGACCGCCAACAAGGTCACTGGCGTCCGCTACTACCAGATCCCCGGCGGCATCACCCTGGTCCGCCAGGGCGGCAACTCCACCTACCAGATCGCCGACCCTCACGGCACTGGAACCCTCGCCCTCGACGGCACCACCCTCGCCGAGTCCCGGCGCCTCTCCGACCCGTTCGGCAACCCCCGCGGCATCCAGCCCACCACCTGGGCCGGCGACCACGGCTTCGTCGGCGGCACCAAGGACGACGCCACCGGCCTCACCAACCTTGGCGCCCGCGAATACCAGCCGACCACCGGACGGTTCCTCAACCCCGACCCGCTCATCGGCCCGAGTGATCCACAGCAGTGGAACGCCTACGCATACAGCAACAACGATCCCGTCAACTCCAGCGACCCGAGCGGCCTCTACACCTGCCGCAACGGCCATGAAGGCTGCGACCAACATGGCAACGCCTGCGGCAGTGACTGCTCCGTCCAAGCCACGATGTCCGGCGACTGCAGCACCAGCGAGTGCGGCCACAGCGACATCAACCAGAACCCCGTCCACACCATCGCCGAGCAGAAGACCGCCCGCGTCCAGAAGATGATCAAGGACTCTGAGGCGGCCTACACGAAGAAAACCTGTTACGACACATCGAGGCTGGGGAAACGCTGCACCAGCCAGAAGGACCAGGACCAGGACAGGGCCCACTTTGACGTCACCGTCAAGATGTTGTCCGACATGACGGTAGTCATCCCTTGGTACAAGTGCGCCAAGGGCGGCGGATTCGGCGGCTCGGACCAGGATGCCTGCGACACCCTCGGCGCGGCGATGTCCACGTTCGATCTCGGCCCGGCAGCACGGGACCTCTCGGCAGCGATGGCCTCAGGCGAACGGACGGGTCTAAAGGACCTGCTCGCAGCGATCGGGCGCGTCTGTGAGGGCAACAGCTTCCCCGCGAAGACCGGCGTACTCCTCGCAGACGGCAGCACGAAGCCGATCGAAGAGATCCAGGCCGGCGACACCGTACAAGCAACGAACCCCTCAACAGGCGAGACCCGCGCCCAGAAGGTCACCGACGTCATCAAGACCCTCACCGACGTCGACTTCACGGACCTGACCGTCCACACGGCGAACGGCGACCAGGCCCTCACCTCGACCCAGCACCACCCCTACTGGAACGAGACCACCAACAGGTGGACCAACGCCGCAGACCTGGAAGCCGGACAGACACTGCGACAGCCGGACGGCACCCTGGTCACGATTGCGGCAGTTCACAGCTACCAGAAGCCGATCGTCACCTACAACCTGACGGTCAGCGAATCCCACACGTACTATGTACTCGCGGGAAACACACCGGTTCTCGTGCACAACAGTAATTGTGGGCCGGAGATAACCGGTGTCAATGTCGGGAAGAAGTGGGGAAAGCACTCGAAGGACTATGGCCTGAACCCCGGGGATCCCGCCGCGCGTGAGTGGTATGAAAATAGGGTCCGTGAAGTGCGCGCTTCCCATGACGAGGTACGTCACGGGCCGTATAATCCCGATGGTGGAGGTGGGACTGATTATTGGTTCTACCGCAAGGATAACGACCTGGTGCTAACCAAGGGCGATGGATCCTTCGTTACCATGTTCCCCTTGGAGCCGAGGGGGAATGCATATTGGGATGGCGCCGCTCCGGTCAATTGTGGCTGCTAGCCGCCGAGGTTCGATAAGAGTTCTTGAGGGCCGAAAGTGCGGTCGACGTGAGGAGTGACTGGGTGGAACCCTTTCGTGAAGATGCCGAGGCCCTGAAGATCAAGGGCCTGCGCGTTAGGCATGTCTTCGAGATCGCTGACGCCGACGGTGAAGTGGAGGCGCTTCAAGTTGTCTTCATGGATGGCTCGTCGCTCGTAATTACCGTGTGGACCGACTGGTCGATGCGCGTTGAGCGTAGAAGCGATTCGGAAATTCCGGAATACCTCTGGCCGACAGAAGAGCGAGTCCAGGCTGCGATCGAACGGGAAATTCCGGAAGATGGCGTAGAGGTTCATTTGGTGCAAGAGCGGTTCAATGAGATTGGTTGGCTTGTCGGTGTGGAGATTAAATTCTCAGGATTCGCGATCGTTGCCGAATCGTGGGCGGGCAATCTCTCGCTGACGGTATGTTGATGCAGCGACTCGCGCGGCAGTTCGGAAGCCGTTAGACAGTTTGGTCAAGATATTAGCCTTGCCTGTGCAGAAGCCCCGCCAGAACGGGTTCTGGCGGGGCTTCTGTGTGTCTTGACGGCAACGGTTGACGGCAACGTCAGCGGACGGGCGCCACACAAAACGGTGGATCGTCGCTGTCGTCGGTCTCGGCGGCGGCGTCTCCGGAGTGGCGGAGGGCGTTGCTGAGGGTGTCGATGGCTTGGCGCTGGAGGCGGAGTCGGACGTGTAATGGTGAAGTCGGGTATTGGAACTCTCCGAATGCCTCGGCCGAGGTCACATCCCGCGTTCGGGTCCGTGCCAGGACTCCGGCTGGTCTTCGGGGCTCATGGGCAGGTGTTCGAGCTTGACCGGTCCGGGATAGAAGTACGTCCCGTTGGGGTGGATGACCTCTTCGCCAATGAGGTGTCGGTGTAGCCACTCGGCGAAGCCCATAGCGTGTTCCCAGTACCCGCCTTCGTCCCGGTCGTGCACGACGACACTCCACTCGGGCGTTCGGGGGCTGCGGTGGAGGAAGACGTGGAAGCCGAAGTCTGTCGACAGAGCAGGGATCAGGACACCGTCCGCTCCGGTGTCGGGGTGTGGGAGGCCGTCCCACTCGGCGTCGCGGAAGGCCTGCTCGGTCTGCCGGATCTCCTCGAGAAGGTTCCACCGCGTGGTCGCCGGGTGGTTGAAGTAGAGGTGGCCGTTGACCTTGATCGGCGCGTACTCATCAATGAACTCTTTGTAATCATCGGGGAGTTCAGTGCCGATTTCCGCTTCCAGGTGTGTCCAGCTGTCGGGGCCGGCGAAGCGTCGACCCCCTGGTCCGAGCATCGTGACGACGGCGGACAGATGGTGGAGCATGGTCGCACCTCTCGTTCGGGTGGAGTTGCACGTAGATCGCCGAGGTTGGCGTGATCTCGAGTGAGGGCCTGGCTCACTCGTAGTCGAAGAAGCGGTTCCACCAGGTCCGTGGTTCGAAGCATGTGCCGAGGTTGCTGACGCCGTCGTAGTCGGTCCAGAGCAGGTGTTCGGAGATGGCGATGTAGCCGAGTGCTTCGACTTCGTCGTTGATGCGGCGACGGTCGGCAGCTTCGAAGAGGACGTTCTCTTCTTCCTCGCCGTAGTGGCCGGGGCCCCCGAGCGTCACGGCGACCAGGTTGCCGTAGTTGCTGACCGTGATGGTGATGTGCTCGCCGCTTGCCGTCGCGGCGGTGGGGATGACGATCGTCCCGTGGTGGTTCGCGTCCTGGACGCCTCGATCGACCGCGCAGGTGCAGCCGAACCGCTGGTCCAGCCTGGCTGCGAGCTCGTCGAAGCGGGCTCGGGTCCGGGCGTGGTCGTAGATCGGTGGGAACTCCGCAATGTCGGACGCGTCGAGGTCCCTCAGCAGAGCCCAGATGTGCTGGTCATCGAGGGGCATGGTGATCGTCTCCGTGCTGGTGTGGTTGGTTGATGCGGTGGCTGACCTGGGCGGCGTAGTTGGTCCAGTCACCTGCGGAGAGTCGTTGCCAGGCGACGGCGACATCGGTGTGGATGCCCAGGGTGCGGGCGAGGATCGCGGCGGGGATCTCGGTGGCGAGTTGGAAGAGCGCGGTGCTGCGGGCCTGATTGGGGCGGATCCCGAGGTTGTTGAGCCGCTGGGTCAGCTGGGTGGTGCTGATCGGGCGTCCGGGTTGGCCGCCGGGGAAGAGCCAGAGCGATGGCGTCAGTGCCCCGATGGTCGCGTGGCCCTTGCGGTTTGCTGCGACGGCGCGTGCGAGTGCAGCTACTGGCTCGGGCAGCTGGATGGGGGCCTGGCCGAGGTGGACGCGCACTCCTTGAGCGTCGACTTCGACGGCTGCGGTGGTCAGTCGGCTGATCGCTGCCGGTCTTTGGGCATAGAGGAGGAGAAGCAGGCCGGCCAGCCGGTCCTCGGATTTGAGGGTGCCGTCGTGCAGGAGTCGGCGTGCGGTGTCCCATCGGTGCTGTTCGTCCAGTGGTTGGGTCGGGCCGCTCCAGCGGTGGGCGGGGGCGTGGATGGTGGTCAGCTTGTTGGTGCGGGCCCAGCGGATGAAGTGGCCGGCGGTCCAGCGGTAGGTGGCCGAGTCGTCGGTGAGCCAGTGGTCGAGGTCGCCCTGTCCGCAGGTGGCCAAGGTGAGGTTATGGGTGGCGAGCCAGCCCAGGAAGGCGACGGCCGCGTGGGTGTGCTGGCGAATGGAGTTGAACTGCTGCGGAGTGGCGGGTCGGCCGTTGTTCTTGCCGCGCAGGCGCCTGACGATGTGCCAGGTCGCATAGCGGTGGAGGAGGCTGCGCTGGTCAGGGTCTTGCTGGGATGCGAGGAGACCGGCTAGGAAGCGTTCGATGCGGGCCATGTGCTCGTCGCGTTCGGGCAGGGCACCGACGCTGACGAGTACTTGACGCAGATGCGCGAGGGGCTGGCTGTCGGGCAGTTCGTCGAGGGCCTGGTGGGTGAGTGGCCGTCGGCCGGCGGCGAGATCGGCGAGCACCGGGGCGATGGATGGCTTGTTCAGCCAGCGGTTGGCGGTGACGGGGTATTCGGCGGTGGCGATGTTGAGCCGGAGGGCTTGGAGCCCGGGGTAGAGGGTCTCGGCTGGAGCCCCCAGCAGCTTATTTAGGCGCTGGTTGAGCAGGCAGCGGGCGCACTGGCCTGGGTGCGGATGGTCGGGATCGGTGCAGGTGGGGCAGGTGTGCCAGACCTCGGGGGCGGTGCAGTCGACGCAGAGGGGTTCGGCGAGGGTGCCGGAGATGACCGCCGCGATGCGGCCGCAGGCCGAGCAGGAGGCGGTGCGGCGTTGACAGGTGGGACACCAAGGGCGACCGGTGATGCGGGAAGTGCCGCAGGGCCTGTTCTCGCCGCAGATGGAGCAGGTCGCGGTGCGAAGAGCGGGGCAGCTCGGGCAGATCGGGCCGTCTGGCGTCCGGGTATCCACCAGGCGTCGGCGGCCGCAGTTGATGCAGGGTTCGAGGTTCGCGGGGTCGGTGATCAGGCAGTTCGGACACAACGGTCGGCCCTGGCCATCGCGGGTGGCGGGTTCCCGGTGGGCTCCGCAGCGCGAGCAGTCCTCAAGGCGGCTGTGGGCGATGCAGGTACGGCAGACCCGCTGGCCGTCGAGTGGTTTGTCGATGCGGACGACTCTGTGGCAGCGGGGGCAGGCGGGTGGGACGACTCCGGCGATGCCCGCGGTGTGCAGGAGGTCGATCAGTCGCAGCATGGCGCGAAGGGGTGAGAGGTGCCCGTCTCCGGTGAGCAGGCCGGGGTCGGTTTCCAGCGCCCAGGCGAGTTTCTGCTGGTAGGAGGGGCGTGCTGTCGACCGGTGGACCGCATTGGCGATCGCCTCGCGATCGGCGGCCGGGTCCAGCGCGGTGACCAAGGCGTGGATGACGGTGATCGGATCCCGGTCGTCGAGGTCCGGACACATCTTGCAGCGCGGTCGCCCGGCGCGGTCCCGCGTCGTGATGCGGCGGGTGTTTCCGCAGGCGGCGCAGGGTTGGGGCTGCGGTCTGTGGCTCCAGCAGTACCAGTCCTGCCCGCGGCGCTGGAAGGTTCGCATCGGCTTGCCGCAGTCAGCGCAACACGGGGGCGAGATGTGCGAGGCGCCTGCCTCGCGGAGCGCGATGAGCAGGTCACCGATGGCCCTGGGCGCCGGTGACCGGCTGTCGGTCAGCACGCCGGGATGCTCGGCCAGGTGTGAGGCGAGGCGGCGGGCCTTCGCCCGGCCGCCCTCGAGGCTGGTGACCATGGTGCGGATCTGCTCGATTGCCAGCTGAGGTTCGATGGCCGCGACCAGGTTCGCGATCGTTCCGATCGGGTCGGAGATGGCCCGGTCAGGGTGCCTCGGTGTGGTCACGGTCGCTCGACACCACGGATGCGGGCGCGCTTGGGTCGAAGATCACCGACACCGGCCTCGGCGCCAACTGCCTTCTTCGTCCGGCTGGTTGCTCCGGCGCCGGTCGCGGCCACGGGTTCGATGAGGTCCTCCATGGTGCAGTCGAGGATGTCGAGCAGGGCCATGAGGATCTTCAGGCTGAGCCGTTCGGGGCGTTCGACGACGAGCCGGTAGACCTGACTGGAGGACAGGGTGATGCCGCGTTTGTCCAGCAGCGGGATGAGGTCGGTGGTGGAGAACAGCCCCCGGTCGGCCATGACCTTGCGCAGGTGCCAGTGGTAGTCGAGCTTGGCGGCCATCAGCGGTCCTTGTCTGCGGAGGTGGTCGGGGCGAGCACGGGCGCGAGCGCCTTGTGGAGCATGGTGTTCATGAAGTCGTCGCTGACGTGGGTGTAGATGGCGGTGGAGCTGTCGTTCTCGTGACCGACCTGCTCCTGAATTATCTTGAGTTCGGGCGAGCCCTGTCCCTGTGACCTTGGCGTTCGCGTTGACGACGTTGTTGTCGAAGCGGACTCGGACCTGTCTGCAGCGTGTAGGACAGCTGACTGATCGATACCGGGTCGAGACTCATCGCCGCGGTTTTTGTCAGGCTGGCTCGTCGGTGCGCGTCGGGTGTTGGCGTTCACGGGGTTGAGGGTCCTGACGCTGAGGGGCGCCTTGTTGCCTGGTCGACTTCCTGAGCTCGCTCGTCGGCCGCAGCCTGCTGCAGTTCGCTGTAGCGGTGGAGTGCCTGCGGATCGCCGAGATGTTCGGCAGCCGCGATGGCGGCGTCGAGGACGCTGTCCATCCAGAGTCGGGGAATCCCCTGCAGTTCCTGCTCACTCGCGGCGAGGAGACGCTGCGCGGTGGAGGCGTCAGGTGCGATCGGGACGAGAAGGAAGCACTCCTTGACGAAGTGCCGCCATTTGCCCTGCTCAAAGCCGTGCTTTTCGGGTGGCAGGACGCGCTGGACCTCCTGAAGCGTCTGCCATGCGCCTGGGAAGTCGTCGGTTCGTCGTTGCAGCCGAGCGAGGGTGAGCAGTTTGCTGAACTTTGCCCCTGACCACGCATCGTTGAGCGCGACGGCTTCCTTCTGCACGTCCACGGCTTCGGCGAGATAGCCGAGGTGGGCGAGGTGGAATTGCAGCGTGTTGAGCGTGGAGTCCGTTCGCGGCTCGCCGGCCGCCCACTCGGTCATGAACAGGCGCGATGCCTCGCGCTCGCCAAGGCGGGCGGCGTGGTGGGCCCACTCCTTGAGTCCTTCGGCAGCCGGCTCGGCGGGGAAGCGGGCGCGTTGCTGGTCCAGCCATTCTTCGACAGCAGCGTCGGTATGGCGGGACGACGTGATGTCGCCCAGGATCCGGTCACGGTCAGGGTGAGAGCTGGCCCGCACTGCCTCGGCGCTGGCGGCGATGCCTGCGGTGAGGAGGTGGTAGAGGTGGTAGCCCAGGGCCGTGTCGAAGCTGATGTTCTTGGCGTCCCAGTGCAGCCACAGGTCCTCGGCCTGCCGATGCTCGGCGACCAGGAACCCCGCCAGGGTCAGGTCGGGAGCCAAACCGGAGGGGACGGCCTCGCGGTAGTAGATGGTCTGCTGCTGGAGAAGGAACCGCAGGAGCGGCAGGTCCTGGGGGCGGCGGTCGTATTGCAGCGCCCACAGCACCGCGAAGCGGGCAGCTCTGTTGCGGTCGGTCACGGCACCTTCGTCGGTGTCCCGAACACCGTGGTAGGCGAGGTCCGCCCACGTCGACCGGTCCTGCCGGGCTCGTTCGAGAGCGGCCCTGGGTCCCCGCAGTAGTCGGTCCTGCTCGTTGGCGGCACTCATCGTTGTCCCCTCGTTTGGCTGCTTGTGATTCTGTCGGCTCGTTGTTCGCCCAGTGCACTGGCCAGTTGATCGCGCAGGCGGCGGTTCTCCTGCGTGAGTTGCCGGACGCGGGTGTTCGCGGCTTCAAGTCGCCGCAGCAGGGAGGCATCCGAGGTCCGCTGGTGTGCTGGAATCGGGGACGCGGGTGCTCGGCGGTATGCAGCCCGCAGGCGCTCTACTTCAGCCCGCAGGTCCGGCTGGCCGTAGAGCCAGGACCGCGAGACGCCCGCCTGCTTGGCGAGAGCATCGAAGGTGACCGGCTCTCCGGCAGCGTCGAGGGAGCGCAGAGCCTGGATGGCCTTGGAGCGGGTGTACTCGCTGCGGCGGCGGGCGGCCTCGACGATGTGCTGGCTGTTGTCAGCTCGCATCAGCGATGGCCTCCGGCTCGTCGGGCTCGGATTCCAGCGTGGTGATGATCTTCTCCAGGTTGCCCAGGACCTGCTGGTTCATCTCCACCACCCGTACCTGGCCGCGGGCCTCGGCGGCGGAGACGATCTGCAGCAACTGCTGGCGCTGTTCGCGGTGTTGCGGCAGGAACTCGGTCGTGGTGAGGAACATCGGGCAGGTCAGACAGGCGTTGGCGTGCGGGCAGGTCTTCTGCACCGGCAACCCGCAGTAGCCATTGGGCAGGGCCTGGGTCGCGCGCCCGAGCCGCTGCTTGGCCCAGGTGGCCTCGGCCAAAGGGCCGGCCGGGTCGACGGTGACGCTCTCGCCCATGACGTTGACCTTGCGGGCCCGCTCCCAGTGCCTGCGGACCGTAGTGTCGTGCAGCCGGGCGTAGTGCGCGGTCATCTCGCCGGAGGAGTGATCGAGCAGGACGCGTACGACTTCCTGCGGGACATCGCGGTTGATCAGCCTGGTTCCAAAAGTATGACGCCATTGATGGGGCGTCAGGTGAACAGGCCGACCGTGCTCGTCGCGCACCTCGCAGCGCTCCAGCCAGACGGCGAGCTGGCCCCGGTAGGAGTGCGTGGTCAGCGGCCGGGTGCCGTCGGGGTTCATCCGCGGGGCCGGGAACAGCCAGCGGCTGCCGTCGGGCCAGAGTTCCAGCACCCGGCGCTGCTGGGCGGCGATCTCGCCCTCGACCTCCTCATCGATGGGGACCAGGGCCTCGCGTTTCATCTTCCGGTTGAGGTAGCGCAGGTAGGCGGCGCCGTCCGCGTCCCGCACGATGCAGTCGAAGGCCACATTGCAGGCGTCGCCGACCCGGAGTCCGCACCGAACCAGGACCAGCGTCAGCAGGCGGCCCTCGGGGTTGTGCCAGCGGTCGAGGTTGGCGGGCTGCTCGACCTGGGCCATGACCTGCTCGGCCAGCGCGCGGGGCAACCGCTTGTCGGGGCGGGGGAAGTCATCGGGGTAGTAGGTCGCGCTCGCCGGGAGGGTCTCGTCCCAGCCGTGGCGGCGCACGGCCTGGAAGAACGCGTTCAATGAGCTGATGTCGCGGCTGCGCGAGTGGGTCGAGCGCGGATCGGTGGAGAGATCGGCCAGATTGCGCTCGAGGACCTTCCGGTCCACCGCCGCCAGGCCGCCGACGGCGACATGCGGGTCGGACAGGAAACTGGAGAAGCGGTTGAGGGCGAGGATGTCGACGACGGCCTGGTTGACGCTGCGGCCGATGCTGAGTCGCCAGCGCACGAACCGCTTGGCCGGCTCACGCAACCACGGCTGGACGATGCGGTCGAACCGCAGCCGAGCCCCGGTCCCCTCCATGCCCAGGCGACGCAGCACCCAGACATCGCGGGGAAACTCCGTCTCCCAGCCGCTGCCGCAGACGAGATCCTCCAGGTGCTCGTGCGCGTAGCGCAGGAACGCCAGCTGCCCGTTCTGGTCGTGACTGGCCCCGCGCACCGAGGCGAAGAACTCGCTCCACCGCTCCATCGGCCACTCCAACAACGAGTTGGCCTCACCGGAGGCGGCCAGCCGGATCACGGGCGAGACGGCTGAGCTGTGGGTGTTGACCTGCCGCTCGTCGTGGCGGCACTGCAGCGCGTACTGCAGCTCCAGCTTCAGCTGCCGCTTGGCCTCCAGCGAACGGAAGTTGAATCGGTCGTCGCCGGCTGCCTCGCAGCGGCGTGCGAACTCTTCGATGTCGGGGCTGCCGACGGCATACCAGCGGGACTTGTGGTTGTGGCAGAACGGCGACTTCCTCTGGGACCACAAGGTGCAGAACGACAGGCGGCAGACCTGGTGCCCGCTGTCGGCAACGGCGGGCAGCGTGGTGATCCAGTTCTTCTTGTCGGGCTTGCCCGCTCGTTCCCAAAGCCGTGATGGCGCACGCACAGCCCCTGGCGGGCAGCACCGTAGCGGCAGCTGGCGACACCGCATGCCGTCAGTTCGGTCCTGCCGACCGGGCCGGGGCCGGGATCAGCGATGAACGCCTCCATGTCCGGGCCTCCGCGCCGCTGCCAGCGGTAGTAGTGGCTCCGGCAGAGCTGGCGGGTGCGGGGCTGACGCGGACACCCGGGAATCAGGCACGATCCCAGGCCGAAGATCAGCTCTCCCTGCGCGGGGATGAACACGTCGACCCGGAACTCGGGCCTGACAGCGGCCATGAGCTTGCCCAGCAGCCCCAGACCGGGAAGCGGAACAGCGGGAGTCGCCTCGTTCACCAGCTGACCTCCCGCCCGGTCAGGAAGCCGGCGGCCTCCAGGGCGCGACGGGCGTCCTCGACCGACAGGTGGCCGTACGTGTCGAGCGTGGTGGCGATCGACGAGTGCCCCAACAAGGTGCTGACCACCTCGATGGGCACACCTCGGCGCAGAAGCAGGGTGGCCCGGGTATGCCGGAACCAGTGCGGGTCGAAGTCGACGCCGGTGTCGCGCCGGATCCGCAGCACCAGGTCGTAGACGGCCGCGTAGGTCAACGGGTGCCCGTAGGCGCCGCCCCACAGGTTGACAAACATGTAGTCGCTGTCCAGGTCGCCGTACTCGGCGTGCAGGTAGTCCGCGTAGAGCCGGACGATCTCTGGGCCGACCGGCACCGTGCGGGGCGAAGCGGACTTGGCCCGGGCCCGGTTGTCGTTGACCCGGGGTATGACCGCCAGCTCACCCTCCGCCGCCGCCAGGTCCTCGTGGCGAAGCCCGAGAGCCTCCCCGATCCGGATCCCGGTCTCCCACAGCAGTGCGAACAAGAACCGGTCCCGCAGCCGGGTGCACGCGTCCAGGATCGCCTGGACCTGGACGGCGGTCAGGATCGTCGGGTGGGAGCGGGGCGACTTCAGCTTGATCGTGCGGCGTCTCTCAGGCTGGCCACCGGCCAAGTGGTAGAGGAAGGGTTTCCAGCCCTTGCGCCGGGAGCGGACCGGCTGCAGCTCGGTGACCAGATCGCCCAAGTCCACGCCGTGACGAGCGTGGAAGACATAGAGACCGCTGACCGCCGACAGCTTCCGGTTGACCGTGGTCACCCCGCAGTGATGCTCCGCCGACGGCAGCAACGCGACCCGGCCGTCACGGCCTGCAGGCGGCAGACGAAGCCAGGCAACGAACTCGCCCAGGTCCTCCAGCCGAACCTCGCGCCAGTCCAGCCCCCGCCGGCCGAGGAACACGAACCAGTCCTTCAGATCGTGGGCATACGCCTTCACTGTGTTCGGCGACCGCTCGATGTCGGTCAGGTAGGCGAGGTATCGCTCGATCGGCTCGACCGTGCCGCCTCCGTCGCCGAGGACCGTCCACGACTCAAGCAACGAGTCGGGCATCAACACCCTCTGCACCAGCATCAGACCTCCGGGGAAACTGCGTGATGGACGGCGGTAGATAACCACCGTCACCACACAGATCTCCACCCACCTCGGGCTCGTGCTGTACGTCGTGGACACGCTTCCAGCGGCTCAAGAGAAGCTGGATGAAGCGGCGGTCGACGCCGTCCTCGGTGAGGTGGGTGACGTAGGCGTGGCGGGCGGAGTGGACGACCAGCTCCTTCGGGAGCTTCAGCGCGTCGCGGTAGGCGACGAACCGGGCGTTGATCTCCGCCGGCTTGATCCGGCCGCCCCGCTCGGTCACCCACAGCGCGGGGTGGTCCTCGCAGCCGAACCGCGGCCGGACGTTCTCGACGCAGTCGGCGACCGCCTCCACCGCCCAGTCCATCACCGACAGCACGTTCCGGCGCCGGGCTGGCTGGCCCTTCTTCGCTTTGCCGTAGCGGACGTTGAGCGTGCCGTACCGGCCGAACTGCGGAGCCGAGGCATTGCGGCCGAAGTCCACCAGATCAAGCTTGGCCGCCTCGGTGCGGCGCAGGCCCCACCCGTAGATGACCTTGAAGAGGGTGGCGTCCCGGTAGGCGGCGAGGGCTCCCTTGCGCTTCGCACGCACCGCGCGGTCGACCTGGTCGTCGGCGTAGTCCAGGAACCGCTGGATCTCCTCCCGGGTGAACGGCCTCGCCTCCGGCCTGCCCTCGTAGTCGTTGAGGTGGGCGATGGTGTTCCACTCATGGCAGATCGCCACCGGATGGGTGCCGAAGGCGTCATCGCAGGCCACCGCCCAGCCGTAACGACCGTCGATCAGGAACTCGCTGAACAGCCGCAGACTGCCCTGGTAGCTGCGGATCGTGGACGGCGCCAGGTGCTTCTCGCTGGTCAGCCACAGTGACCACTCGTCCACATGCCCCGGCGACCAGGCCCACGGGTACTCGTTGGTGTGCTCCAGAAACCGGCGCACAAGCCGTTCCCGGGCGGTGACCGTGTCCTCGCGCAGCCCGCGGGCGGCCTGCTGGGCCCGCCACCCCCGCAGCATCGCCTCGACCATCGCGTCCTGCGGACGCAGCTGGACCACCCCGGAAACCAGTTCCAGATGAGCCGCCCCGGCCAGGTCGGCACGTCGCTGTTGACCCACTCCCGCCCTCCCTTCCAGAGGGCAAATCCTGCATCAGATGGGATCTGATCGCCAAACTCCCTGATCAGGCCACCAAGTTGTAGGAGGATGGAGCCCCCGTCGGACGCCGCACTGACCTCGCGACCTGCGGTTTCCCGCCCATCTGATGCAATTCCCGAGGGTTGGCATACACCGTTGCGGTAACGCCGATGTGGGCGTGTCCGAGGAGTTCCTTGATGACGACGAGTTCGACGCCCTGTTCCAGGAGGAGGGTCGCCGCCGAGTGGCGGAGGTCGTGAAACCGGATGCGGCGGAGCCTGGCCCGGCGGAGCAGAGCGTTGAAGTGCCGGCTAAGGGTGGCTCCCTTGATCGGGTAGCCGTCGGGCCGGGTAAAGACGTAGCCACTGTCCGACCACCTCTTGCCTGCCGTGTCGCGCTCCCGGGCCTGCTGGTCGCGGTGGTCCCGCAGCGAGTGTAGGCATTCGCCGGGCAGGGCGATGCGTCGCTCCGAGCTTTGCGTCTTCGTTGGCAGGGCGGTCAGGCCGTTGCTGTTGGTGCTGGAGGGTGCGCCGGAGGCTGGCGGTGCCGCCGGTCAGGTCGAGGTCTTCCCAGCGCAGGCCGAGGAGTTCGCCCTTGCGCAGGCCGGTGCGCAAGGCGAGCTAGGAGAGGGCCTGGAGCCGGTGGCCGTTCACAGCGGTGAGGAGGTCGCGGGCCTCGTCGACGGTCAGGGGCTCGAAGCGGCGGGGGCGGGGTGTGCCCATGCGGACGTTGCGGGCGACGTTGCGGGGGGATCTTTTCTTCGCGGACGGCGTGTTCCAGGGCGGACTTGAGCACGGAGTGGATGTAGGCGAGGGTCAGAGCGGACAGGCGGTTGCCGCAGCAGATGCCGGCCGCGCAGCATAGTGGCTGGTCGCGGGCGGTATCGAGGCCGCGTGCGCAGCATTGGCAGGTGGTGCGGAGGTGGTCGAGCCAGGTGCGGACGTCCTTGTCGGTGAGCTTGGCGAGCTTCTTCTTGCCGAGGCCGGGGAGCAGGTAAAGGCGGGTGCAGGCGGTGCAGCGGGTGTGGGTGTTCTCGCGGAGGCGGTGGACGCCGATTGTCTCGAGCAGTAGGTGAGGAACGCGCTGCGACGCTGCCCTGTGCGGACGGGGCTGGGACTCCGCGGTTGCTGGCGGCGATCTTCTCGGTGAGCTTGGCCAGGGCCTCTTTGCGGGTGGTGCCGTAGACGCGGACGCGCTTGCGGGTGTCGTCGACGGCTAGGACGTAGCCGGCGGCTTCCCAGCGGCCGTCCTTGCGCTGGTAGACGGTGCCGTCGCCGTTGGCGCGGACCCTGCGCGAACCGGCGGGGGCGGGGTTGGTGTCGGGGGTGGTGGTCATCAGGCTGCCTGTTCGAGTCTTCGTCGCCCACCCCGACGCCCACCCCGACGCCGACACCGACGAAGACCCCGGCAGCCCGAACGTGGGACACGCGCCCGCCGGCGGCATGGTGGCCCGCGTGGAGGCGCTGGAACAGGCACTGGCCGAGGCTGTCGGGCAGATCGCCGACCTTCGCACCCGCGTCGAGGCTGTGGAGTTGGGCGGGACGCACCAGGGTTGACCTGGGGATACTCTGCTCCACGGTCACTGGATCGGGTGGGATTCCCGGCCCTCGACACGTCGTGCACGGGGCGCGGATAGGGTCAGCTCGGGACCAGGGCCCGGCCGGGGCGGTGGTCTTGTCGACGCCTGGGATGCCGGGGAGGCAGACTGGCCGGGAGTCGTAGAGGCAGGGAGGTGGCCATGTCGGTGCAGTCGGTCCACATGGAAGGCGCGGGCGATCGGGTGCCGCGCAACGCTGAGGGGATCGCGGCGGCGTTGTCCGGGGCGCGGCGGATGGAGTTCTACCGCGAGCTGCTGGCGGCGGCGCCGCAGGAGGCGGAGGCGGTGTTGCGGCACTGGTGGTGCGAGGCGGTGCTCGACGCCGACCAGGCGCGCGGCGACCAGCTCACCGCTGCCGCCCTCGCTGGCACGCTGTCCCTGCGAAGCGTGGCCGACGCGGTCGAGGCCCGGCGCGCGGCAGGGCTGCCCGTTGAGTGACTCCGGGGTGCCGTACGACGAAGGCGAGGACGGGGTGGCGGACGAGGGGTGGCCCTGCTACCTGTCCCCGGAGGTCGAGGCTCTGCTGTTGGACCCTGCCGTGACCGGCGACGTCTTCAGCGCCATCGTCTCCGCCACCGTGAGGATCAACACCACCTGCGGCCTGGTCCCCGGCAGCACGGCCTCCGAGCGTTGGCCCCAGCAGCGACGGATGCCGCTCGGGTCCGGCGGCTCCCTCGGCGTCGCCGAGTACGTCATCGTCGCCGACGCCCCCGAACCCCACTGCGTCATCACCCGCGTCCAGCTCTACTAACCAGCTCCTTGCCGCGTCGTGCAGCAAGTTGTCGCCTGCGACCGTCCTACGGCCGGATCGCGGGCACGGGGCCGACCAGGGAGGCCGACACCTCGACATCCCCCGCCGCAGGGCTCATCGAGGGCGATGGCTGGCGTCGCCTCCGGCGAGGAGCGAAGCTCCCGTCTCCCCACCATCGGCCGATCTCTCCCCTCCTCGCCCGGCCCCCGGACGCGGCATGGTCCACGGACACGCGCCGAGCGTTGAGCGACGACCGACCCCAGGATCAGGGAATAGCCGGTGATCACGCTGACCAGAACCTTGCTGCTGGCGCAGCAAGTTGTGGGGTAAGCACTGCTTACCCGAGCCCTGCTCCTCAGGGTGTTTCAAGGTCCCGGTGATCAGGTAGAGCGGCTGGCCAGGCGATGCCCAGGAGGTCCAGCGGCCTGGTGAAGGGCTCGTAGGAGACGTGGCGGAGACCGGCCGCGATGTTGCGGTAATCGCCAGGTTGCGCAGGGTCGTCATGTCCTCGGGTTCGTGGCCGGTGCGGATCTTCGAGGCGTCCTCGCCGAAGGCGGTGTCGCGGACGAAGTGCAGCCGGTTCTCGATGGTCCACTGTGACCTGGCGAGCCGGCCCAGGCGCTGGGGTGAGGCTTCTTGCGAGATCAAGTCGCTGATCGCATAGACGGTCTGGCGGCTCACAGTGCCAGCCTTGAGGTCGGTGCGGTGTCGCAGGATGCTCACAGCCTGGACGGCGTGGGGGAAGTCCAGGCCGAGACCGGTGATGGTGGCCGATCGCATCGTTTGGATCGCTATGCGGGCATCGGCCAGCCCGAGGCTGCGGACTGACCTGCGTGTGCGGTCATCCTGCTTCGAGGGCGTCGGCGCGGCGGGTCAGCTCTTCCGCGATGTGGTCCCAGTCCGGGCCGTGGGAGTAGAGGCTGCTTGCTGCCTCGCGGATCAGGGCCGGGTCGTCGGGGCGTTGGAGGAGGAGCAGGCGGTAGGCGAGGTTGCGGGTGCGGACCGGGAGGTAGCCGTCGACCAGGTGGGGGCAGAGGGTCCGCAGCATGGTGAGGATCTCGTCCGGGTCGGCGAAGGTCAGCAGCTCGGTGAAGTAGGACTCCTCGTGCTGCCACGTCGCGTCGCACGGGGGTGTCGGTCCGTACTCGTCGCCCCAGAGGCAGCGGGCGAGGTCGGTGAGGCTGCTGTGCATGGCTGCGGAGCCTACCGGTGGGTTTCGGGCGCGGTGACGGGCCGGGGTGTTCAGTGCTGGTGGTCGGCGGCGGGTGCCTCGGCGTCCGTGGTGGCGGTGAAGGCGGCGGTGCGGACGGTGCCCTGGTGCTGGAAGTCGAGGAAGAGGCGGTAGCTGCCGCTGCTGGGGGCGGTGGTGGTGAAGCCGATCCCGGGGCCCGGGGTGGTGGTGTCCGGGTGGACATGGAGGTAGGCGAGGTCGCCGGCGCGCAGGGCGACCAGGTGGCCGTAGGTGCCGAGGTAGGGCTGGAGGTCGGTGACGGGGGAGCCGTCCTTGCTGACGGTCAGGGTGAGGTGGCTGCTGCGGCCGGGGGTGAGGTCGCCGCCGAGGGTGACGGTGTAGCCGTCGGCGGTGACGGTCCGTCCGGTGTCGGGCAGCGGGGTGGGGCGCAGGTCGCCGGCGGCGTGGAGGTCGGCGCCGAGGGTGAGGCCCTCGCTCGCGCCGGCCGGGGTGAAGTCGGCGAGGACCCGGTACTCGCCGGCGGCGGGGACGGCGGTGGGGGCGCTCCAGGTGCCGTCGGCGGCCAGGGTGGGGTGCAGGTGCTGGAAGGTGGAGAGGTCGCGCGGGGCGACGATCAGGTGGAGTTCCTTGTCGTGCTGCTGCTGGTAGGCGGTGACGGGCCTGCCGTCCGCGTCGAGGATGCGGAAGCGCAGGTCGGTGGGGGAGCCGGCGGTGACGAAGGGGTGCTCGACGCTGAGGGTGTAGCCGCGCTCGGAGACCTGGAGCCCGCCGGGGAGGTGGTCGGCGGCGGCCGGCTCGCCCCCTGAGTCGTGTCCGGCGTCGTGCCCGGTGTGCCCGGCGTGGGCGGCGGCTGGCTCGGGCGCGGCGGGGCCGGTGCCGGTCGCGTGGCCGACGCCGAGGGCGAGGCCGAAGGCGGCGGCGAGGCCGGCGGTGAAGGTGGTGATGCGAAGGGCGGTGTTCACGGCGGTCTCCTTGGACGTTCGGGGGGAGGGGAAGGGCGGAGGGGCGGAGGGGGTTCAGGCCCGCATGAGCCGGGCGATGGTCTGGGAGGCCTCGGCGACCTTGGCGTCGGCCTCGGGGCGAGGTGGCCGTCGAGCAGATGCAGGGCCACGGACTGGAGGGCCTTGGTGACGGCCGCGACCTGGATGTGGCTTCCGGCGGGGGGGGTGAGTGCCATGAGTGAATACCCCGTGGGGGTATCACGTCAAGCGGTGGTCGCCGCCTGGAGAATACCCACTGGGGGTATTGGTCGGGGCTTGCTCCGGCTACCCCCTGGGGGTATAAATGAACCCGGCGCGGCTCGATACCCCTCCAGGGTATTGAGCCCGCCGGGCGGACCAGGTGGAACAACTCTCACGAGGAGCAACGATGACCACGCAGGCACCCGCCTCCACGGAGGTGGAACTCTCGATCGGCGGAATGACGTGCGCCTCGTGCGCCGCCCGGATCGAGAAGAAGCTCAACCGGATGGACGGCGTCTCGGCCAGCGTCAACTACGCCACCGAGAAGGCGAAGGTCACCTTCGAGGGCGAGGTCGGGGTGGCCGACCTGATCGCCACCGTCGAGGCCACCGGCTACACCGCCGCCCTGCCCAAGCCCCCGGTGACCGAGGGCGGCGCCGAACCGGCCGAGCCCGCCGACGGGTTGGCCCCGCTGCGCCAGCGCCTGGTCACAGCCCTCACGCTCGCCGTCCCGGTGATCGCGATGGCGATGGTGCCGGCCCTGCAGTTCGACAACTGGCAGTGGCTCTCGCTGACGCTCGCCGCCCCGGTCGTCACCTACGCCGCCTGGCCGTTCCACCGGGCGGCCTGGACCAACGCCCGGCACGGCGCCGCGACGATGGACACCCTGGTCTCGCTCGGCACCGGCGCCGCGTTCCTGTGGTCGCTGTGGGCGCTGTTCTTCGGTGACGCCGGGATGCCGGGCATGCGGCACGGCTTCGAGTTCACCATCGCCCGCAGCGACGGCGCCTCCAACATCTACCTGGAGGCGGCGGCCGGCGTCACCGCCTTCATCCTGGCCGGGCGCTACTTCGAGGCCCGCTCCAAGCGCACCGCCGGTGCCGCGCTCAAGGCGCTGCTGGAACTGGGCGCCAAGGATGTGACGGTGCTGCGCGGCGGAGCCGAGGTGCGGATCCCGGTCGCCGAACTCGTGGTGGGGGACCGCTTCGTGGTGCGGCCCGGCGAGAAGATCGCCACCGACGGCACGGTGGTCGAGGGCGCCTCCGCGGTGGACGCCTCGATGCTGACCGGCGAGTCCGTCCCGGTGGAGGTCGGGGCCGGGGACGGCGTCACCGGTGCGACGGTCAACGCGGGCGGCCGGCTGGTCGTCGAGGCGACCAGGGTCGGCGCCGACACCCAGCTCTCCCGGATGGCCAAGCTGGTCGAGGACGCCCAGAACGGCAAGGCCGCCGCCCAGCGGCTCGCCGACCGGATCTCCGCGGTCTTCGTGCCGATCGTGATCACTCTCGCGGTGGCCACCCTCGGCTACTGGCTGGGCACCGGTGAGGGCTGGACGGCCGCCTTCACCGCCGCCGTCGCCGTGCTGATCATCGCCTGCCCGTGTGCCCTCGGCCTGGCCACCCCGACCGCCCTGCTGGTCGGCACCGGCCGCGGCGCCCAGCTCGGCATACTCATCAAGGGCCCGGAGATGCTGGAGTCCACCCGCAAGGTCGACACCATCGTCCTGGACAAGACCGGTACCGTCACCACCGGCCGGATGGCCCTGCTCGCCGTGCACACCGCCGAGGGCGTCACCGAGGCCGAGGTGCTGCGCCTGGCCGGCGCCCTGGAGCACGCCTCCGAGCACCCGATCGCCCGGGCGGTCGCCACCGCGGCCGCCGACCGCCTCGGCGGGCTGCCGCCGGTCCAGGGCTTCGAGAACGTGCCCGGCCTGGGCGTCCAGGGCGTGGTGGACGGTCACGCGGTGGTGGCAGGCCGGGAGGCGCTGCTCGACGAGTGGTCGCAGCACCTGCCGGAGGCCCTCGCCGAGGCCAAGCGCGCGGCCGAGGCGGCCGGCCGTACTGCGATCGCGGTCGGCTGGGACGGTGCGGCTCGGGCCGTCCTGGAGGTGGCGGACGCGGTCAAGCCGACCAGCGCCGAGGCCATCGCCGAGCTGCGGGCCCTGGGCCTGACCCCGGTGCTGCTGACCGGTGACAACCGGCTGGTCGCCGAGGCGGTGGCCGCCGAGGTCGGCATCGCGGCGGAGCACGTGATCGCCGAGGTCATGCCGCAGGACAAGGTCGACACCGTCAAGCGGCTGCAGGCCGAGGGCCGGGTCGTGGCGATGGTCGGCGACGGCGTCAACGACGCGGCCGCGCTCGCCCAGGCCGACCTCGGCCTGGCGATGGGCACCGGGACGGACGCCGCGATCGAGGCGGGCGACCTGACCCTGGTCCGCGGCGACCTGCTGGCCGCGGCGGACGCCATCCGGCTCAGCCGCAAGACCCTCGGCACCATCAAGAGCAACCTGTTCTGGGCCTTCGGCTACAACGTCGCCGCCCTGCCGCTGGCGGCCGCGGGCCTGCTCAACCCGATGATCGCGGGGGCGGCGATGGCCTTCTCCTCGGTCTTCGTGGTCGGCAACAGCCTCCGGCTGCGCCGCTTCCGCTGAGGCCGTAGCCGAGGCCGTGGCTGAGGCCGTGGCCGAGGCCGTGGCTGAGTCCGCCGCCCGCAGGCTCCGGGGCCCCGGAACCGACAACCGGTTCCGGGGCCCCGGCGCGTCTTGGGCCGCTCCCGCACCCTCGGGGGTCGCTACCCAGCGTCACGAAGGCGAGGAGGTGAGGAGGCGCGCACGGAGTCCGGATCGCCTCCGGAGGTCGGCCACTACCAGCGCTTGGCGCTGGTTTTGCGGGTTCTTGGGGTTTCGCTCACCGAAGTCCTACCCTGTCGCGACCGGACCGAGATGTGACGCTCCGACACTTGTTAGGCAAGCCTTTCCTGCCTTAGGTTCTCGTGCCGTCGGGCCGTCGCCCCTCGTTTTCCGAGGGTGTCGGCGGCTGCTCCCTGCCCTTCCGGAGGACCCTCGCCATGCCCGGTACCGTTCGGCCCCTCGCCGGCCTGTCCCTCCTCGCCGCCTGCGCCCTGGCGCTCACCGCCTGCGGCAGCTCGGGCGGCGGCAGCGCCTCGCCCGAGGCCACCGGCACCGCCCTGGCCGGCCAGACCATCACCGTCTACAGCGGCCAGCACGAGCAGACCGTCAAGGCCCTGACCGAGGACTTCACCAAGCGCACCGGCATCAAGGTCGAACTGCGCTCCGGCGACGAGGCCGAACTGGCCAACCAGATCCTCCAGGAGGGCGACGCCTCCCCGGCCGACGTCTTCTACGCCGAGAACCCGCCCGCCCTCACCGTCCTCGACGACAAGGGCCTGCTCGCCAAGGTCGCCCCCGACACCCTCAAGTCCGTTCCGGCCGCCGACAGTTCCGGCAACGGCGACTGGGTCGGCGTCTCCGCCCGTACCTCTGCCTTCCTGGCCGGCACCGGCAAGGCCGCCGACACCGCGCCGCCCGCCTCCGTGCTCGACCTGGCCAAGCCCGAGTGGAAGGGCCGCCTGGGCATCGCCCCCAGCGAGACCGACTTCGCCCCGGTCGTCACCCAGGTCCTCAAGGCCAAGGGCGAGGACGCGGCCAAGCAGTGGCTCAAGGGCCTCAAGGACAACGCCAAGGTCTACGACAGCAACGAGAACCTCTCCGCCGCGATCAACAGCGGCGAGGTCGAGGGCGGCGTCATCGACCACTACTACTTCTACCGGATGCGCGACGAGAAGGGCGCGGCCGAGACCCACGCGACCCTGCACTACTTCCCCAAGGGCGACCCGGGTTCGCTGATCGACGTCTCCGGCGCCGGCGTCCTCAAGCACGGCAAGCACCAGGCCGCCGCCCAGGCCTTCCTCGGCTACCTCGCCTCCGCCCCCGCCCAGACCGTCATCGCCAACTCGGCCAGCTACGAGTACCCGCTGGTCGCCGGCGTCCAGGGCAAGCCCGAGCTGCCCGCCCTGGACGGCCTCGGCACCGTCGCCGACCCGGCCGCGCTCGGCGACGGCAAGCAGGCCCTGGCCCTGCTGCAGGACGCCGGACTGCTCCAGTGACGACCCCCCTGGCCCGGCGGCGGTGGCGGGCGGGCGGCCTGCTCGCCCCCGTCGCCGTCGCCGTCGTCGCGGTGGTCGCCGCACCGCTCGGCTTCGTCATCGCCCAGGCCGCCCAGGCCGGTTGGGACCAGACCCGGCGGCTGCTCGGCCGCCCGCTGATCGCCACCCTGCTCTGGCACACCCTCAGCCTGGCCGCCGCCGTCACCCTCGCCACCGCCGTCCTCGGCTTCGGCGCCGCCTACCTGGTCGAGCGCACCACCCTGCCCGGCCGCCGGGCCTGGACCGTCGCGCTCGCCCTGCCGCTCGCCGTACCGGAGTTCGTCCGCGGCTACTCCTGGGTCTCGCTGTTCCGCTCCGTCCACGGCTACTGGGGCGCGGTCCTGGTGATGACCTGCTCGCTCTACCCGCTGGTGTTCCTCCCGGTCGCCGCCGCCCTGCGGCAGGGCGACGCCGCCGCCGAGGAGGTCTCCCGCTCGCTCGGCCGCGGCCGGCTCGCCACCCTGTTGCGGGTCACCCTGCCGCTCACCCGGCCCGCGCTGGCCGGCGGCGTCCTGCTGGTCTCGCTCTACCTGCTCGGCGAGTACGGCGCCTTCGCGATGCTGCGCTACACCACCTTCGCCACCGCCGTGTTCACCCAGTACAAGCTCGGCTTCGACGCGGCCTCCGCCTCGCTGCTCACCCTGGTGCTGGTCGGCCTCGCCCTGCTGCTGGTCGCCCTGGAGGCCTGGGCGGGCCGCCAGGCGCGGATCACCCGGCACGGCGCCGTCGCCCGCCCCGCCGTACCCGTGCGGCTCGGCGGCTGGGCCGCCCCCGCGCTCGCCGCCCTGGCCGCGCTGGTCGGCGTCTCGCTCGGGGTGCCGCTGTACGCACTGGCGTACTGGCTGGTCAAGGGCAGCTCCACCACCCTGCCCTCGGCCTCCGTGCTCGGCGCCACCCTGGCCACCCTCGGGTACGCGCTCGGCGCGGCCCTGGTCGCGACCGCCGCCGCCGTCCCGGTCGCCCTGTACGGCTGGCGGCGCGGCACCCGGCCCGCCCGCGCGGTCGAGCGGATCGCCTACCTCACCCGGGCGCTGCCCGGCATCGCGGTCGCCCTCGCGGTGGTCTTCTTCGCCGTCCGTTGGGCCCGGCCGCTGTACCAGCAGCCGCCGATGCTGATCCTCGGCTACGTCCTGCTGTTCTTCCCGCTGGCCCTCACCGCCGTCCGCGCCGCCCTCGCCCAGGTGCCGCCCGGCGTCGAGGAGGCCGCCCGCTCGCTCGGCACCCGGCCGCTCGCCGTCCTCGGCCGGGTCACCCTGCCGCTGGTGCTGCCCGGCCTCGGCGCGGCCGTCGCGATGGTCGGCCTCACCGCCTCCACCGAACTGACCGCCACCCTGCTGCTGCGCCCGACCGGCACCCAGACGCTGGCCACCCAGTTCTGGGTCTACACCAGCGGCCTCGCCTACGGGGCTGCGGCGCCGTACGCGGCCCTGATGGTCGCGCTGTCGGTGCCGTCCGTCCTGCTGCTGACCCGCCGTAGCCTAGGGAGCACCCCGTGACCGGACTCTCCGTCGTCGACCTGCACGCCGCCCATGGACGCAGCCCCGTCCTGCACGGCATCGACCTGACCGTGCCGGACGGCGCCCTCGCCTGCGTCCTCGGCCCCTCCGGCTGCGGCAAGTCCACCCTGCTGCGGGTGCTGGCCGGCTTCCACCCGGCCGCCGCCGGACAGGTCGTGCTGCACGGCCGCGTCCTCGACGACGGCCGCGGCCGGCTCGCCGCCGAACAGCGGGGCATCGGCCTCGTCCCGCAGGACGGCGCACTGTTCCCGCACCTGAGTGTCGCCGCCAACATCGGCTTCGGACTGCCGCGTTCGCAGCGCCGGGCCCGGGTCGGGGAACTGCTCGACCTGGTCGGCCTGCCCGGCCTGGGGGAGCGCCGCCCGCACCAGCTCTCCGGCGGCCAGCAGCAACGCGTCGCGCTGGCAAGGGCGTTGGCGCCCCGCCCGCGCCTGCTGCTGCTGGACGAGCCGTTCGCCGCCCTGGACGCCGCGCTGCGGGCCGAACTGCGCCGCGAAGTCGCCGCCACCCTGCGGCAGTCGGGCACCACGGCGGTGCTGGTCACCCACGACCAGGACGAGGCGCTCTCCTTCGCCGACACCATCGCCGTCCTGCGCGACGGCCGGATCGCCCAGGCCGGCAGCCCGGACGAGCTCTACCACCGCCCGGCGGACGCCGCCGTCGCGGCCGTCCTGGGCGAGGCGAACCTGATCCCCGCCGAGGCCAAGGGAGTCGAGGCCCTGACCGCCCTCGGCGCGCTCCCGCTGGCGGGCTCCGCGGCGGGGTCGGCCGGTGCGCTGGCCCTGCTCCGGCCCGGCCAACTGCGGCTCACCGCCTCGCCGGTGGCGGGCGCCGTGCCGGCCAAGGTGCTCGGCAGCGACTTCCGGGGCCATGACCACCGGGTCGAACTCCGGCCCGAGGCGGCCGGGCTGCCGGAGGTCCTGATCGCCTCCGCCGACCGCCCCTGGCCGGTCGGCGGCGAGGCCTACCTGGCCGCCGTGGGCCCGGTCCACCTGCTGCCGGGGGACTGAGCCCGTACTCCCGGCCCGGCCGGCGGCGTGCTCCGGCCGGGGTCACTTGCCGGCGAGGCTCCACGAACCGTCGCCGGCCGCAGCCGTGTTGTTGAGCGCGGCCCACGGGGCGTGGTCGAGCGCGAAGGCGTCGAGGAGGTAGCCGGAGACGGCGTCGGCGACGAGGGCGACCCGGGCGGGGTCCTCGTCGGTGGTCTCGGCGACCGCCTCGCCGGCGATGCCGCCCAGGGTGTGCTCGCCCTCGGCGACGGTGAGCAGGCTCTTCGGGGACGGGCTGAGGTGGTAGGCGTCGGTGAACCACTCCGGCCCCCGGGTGGAGAGCTGCGACTGGTCCTTGCCGCCCGCGACGACCAGGGCGGGGGTGGTCATGGTGGAGTAGTCCGGCCGCATGAAGGGCAGGTGCTCGGCGGCGAACGGGGTGAGGGAGTCGCCGGTTCCGGTCGCGGCGAGCAGCGCGCCGGCCGAGACCGTGGGGTGGGAGAAGTCCTCGCCGGGAACGCCGTCGGCGTCGAGCACGCGCGCGCCGAGGACCGCGCCGACGGTCTGGGCGCCCCAGGAGTGGCCGACGGCCGCGACGCGCTCGCGGTCGGCGCGGGCCTCCAGGCCGCCGGCCTGGCGGAGGATGTCGCCGAGGTGGTCGAGGACGGCGTGGAGGTCGGCGATCCGCACGCGCCAGATGGTGGCGAATTGCGGGTCCTCCCACCCGATGCCGTTGCGGCGGGAGTCCGGGTGGGTGGGCTGCACCACGACGAATCCGGCCGCGGCCCACCGGTCGACGAGGGGCTCGTAGCCGTCGAGGGACCACGCGTTGCCGTGCGAGAACACGATCACGGGCAGGGCCCGGCCGGACAGCGGGGCGGTGACCTTCACCTGGAGGGCGGTGCCGCGGCCGGGTGCGGGGACGGTGATGGGCTTGACGGCGACGATCGGCCGGCCGGGGTGGCGAGTGGGCATGGGGGACCTACGCTTTCGCTCGCGGAGGGCTCTGCCATAATTTGGCGGAGCAGCGTTCCGTCAACTTAGCGGAACATTGTTCCGCGAGTAAAGGAGAAGCCCGTGCCGGAACAGGTCGGCGTGCGCCAGGCGCAGGCCCGGCGCACCCGCGACGGCGTGCTGGCGGCCGCGGCGGCGGTCTTCGTGGAGCAGGGGGTCCAGGCCCCCGTCC
The DNA here is from genome assembly GCF_040303105.1 of Kitasatospora sp. NPDC096128. NCBI lineage: Bacteria > Bacillati > Actinomycetota > Actinomycetes > Kitasatosporales > Streptomycetaceae > Kitasatospora > Kitasatospora sp. NPDC096128. The sequence continues at coordinate 47,196 of NZ_JBEOSP010000030.1, read as the reverse complement.
GGGACATCGCCGAACGGGCGGGCGTCGGCGTCGGCACGCTCTACCGGAACTTCCCCACCCGGGCGGACCTCGTCACCGCCGTCTACCGGCACCAGATCGACACCTGTGCGGCGCTCGCGCCCCGGCTCCTGGCGGAAGCGGCCTCCCCGTTCGCCGCCCTGACCGGCTGGGCGGAGGCGTTCGTCGAGTTCCTGGCGACCAAGCACGGCCTCGGCGCCGCGCTGGGCTCCGGCGACCCGGGGCTGGAGAACCTCCACGCCCTCATGCTCGACACCCTGGTCCCCGCCTGCACGGCACTGCTGGAGGCCTGCGCGGCTGCCGGCGAACTCCGTCCCGGCATCACGGCCTACCCGCTCATGCGGGCCATCGGGAACCTCTGCATCACCGGCCCCGACTACGGCCGGGCCGATGCCGGGCGCATGGTCGCCCTCCTCCTCGCGGGATGTCGGGGCGAGGGGTAGCGGCCGGAAGCCGGGCGGGGGTGGGCGGCCGGGAGGCCGGCCGCCCACCCCCGGGGCGTCAGGGCACGGCGAGCCGGTCCGCCAGCAGCTCCACCCCTCGTTCCGCCGAGCCGGCGGAGACGGCCCTCAAGGCCCCTCGGGCAGCTCCACCGCCTGCCACCGGTAGGCCGCGTCCTCCTGCCAGACCTGCAACTCGCCCTCCACCACCGCCGCCAGGCACAGCCGCCAGTCGTCCCCCATGGCGAGGGCGACCCGGGTGGCCGGGCGCAGGGTCGGCCGCCACCAGCGCGGCCGCCGGGAGGCCCCGCCGGGCGGCAGCCGCAGCCGGACGCCGCCCGCGCCGGCCAGGGCGACGGTGGGCCCGCCGCGGTGGCCGACCATGGCGATGCCGAGCGAGGGCTCCCCGTCGCCGATCTCGGTGCCCGAGGCGGCCGTCGGACCGAGGGTGTGCAACTGGGCGGAGCCGTCCGTCCGCAGGGTGGCGGCCTGCGGTCCGGCGGAGGCGCGGGCGAGCGCGCCGGCGCGCAGGGTGCCGGGCGGGCCGAGCGGGACGGGCGGTTCGCCGGAGCCCGGCCGCCAGAACAGCACCCGTTCGCGGTGCTCGACCAGGACCAGCCAGGCGCCGGGCCGCTCCTCCTCGGCGGCGAGCACCCGGTCGGCGGGGCAGCCGGGGTGCTCCTGGCCGGTGAGGGTGAGCCCGGGCGCCCAGCGGTAGGAGCGCAGGGCGCCCGCGGCGGCGGTCCACACGGTCAGTTCGCCGGCCGCGCCGACGGCTCCGGCCAGCCCGCTGACCCCGCGGGCGGCCTCCCACCAGCCGGTGGCGGTGCCCACCCACAGGGTGCCGGAGAGGTCCTCGGCGCAGACCGCCAGCTCGCCCTGGCGCCCGGCCCAGCCGGCCGTCAACTCCCGTACCGAGCCGGGCCCCTGGCCGGCGGGCAGCCGCTGGCCGGTGCGCCCGGGACCGGCCAGCGCGGTGCCGTCGGCGCCGGCGGTGACCACCAGCGGCCGGCCGGCCCGGTCGGGCAGTACGGCCAGGCCCTGGGTGCGCGCCACCGGGCGGTGGGCGCGCAGGAGTTCGCGGCCGCGGGCGGCCCACGGCCCGAGCGGGGCGGGGCGGCGGTCGGGCTCGCGGGCGAGCGGTTCGCAGGCCCAGCGCGCCAGTTCCTCGCCGTAGCCGGCCGCGAGCAGTTCGGCGCGGGCCTGTTCGGCGGCGAGCCGGTGGTCGAGCCGCCCGTGGTCGGGCAGCAGCAGGGTGCGGGCGAGGGTGCCGACCGCGAAGAGGTCCTTGGCGGTGGTGGGGAAGCCGCCGACCTGCTCGGCCTCCGGCGGCACGTGCCCGGGGGTGAACACGGCGACGGTCAGGGTGTGGTCGAGCGGGGCGAGGAAGGTCAGATCGATCAGTTTGACCAGGCCCTGGCCGTCCACCAGCACATTGGCGGGGGAGATGTCGCGGTGCACCCAACGCTTGCGGTGCAGCTCGTCGACGATCCGGCACAGCCGGGCCAGTACCTCGGCCACCGCGGCCGGCGCGCGTCTGCCGCGGGCCCAGGTGTGCAGCGGCACGCCGTCGACCCAGGGCGAGATCTGGTAGCCGAGCAGCCCGCCGGAGGGCACCGCGCCGGGCCGGTGCGGGGAGGGGCCGAGCAGGAAGCTGGGCACCACCAGGTCGTTGACGCCGAGCCGGTGGGCATTGTGCGAGACGTCGTCCCAGCGGCCGAGCCAGCGCCGCACCTCGGACGGGTCGCGCTCCAGCATGATCTTCGCGGCGACGAGTTCCTTGATCCCGTTGTGCCCGGTGCGCACCGCCCGCCACACCTCGGCCTCGCCGCCCCGGTGGTGGAACTCCAGCAGTTCGTACTGTTCGGGGTCGAACTCGGGCCCGAAGCGGAGCCCGGGCACCCAACGAGACTCGGACACACGACCCCCGACGCTTCCTCACCGCTGTGGACGCGCGACTGCCGTACAGCCTGCGCGCTGCCCAGGATAGTGCTCGTTCCTGTTCGTCCGCCCGGGGGAGGCCCTATTCTGATGGGCGCCCGAGCAACATCACGAAACAACGTCAACTCATGATCGTACGGGGAATGTTGATCATGACGTGGGACGACTTCAAGGCGCAGGGGGACGGTGCATGCTGCTGATCGCAGTGCTGCTGATCGTGGTGGCACTGGCCGGTGCGGCCGCCGTGCTGCTGGCCCGTGGGCGAACCGCCCTGGATCCGGCCGGAGTCGCCAAGGCCCTGGCCGCGGCCGCCGGACAGCTCGCCGCCGGCAAGGCCCCCCAGGCCCGCCGCCGCTACGCCCGGCTGGCCCGCCGACTCGCCACCGGGCCCGAGGAGTTGCGCCCCCAGCGCGGCCTCGCCCTGCTCGGCCAGGCCGAGGCCACCATCCCCACCGGCGACCAGCAGGCCACCCTCGCCCTGTATCGCGAGGCCTTCCCGCTGCTCACCGACCCGGCCCGGCAACTGCCCCGGTGGAGCCTGCGCCGCCTCGCCGAGGAAAGGATCCAGGCCCCGGACGGCGACCTCGGACCGGTCCTCGCCCACCTCCAGGCCGCCGCCACCGGCACCGAACCCGGCGAGGACACCGATTCCGCCGCCCGCAGCAGGCAGTGGCTCCAGCAGCTGTGCCGCGAGGGCAGCCCCGAACAGCGCGACCACGCCACCGCCCGGGCCCTGGCCGCCCTGCCCGGCCAGGACTGGCCGGTCCTCGCCCGGGCCGCCCTGCTGCGCGCCACCGGCCGCGCCGAGGAGAGCGAACCGCTGCTCGCCGCCGCGGCCCCCGGCGGCAGCGGCGAACTCTGGTTCCGCTGGGGCGCCCAGCTGTTCAGCGCGCACCGGGACGAACCCGCCGTCGCCGCCTTCGACGAAGCCCTGCGCCGCGGCCCCGGCGACCCCGGCCCCTGGGGCCGCGGCCCGGCCCTGCGCACCGACAGCCTGCTCTTCCGCGGCCTCGCCCGGCAGCGGCTCGGCGCCACCGACGCCGCCTGGGCCGACCTCGCGGCCGCCGCCACCGAGACCCCCGGCGACCCGCGTCCGCGCTACGCCCTCGGCCGGCTCGCCCTGCTGCTCGGCGCCGACGACCAGGCCGGCGAGCAGTTCAGCGCCGCGCTCACCGTCCAACCCTCCTTCGCCCCGGCCCGGTTCGGGCTCGCCCTGGTCCACGAACGGGCCCAGCGGCACGCCGAGGCCGCCGCCGACTACCGGGCCGGCCTCGACCAGGCCCCCGACTGGCGCCCCGCCCGGGTCCGGCTCGGCGCCGCCCTGACCGCCGCCGGCAGGCCCTCCGAAGCCGAGCCGCTGCTGCGCGCCGAGGCCGACAGCGAGCCCGACTCCCGCTGGAGCCGGATCGCCGCCTACCACCACGGCCTCGCCCTCGTCCGCGGCGGCGACCCGGCCGGCGCCCTCGCCCGCTGGGAACCGCTGGACGACCCCGAACTCCACGACCGCCAGGCCCTGGCCCGCGACCAGCTCGCCCGCACCCGGCTGGCCACCGACCCGGGCGCCGCCCGCGGGCTGTGGCAGCGGGCCGTCGCCGAACACCCCGGCGCCCCCGGCTACCGGTCCGCGCTGCGGGAGGCGGCCCTGCGCGAGGCCGCCCACCTGCTGGTCACCGGCCGCGACCGCGCCGAGGCACGCGAGCGGGCCGTCGCCGCGCTCGCCCTGGCCGACACCCTGCCCGGCGCGCTCACCCACCGGCAGTCCCGGCTGCGCGCCGCGCTCGCCCTCGCGGGCGGCGCCGACGGCGCCACCGCGCAGGTCACCGCCCTGCTCGACCCCGCCGCCGGACTCCGCGACCGCTACCACCTGGCCGCCGCCGCCCTGTTGGCGGGCCGTCCGGTGCAGACCATCGCCCTGCTCGGCCCGCTGCACCCCGATCCGGCCGGGGACCCGGCGCTCGCCCGGCTGCGGGCCCTGCTCGCCGAACGGGCCGGCAACTGGGCCACCGCACTGGACTGGTACCGGCACTTCCTCACCGCCCCTGCCCCCGCTGCCGCCGCCGACCCGGTCGGGGACTGCACGGCCTGCGCCCGCCCCGCCACCGGCTCCTGCGGCGGCTGCGGCCGCGAGGCCTGCGCCGACCACCTGCACGCCCCCGCCGGCGCCGACCACCTGCACGCCCCCGCCGGCGCCGGGACCCTTCGCTGCATACGCTGCGCCGGCCCCGCCCTGCGCGCCGTCCTGGACTGCGCCCGCCGGGCCGGCACCCCCGAACAGGCCGAACCCGTGCTGGCCGCCTGGGCCGAGGCGCTCGGCGACAGCGCCGACGCCGCGCCCGTACGACTCGACCTCGCCCTGCTGCGGGCCGAACTCGGCCGCCTCGACGAGGCCCTGGCCGATCTGCCGGAGGACGCCGAGGCCGCCCGGGCCGCCGTGCTGGTCCGAAGGGCGGGCGCCGCCCTCGCCGCCGGGGAGCCCGGCCGGGCCGCCGGTGACCTGCGCCGGGCCCTCGCCCTCGCCCCCGGCCACCCGCAGGCGGCCGGCGCGCTGGTGCTGCTCGGCGAGCACGAGGCCCACCAGCACGCCGTCGAAGGCCGTCACCGTGAGGCCTACCTGGCCTACCGCGACCTGCTGGTCAAGGACCCGGCGCACCCCCGGCTGCTGCACGCCCTCGGCCTGTCCGGCTACCGGCTGGCCGTGACCGTCGACGACGAGGACGTCTGGGCCTGGGCGATCGGCAGCCTGGTCGCCGCCCTGCACCAGCCCGACCTGTGGGACGAGAGCGCCCGGATCACCGGCCGCACCCCCGAACCCCAGCGGATGACGGCCGCCCGCACCGCGCTCGTCGACCGCCTGCGCGAGGACCTGCGGGCCCTCGACCGGGCCGCCGGGCGCGGCGGCGACGAGGTCGAGGCCTGGACGCTGCGGCTCGGCATGGAGGTGTACGCCGCCGACACCTTCACCGGACACGACGTCATGGTCGAGGTGCCCGGGCGGCCCGCCCGCCGCCTGGTGCTCGGCCCGCTGCTGCACGGGCTGCTCGCCGAGCAGCCCGGTCTCGTCCTCTGGCCGGAGATGTACGACAAGGCCGTGACCGACTACTGGGGTGACTGGCGCCGGCAGCCCCGGGGCCTCGAAGTGTTCGGCCGCTTCGGGGCGCAGCGCTACCTCCTGGCCCAGGGCCGGCCGGCCGTCGCCGTCGCCGCGCTGGACGCGGTGCCGGAGTCCGGGCGCGACTCGCGTTGGCGGGTGCTGCTCGGCGAGGCGCTGGTCAGCCAGGCCCGCGAGCACCACCGCAACCAGGACTGGCCCGAGGCGCTGGACTGCCTCACCCGGGTCCGGACCGTCCCCGGCGCGGAGCTGCCCGCCGACGTGGCCCGGATCGCCGCCGAGTCCGGCGTCCGGGCCGCCCGCGCGCTGTTGAAGGCCACCGCGGACGACCAGTCGGGCGCGGCCGAACTGCTGGAGAAGGCCTTCGCGTTGGCCCCGGACGACCCGGAGGTGCGCGGCGACCTGGGCGCGACCTACGCCCAGTGGGCCCGCAAGATCAACAACGAGGACAAGGACTACCGGCGCTCCATCGAGCTGCTGGCGAAGAGCCAGGAACTCGCCCCCGACGACCCGACCGCCCAGCGCTTCCTCCGGGCCGCCCTCGGCAACCTGGCCAGCCGGCTCAGCCACGCGGAGGCCTCCGACGCGGAACTCCAGGAGGCCGTCGGCCTGTGGCGGCGGCTGATCGAGCTCGACGACGACCCGGAGAACCGCCGGGGCCTCGCCTTCGTGCTGCGCCAACTGGCCCGCTCCGCCGCGTTCGCCGACGACACCGGCCGCGCCCTCGGGCAGATGATGGCGGCACTGACCTGGGACCCGGACTGGGAGGGCGACCCCGGGAAGGAGGCGGGGCGCCGGATCTCGGTGCTGCTCGCCAACCACGTCATCGACCACATGCAGAACAGCACCTTCCAGGCCCAGGCCGCGATGCTCCACAAGGCGAGGTCCTACGACGACTCGCCGGAGATCCGCGGCCTGATGGTCAGCGTCTGGCGCGGCCGGGCGATCTCGTTCTACGAGGAGCGGCTCTACGCCGAGGCGATCAGCCTGCTGCGGGAGGCGCTCGAACTCGCCGCCACGCCGGAGGACACCGCCAAGCTCAAGAGCGAACTCGGCATCGTCCTCAGCTCCTTCGCCGTCGCCCGGGCCAACGCCGGCAACCACCTGGAGGCCCAGGGGGCGATGGAACTGGCCCTCCAGCACAACCCCTACGACCGCGAGCTGCGCGCCCTGTCGGAGCGCATCAACAAGCTCGGCCGCCGCTACTGACCGGCCGCCCGGCAACCGCCGGGCGGCCGCCGTCGTCGTATCCCGTGCGCGCCCGTCCGGCCCCGCCGACCCGCGCACCGTCCGCACCAACCCCCGTGCCCCGTCAGGACCGTGAGGAGAGAGACCGCCCGCCATGCCACTGCACGAACCGTCGCCGTACGAGGTCCTGGGCATCCCGCTCACGGCCGGGGTGCGCGAGATCAACCTCTCGGTCGGGAAGGCGCTCAAGGCGGGCCGGTACAGCCGCCAGCAGATCCAGGACGCCGCGGCCCTGCTGCGCAACCCCGACCGGCGCCTGGAGGTGGACCTCCAGCAGCCGCTGCCGCCCGAACCGGTCGGCCAGGCCGCCGAGTTGCTCGCCCCCGCGCTCGCCGAACCGCTGCTGGTGATCGACCGCCCCGGCCTGCCGCCCGCTGCGGCCCTGCTCGCCCTCCACCGCGCCGAGGCCGCCGCCGACTTCGCCGAGCCCGCGCCCGGCGGCGCCGACCCCGAACCGCCCGTCCCCGCCCGCTACGCGGCCGACCTGTCCGTGCTGCCGCAGATCGAGGTCCCCGAATGACCGACGCACCGACCGCATCCCCGCTCGACGGATCCCCGATCGACGGCTCCCGGCCGGCCGGATCCCCGCCGGCCGGCCGCCGGCAACTGGAGGTCCCGCCGGGGGTGGAGGCCGTCGACCTGGAAGCGAAGTTCACCCAACTGCTGTTCCGGGCCTCACTGCTGGGCAACAAGCTGACCGAGCAGAAGCAGCAGGCGCGGGCCGAGCAGCGCGAACTGCTGGGCGTCCTGGTCGAGGTGGACGACGCGCTGGCCGCCCTCGGCCTGGACCGCGAGCTGGTGGCGCTCGGGCGCGGCGCCGGGCTGGAGGCGACCCGCCGACGGCTGCTCGGCCGGCTCGCCAAGGCCGGGGTGCGGCCGATGCGGCTGGAGGGGCTGGCGGCGGATCCGGCGCTGACCGAGATCGTCGGCACCGAGGTGCGGCCGGGGGTGGCGCCGGAGACGGTGGTGCAGACGGTGGTGACCGGGTTCTTCTGGGAGCAGGAGGTGCTGCGCCGGGCCCAAGTGGTCGTCGCCGCACCGGAGTCGGCTCCGGTTTCGACGGCGGAGCCGGCTCCGGTCGAGGATCCGCGGGTCGCGGAGCCCGAGTCCGCGGAGCTCAAGCCCGAGGAGCCGTCGGCCGACACGACCGACGCGGCCGACGCGGCCGACGCGACCGAGCCCGACGGGCCCCCGGCCAGGCCGGTTCCGCCCCGGGCCCGTCGGCACGCCAAGGCTCCGGGCCGGCCCGCCAAGCGCGCCAAGCGCAAGAAGTAGCCAGGACCACGAGGGGCAAGAGGGGAACGACATGTACCGCACACTCGGCATCGACCTGGGCACCACCAACTCCGTGGTGGCCCACCTGCGCCGGGGCGCGCCGGAGATCATCTTCAACCGGCAGAACCAGGAGGCCACGCCCTCCGTGGTCGGCAGCGGTCGCAAGGGCGAGCTGCTGGTCGGTTCGACGGCGCGCAGCCGGACCGCCATCGACGGCGCCAACGTGATCCGCTCGGTCAAGCGCTTCATGGGCCGCAAGTTCAAGGACCCGCAGGTCCAGGCGGCGCTCAAGGAGGTCGACTACAAGGTCACCGCGGGCACCGACGGGGACGTCAACGTCTGGTTCAACGGCCGCTCCTACACCCCGATCGAGATCTCCGCGATCATCCTGCACCGGCTCAAGCAGGACGCCGAGCAGCGCCTGGGCGAGCCCTTCCACCGGGCCGTGATCACCGTCCCCGCGTACTTCGGCGAGCGGCAGGTCGCCGCGACCCAGGAGGCGGGCCGGATGGCCGGCCTGCACGTGCTGCGGATCATCAACGAGCCGACCGCCGCCGCGCTCGCGTACGGGCTGGCGGGCGATGCCGGCGACGAGGGCCGCACCGTGCTGGTGTACGACCTCGGCGGCGGCACCTTCGACATCTCCATCCTGCTGCTGGTGCCCGGCTCGGTCTCGGTGCTCGGCATCGAGGGCGACAACCTGCTCGGCGGCGACGACTTCGACCGGGCGATCACCACCGCGCTGCTGGAGGACATCCGCGAGGAGTACGGCTCCGACTACCAGCCGGACCTGCGGGACCGTCCCAAGATCGCCTCCACCGCCGAGACGGTCAAGATCGAGCTGTCCAACCAGCAGTCCTCCGAGGTGATCCTGCCCGGCCTGGGCGCCGGACAGCTGGTGCTGGAGACGGAGTTCGAGCGCGCCCGCTTCGAGGAGCTGATCGAGGCCCAGATCGAGCGGACCATCGAGTTGACCCACAAGGCCATCATGCAGGCCAACCTGACCGTCGGGGACATCGACGAGGTGGTGCTGGTCGGCGGTTCGACCGCGATCCCGCTGGTCGAGCGGCGCCTCGGTGAGGTGTTCGGCACCCGGCGGATCAAGCGCGGCGTCAACCCGATGCAGTGCGTTGCGCTCGGCGCGGCCGTGCAGTCCGCCCTGGTCGGCGAGGTGGAGTGCCCGGAGTGCCGGGCCCCCGGGGACCTCTCGGCCTCCAACTGCGCCAACTGCGCGACCTCCCTGCTCGGCGGCGACCGGGTCTCCTGCCCGACCTGCCACGTCCCGGTCGAGGCCGGGGCCTCCACCTGCCCCAAGTGCGCCCAGCCGATGGACGGTTCGGCCGTCGGCGGGGCGGGCGCGTCCGCCGGCTCCGGTGCGACGATCCCGCAGCAGTCCCAGGCCACCACCGTGCTGCGGGTCGACAACTGCCCGCAGTGCGGCACCCCGGCCGCCCCCGGCGTCACCGCCTGCGAGTTGTGCGGCGAGGCCCTCAACTCGGCCGCCCCGGGCCACACCAGGATGTCCTCCACCGCCGCCGAGGACGTCGGCCTGCGCTGCGCCTCCTGCGCCGCGCTCAATCCGCCGGGCAGCGAAGTCTGCACGGGCTGCGGGGAGTTGATGCAGGTCACCAACCCCTTCGACATCACCCCGAAGAACCTCGGGATCGAGCTCAACGACGGCCGGCTGGCCGTCATCATCCCCAAGAACACCAGCTACCCGACCAGTTCGCCGGTCAGTCGGGAGTTCGTGGTCTCCGGCAGCGGCCGCCAGCGCCTGGAGATCGCGGTCTACGAGGGCGAGCACGAGATCGCCCAGCAGAACGAGCTGATCGGCCACCTCACCCTGCGCCTGCCCGAGGGCCTCGGCGGCCGCACCCCGGTGGAGGTCTCCTTCGGCCTGGACCGCGACCGCACCATCACCCTGTCGGTGCGGATCCAGGGCGGCGCCGAGAAGACCGTCAAGCTGGAGCGGGTCACCCTCGACCCCGAGCTGAAGGTGCAGGTGGAGGAGCAGCAGCGGCAGATCGAGTCCTTCACCGACCGCTGGGGCGGCGAGCTGACCGAGGCCGAGATGCGCGAGGCGCAGCGGCTGATGGACACCCTGGACGACCTGGCGGCCGGGCAGACCCGCGGCCAGTCGGTGGACGAGGCGCTGGAGCGGGCGCAGCGCCAGCTCAAGGCGCAGCGCTGGGTGCGCGGCTCGGAGGCGTACCTGAGCCTGTTCATCCACTACTGCGAGAAGCACCTGGACCCGAGCGACCTCGACCGGCTGCGCTCGGTCGCGGCCGAGCTGCGGTTGCGCCGGGAGGCGGCCGACTGGGAGGGCGCGATGCGCGCGGCCCAGAAGGCGGACGAGCTGTGCGACTCGCTCGGCCACACCTTCCGGATGCTCACCATGTGCAACGTCTACGTCAACCAGAACATGGTCTCGCCGGCCCTGGCGCAGCGGATCATGGCGGAGCTGCGCGGGCTGGACGAGGCGGTGGAGGCGCCCAACATGGAGGCGGTCAACACCCACATGTCGAACCTGCTGGCGCTGTACGCGCAGGCGCAGCGGGAGCTGGGCAACGAGCCGGCCGCGGAGTCGCTCGGCCCGGTGCGTCCGGAGGAGGCCGGTCCGCGATGACCACTCCCGCGAGGACCACTCCCGCGATGACCGCTCCCGACCTGCCGGAGGTCCGGTGCCCGCTGTGCAAGGTCCCGGCGGACCGGCAGTCGTTGGCCTGCCCGTCCTGCCGGGAGGACCTGAGCGCGCTGTTCCGGCTGCGTTACGCCGGTCGGATCGATTACAACCGGGCTCTGGCGGCACTGGAGGCGGGGGACGGGGCGTTCGCGCTCGGTCTGCTGCGCCGGGCCCTGGAGGCCGAGCCGGGGCTGGAACCGGCCCGGGAGCTGCTGGGATCACTGAGTGTGGCCGGGGCAGGCGGTGCCGCGTCCGGGCCGGGGGCCGGGGCGGGGGAGGGCGACACGCCCTCTTAGTGACCAATTCGGACGCTTCCGGCCTGCCGTGGAGTTCGATCGGTGCGAGTGTGATCGTCACACGGAGTTCCGCCACCCTCTCAAGGAGTGACGCAATGCGTATTCGCACCACCCTCGCCGCCACCGCGCTCGCCGCGGTCGCCGTCCTGGCCGGTGCCGGCACCGCCTCCGCCGGCAGCGCGACCGCGAACGGTGTCGCCTTCGGTTCGCCCGGTGTGCTCTCCGGCAACCAGATCCAGATCCCGATCAACCTCGAGGCGAACGTCTGCGGCAACTCGATCGGCATCATCAGCATCCTCAACCCGGCCTTCGGCAACACCTGCATCAACGCCTGACCCGCGCTCCGGGGCCGTCCGTCGCATCCGACGGGCGGCCCCGGAGCCGTGCCGGTACCCCCGTTCGGGGGTGGCGGCACGGGCCCGGGACCGCGACCATGGTCCCCTGTCCCGCGCCGTCACACCGCCGCACCCAGGAGCCAGCCCGTGCCGACACCGCCCGCCCCGCGCAGCTACGCCTCCGGAACCGCGGACGTCCCGCTGCTGGGCGACACCATCGGGGAGAACCTCGACCGCGCGGTGCGCGCCTTCCCCGACCGTGACGCCCTGGTCGACCGGCCCACCGGCCGCCGCTGGACGTACGCCCAATTCGCCGCCGACGTCGACGCGCTGGCCCTCGGCCTGCTGGGGCTCGGCATCGCCAAGGGCGACCGGGTCGGCATCTGGGCCCCCAACTGCGCCGAGTGGACGCTCACCCAGTACGCCACCGCCAAGCTCGGCGCGATCCTCGTCACCGTCAACCCGGCCTACCGGGCGCACGAGTTGGAGTACGTGCTGAACCAGGCCGGGATCCGGCTGCTGGTCGCCGCGGAGCGCTTCAAGACCTCGGACTACGCCGGGATGATCGGGGAAGTCAAGCCCCGCTGCCCGGAGTTGGAGCGGGTCCTGCTGCTCGGCAGCCCCGCCTGGGACGGTGTGCTGGCGGCGGGCCGCGCCGCCGACCCGGCCCCGCTGGCCGCCCGCCAGGGCGAGCTGGCGCCCGACGACCCGATCAACATCCAGTACACCTCGGGCACCACCGGCTTCCCCAAGGGCGCCACCCTCTCGCACCACAACATCCTCAACAACGGTTACTTCGTCGGCGAGTTGCTCGACTACACCGAGCAGGACCGGATCTGCGTCCCGGTGCCCTTCTACCACTGCTTCGGCATGGTCATGGGCAACCTCGCGGCCACCTCGCACGGCGCCTGCATGGTCATCCCGGCCCCCTCCTTCGAGCCCGGCGCGACCCTGGCCGCCGTCGCCGCCGAGCGCTGCACCTCGCTGTACGGCGTGCCGACCATGTTCATCGCCGAGCTCGCCGACCCGGACTTCGCCCGCTACGACCTGGGCAGCCTGCGCACCGGCATCATGGCCGGCTCGCCCTGCCCGACCGAGGTGATGAAGGAGGTCATCGAGCGGATGGGCATGGCGGAGGTGTCCATCTGCTACGGCATGACCGAGACCTCGCCGGTCTCCACCCAGACCCGCACCGACGACCCGGTGGAGCGCCGGGTCTCCACCGTCGGCCGGGTGGGACCCCACCTGGAGGTCAAGGTCGTCGACCCCGCCACCGGCCGGACCGTCCCGCGCGGTGAGCCCGGCGAACTGTGCACCCGCGGCTACTCCGTCATGCTCGGCTACTGGGACGAGCCCGAGCGCACCGCCGAGGCCGTCGACGCGGCCCGCTGGATGCACACCGGGGACCTCGCCGTGATGGACGGGGACGGCTACCTCGCCATCACCGGCCGGATCAAGGACATGGTGATCCGCGGCGGGGAGAACCTCTACCCGCGCGAGATCGAGGAGTTCCTCTACACCCACCCCGACGTCCTCGACGTCCAGGTGATCGGTGTCCCCGACCCCAAGTACGGCGAGGAGCTGATGGCCTGGATCCGGATGCGGGAGGGCGCCGAGCCGCTCACCGCCGAGGCCGTGGCCGCCTACTGCGCCGGGCGCCTGGCCCACTTCAAGGTCCCGCGCTACGTGCACGTGGTCGACGAGTTCCCGATGACCGTCACCGGCAAGATCCGCAAGGTCGAGATGCGCGAGCAGGCCGTCCGTATCCTCGGCCTCTGACGGCGGCCTCTGACGGCGGCCTCCGACCCGCGGACGGATCGACGGAGCCGTCGGCCGGTGAGCGACTCCTCCGGCCCTGTGCCGGAGGCGCACCGGGCAGGGGCTCAGGCGTCGGGGCTCAGGCGTCGGCGAGGCGCTCGGAGACGGCGCGGAGGATCGGGACCTGGTGGTGGATCAGGTAGAAGTGGCCGCCGGGATAGATGTCGAGCGAGTGGGCGCCGGTGGTGTGGTCGGCCCAGGCGGCCGCCTCGTCCTCGGTGACCATCGGGTCCTCGGTGCCGGTGAACACGTGCACCGGGCAGTTCAGCTTGGGGCCGGGCCGGTACCGGTAGGTCTCGGCCGCCTTGTAGTCGTTCCGGATGGCGGGCAGAGCCATCCGCAGCAGCTCCTCGTCGCCGAGCACCTGTTCGTCGGTGCCGCTGAGCTCCCGGAGCTTCGCGATCAGTTCGCCGTCGTTGCGGAGGTGGACGGTGCCGCCCTCGCGGAGGCGGGAGGGCGCGGTTCCTCGGCCGTGATCTCCGCATAGCGGCGGCGGAGTTCGGCCAGAACCGGGTGATCCATCACAAAAGGTACGGCGCCGATGGCGGAGATCGGCCGGACGCCTACGGCGGCGTTGGTGGCAAACGCCGCTTCCGTGGAAGGAAGGTGGTCCAGCATCACAGTCAGTAAAAAGAAGCTCTCATGAGCCTGCGTCAGCAGCGAATCGGTCACGCCGGGCAGGTGCTCCCCCTGCGGCCAGACCAGCCGGCGGCCGTCGAAGAAGCCCACCTTCCAGGTGGCTCCCTCGGAGATCCACAGCTCGTCACCGTGGAACAACGCGTCGTCTAAGCCCTTGAGTTGAGCCGCGCGTCGCAGGTGCCGGCTGTCGAAGAGCCCGGTGTGCTTCACCCCGGCCACCTGGCGCAGGTGCCTGACGGGCCGGACGCGCAGCGGTCCCTGCGGAGGTTCCGGTGCGGGCCGCGTGGTGACGAGGATCCGCGGTGCGGCCGGACCGGCCGGGTGAGTGAGGCTCAGATCCGGGTCGAAGACGGTGATCCGGGCGACGACGTCATTCTCATTGCCCGTCAGATCCAGTCTGCGGGACAGTTTTTGACGAACGTGGTCCACGTCCAGTTCGGTGCCGAAATCAGCCCGGCAGTCCCGGGCCAGCCGGGCGAAATGCAGTGCGAGTCCGCGTATTGCGCCGCCCTCGACGCGCATGGTTGTGAAATGGTCGTAACCGGTCAGTGTGAGCGAAGTGATCTCGTCGACACCCACCTGTCGCCCGTCGAGCTCTTCCATGGAGCACGGCGTCCCACCTGCGAGGTTTTCGACGGGAGTGATGATCATCACTCCCCGGGAAGGCATTGTCGCGGGCCGTGAACATCTGGCAGGATCACGACCGCTCGCCGATGAGTAACCGTCACCGGTGTCGGCGTTATCTCAGACTGGAACCGGGGGGGCATCAGTTGTTCGAGAAGTTCGAGCGCGCAGCCGAGGAAGCTGGTTTCGTTCTCGACGCCTCGCAGACCGCTGCGGCCGAGCGGCTTTCCGTACTCGCCGCCGAGTTGTCCGGCCGCCGCCGTTTCTTCGGCGGAAAACAGCCGCGCGGCATCTACGTCTGGGGACCGGTCGGGCGCGGCAAGAGCTGGCTGACCGGAGTCTTCTACGAGGCGTTGCCGGTGCGGAACAAGCGCCGGGTGCACTTCCACGAGTTCTTCCGCGAGTTCCACGCCGTCTACGCCCGGCACCGCAAGGAGCGGAACGCGTGCGACTTGGCCGTCGCCGAGCTGCTGAGCGACTGCCGGCTGCTGTTCTTCGACGAGTTCCACGTGCACGACCCAGGCGACGCCATGATGATGGGCCGCGTCCTGACCTCGCTGTTCGACCAGAAGGTCACCCTGGTGACCACCTCGAACTACCCGCCCGACGGCCTGCTGCCGAACCCGGTCTACCACCACATGTTCGAGCCGACCATCAAACTGCTCGAAGGCAACCTGGACGTCCTGGAGGTCGCGGGCCCGCAGGACTACCGGGCGGAGAGCACCGCCGGAGCGGCCCGTTCGCAGTTCCAGCGCGGCGCCTACATCTGGCCCGGCACCGAGCAGCAACTGCGCGACGCCGGACTCGAACCGCCGGCCGACGGCGAGCGGCAGCGCATCGACATCGGCGGCCGGGACCTGGTCGCCCGCGCCGTGCGCGACGACCTCGTCTGGTTCGACTTCCACGAGCTGTGCGACGAACGCACCTCGACCATCGACTACCTGGGCCTGGCCGACCGGTTCGGCACCTGGGTGCTCTCAGGGCTGCCGGAGCTCACGTCCGGCAGCAGGGACGCGGCGCAGCGCTTCGCCAACCTCGTCGACGTCCTGTGCGACCGGGACGCGAAGCTCTACCTCGTCGCCGACGGCCCCCTGGCCGACTGCCTGCGGGGCGATGCCCTGCCCATCGACATCAACCGGACCGCCAGTCGCCTCATGCTCCTTCCCGGCTCCGCCACGCCGGGTGCGACGCAGGCGACCAGACAGGCGTGAACGAGAGCCGGACGGCGGCCCGAGGCCGCCGTCCGGCTGTGGCGTTTCCCGTAGAAGGAGCAAGACCATGGCGGCTGAACAGAAGCTGCGCGACTATCTGAAGCGGGCGACCGCCGAGCTTCGCAACGTCCGACAGCAGCTCCAGGAGGCGGAGGACTCCGCCCACGAGCCCATCGCGATCGTCGGGATGAGCTGCCGGTACCCGGGCGGGGTCGGTTCACCGGAGGACCTGTGGCGACTGGTCGCCGACGGCACCGACGCGATCTCCCCCTTCCCGGCCGGGCCGGCATCGACGCGGCGACGCTGCGCGGCAGCCGAACCGGGGTCTTCGCCACGGTGATGTACCACGACTACGAGGGCCTGTTCGAAGGCCAGGACGAGCTCGCCGGCTACGTCATCAACGGCAGCGCCGGCAGCATCGCCTCCGGGCGCATCGTGAGCTCGCCGAGCTGATCGACGGGCTCGAAGATCCGCGAGTTCTCCGGCGGCGAGGACGTCGACATCGTCTTCGAGCACCCGGGCCGGGAGACCTTCGGCTACATGCACCAGTACGACAACCGCTACCTGTGGATGTCGCTCAAGCGGATCGTCGGCTCGCACTTCGCCAACTATCGCGAGGCCTTCGAGGCCAACCGCCTGGTCGCCAAGGGCGGGATCCACCCGACCCTGTCCAAGGTCTACTCCCTGGAGGAGACCGGCCAGGCCGCCCTCGATGTGCACCACAACAAGCACCGGGGCAAGGTCGGCGTGCTCTGCCTGGCCCCCGAGGAGGGCCTGGGCGTGCGCGACCACGAACTGCGCGCCAAGCACCTGCCCGCCATCAACCGCTTCCGCGAACACCCGCACGGATAGTCCCTCCCGCACAGGAGAGGGCCGCGAGCCGTGCCGAGCTCTACCGAGTCCTCGACGCCATCCAGAATCTAATACGGGCCTGGGCTCGCGAATGCCCCACCCGCGACCACGAGTCACCTGCCACCCGCTGGACAAGAGTCCGCTTCCGGCTGCCGCTGACGCGGGCCGGAACAGCAAGGACTGATGGCCGACGAGGATCTCCACCCTCGTCGGCCATCGCTGCTTGTGGTCACCGGCTAGTAGGTGCCCCATTCCTTGTCGGTGGAGACGATCTCGCGGCCGAGCGGCATCAGCGAGATCGGGATCATCTTGAGGTTGGCCCAGCCGAAGGGGATCCCGATGATCGACAGGAACAGCGGGATGCTGGTCACCAGGTGCCCGAGGGCCAACCACCACCCGGCGAAGACGAACCAGATCACGTTGCCGACGCAGGACGCCGCCCCGGCGTCGCGGCGCTCGACGGTGGTCCGCCCGAACGGCCACAGTATGAAGCCGGCGATCCGAAACGAAGCAATGCCAAATGGGATGGTGATGATGAGTACGCAGCAGATGATTCCGGCGAGCACGTAGGCAAGAGCCATCCAAATGCCGCAGAAAAGCAACCAGATGACATTGAGGATGAACTTCACTGCACTCATGCTCGGTACCTTCTCATGACCCGTGGTTGGACTACGACCTTGGCATGCCCGCTGACGAGCGTGTCCACCCCCTTAGGGGTGGATTCTCAGGGATCGATCCGGGTTGGCGAGCTGGAGATGGGAGTTCCTTCGGCCTCAACGCCGGCCGAGGACGGCCAGGTGCCCGACAACCGACTCGGAAAGACCGTCGAGTATTGCCTTCCCCTTCGTTGCGGTGCCGAGTGAGCAGTGTGCATCGTCGAATAGCAGGTCACGGGCCTGGTGTGCGTCGGCGTCGGGGTGCTCACGCTGGTTGCGGGCGGATGACTTCGGCGAAGACCTGGACCGGACCGTCGGCGGCCCGTGCGATCGCCAGGATCTTGCGGTAGTCAGCAGGCAGGGCGGCCTCGTCGGGGCTCTCGCCGCGGTGCGGAATCAGCAGCACCGTCCGCCCCGCCACCCGGGCAGGAACCGGGGCGGGTGTGACCGGGCCGGGTGCGGCGCCACTGGTGCATCTCAATGGCCGTTCCGGGTTGCGTGGTGTGGGGCGCACCTTTCAGTCTGGCAATAGTCCTTGTACGTACCGACTGTGGGGCTCAGCGTAACCGCGCACGCGTCCGCCCGAACCGCCGGCTCGGCGAACCCTTCCCGGCCGGGAATCGTCCCTCCACCGATCCCCGGGAACGTCGCGGCGGCCCGACCGGAGCGGCGACGCGGAGCGGCTGCGGCGATCGCCCCCCGCCCCGCCCCGAAGACCCCGGAGGTCCCCATGAAATTCACCCTGCCACGCCATGTCCGGTGGGCAGCGATGGCAGCCGCGCTGCTGGCACTCGCCGCCGGCACGGCCGCCGCCACGCCCGTCACCGCCTCCGCACCCCGAGGCGGGACCGCACGCCATGCCCCTGCGGAGGTCTTCGTCGGCCAGAGGTCCGACTACAAGACCTTCTCCGGCCTCTCGGTCGAGATCCCGCCGAACGGCTCCGCGTGGGCGGTCGCCTACTGCCCGCAGGGGACGCGGCCCTCCGGCGGCGGCGGGAACAGCGACGGGTACACCAGCGGGAACAACGTGTACCTGGTGACCTCCCTGCCGAGCATGGAGCTGGGCAGCTGGCACGTCCAGTTCGCCAACACCAGCCCGGACACCCGAGCGTACGGCTGGGCCGAGGCACGGTGCACGAACGCCGAGTCCTACGCGCACGAGGCGATGTTCCAGCTGGTAGGCGCCGGCCAGGAGAAGAGCATGACGAGCTGGTGCGCGCCGGGCGAGCGGCTCAGCGGCATCGGCTTCCGCTCCTACGACCCCTTTCTGCGGGTCCTCGACGCGTACCCGGAAGACGAGGTCACCGTGCGGGTGCGCAGCCTCAACACCAGCGATGACACGCTGGCCCGGATGAGTGCCGTGGCCGTGTGCGGCCGGGACAACTACATCGTGCACAACGCCTACACCACCCTCCAGTCGCAGGAGACGAGGCAGGTCGGTGCGAACTGCCCGCAGGGATGGACTCCCACCGGCGGCGGCGTCGTCTCGGGCGGCTCCGCCACCTACCGCCAGAGCAGCGAGCCGACCGCGTACGGCTGGCAGGCGGACGTCAGAAACACCAGCTCCTCCCAGGTCACCGTCGGCGCGTACGTGGTGCGCGCCGTGCCGAGCTGACCGCGATCCTGGTCCGCGAGGACAACGCCAAGCTCTCCGACCTCGTGGGCATCCACGCGGTCGTGATCGAACAGCCGGCGACCGACCTCGCCCAGATGACAGGGCACCTGGCCGTCCACATCGCCGGCATCCTCATCTGGGCTGCCCGGTGATCCACAGGAAACATTCCTGTTCCCTCCCTGGCTGCTGTTCTGCTGAGTCGATCCGTGGATGAAGGCTGTCGGGGGCCGTCCAGTGGCCGGCCCCCGACAGGACGGGCTATCGCTGAGCCGGTCCTGCAGCGACCGTTTCTCGCTGTTCAGGTCCTGGACAGTCCGGGTGAGGGCCGCGTGCTCCGTCATGATCCGGACTACGTCCTGCTCCTGCCACGGTGTGCTCAGGTCGCATGTCAGTGCTGCGGCACGATGGGCCTGCGGGCCGGCAGCTCGAGGCCCTCAACGGCCGAGGCCAGGTTGGATTACCAGCCGTGCAGGGCCTCGGTGATCAGGGCGCGGGCGCCGGGCCCGTAGACGGTGGACTCCTGGAGCAGCCGGAACGCCCGGTGGAAGAGGGCGACGCGCTTGGGGTCGGTGATGGTCTCGCATCCGCGGTAGCCCTCCACCTCCACGCGGGTGCCGTCGTGGATGCCGAAGCCGTCGCCGGGGTAGACGTGCAGGCGGGCTCGGGCCGGGATGATCCCCAGCCGCAGCCCCGGCGTGTCGAGGGAGGCCAGCAGGTGCTCGAGTTGGGCGCGCATCACCTCCGGTCCGCCGATGCCGGTCAGCAGGGCCTGTTCGCCGAGCAGGACGTGGTAGGTCCGGCCGTCCTGTCCGAGGTAGCGGGCCCTGGCGGTGCGTTCGGCGGCGCCGGCCGCCGAGTCGTCGGGGAACTGGTGCAGGTTGGCGACCATGCGCAGGACCTCCTGCGCGTACGCGGGGGTCTGCAGGTTGCCCCAGATGAGGTCGGGGCTGTGCCCGGCGTAGTCGCTGGTGGCGGCGGTGAGTTCGTGGAAGGCGCGCTGGATGTGCTCGGTGCCGCGCTCCAGCAGGTCCTCCCACGAAGGGGCGGCGGACGGCTGCGGTGTCTCGGACGGGGTCGGTGCACTCACTGGCTTCTCCCTGCTGGTCGGCTCGGATCGGCTCGGATCGGCTCGGATCGGATCGGGGACGGCCGGGCGGTCGGGTCAGGCGCCGGCGGTCGTCGGCGTGTTCTGGTGGGGCAGGCGGTCGCCGAGGTCGTACTGGGCGGCCTGGAGGAGGTAGGACTCGCGGTAGCGCGTGGCCGGTTCCTGGGCCATCAGCTCGGAGTGGCTTCCCTGCTCGATGAGGCGGCCGTGGTCGAGGACGAAGATGCGGTCGGCCTTGGCGGTGGCGCCGAGGCGGTGGGTGATGAGGACGACGGTGACGCCGAGGGAGGTGAGCCGGCGGATCTGCTCGAACGCCTCGACTTCGGTTTCCGGGTCCATCGCGGACGTCGGCTCGTCGACCACCACGAGGGCGGGGAGCCGGCCGTGGGCGTCGGGCGTGGTCAGGCGCAGGTGGGTGCGGGCGAGGGCGACCTTCTGCCACTGGCCGCCCGAGAGGCCGACCCCGCCTTCGAAGCCCTTGGCGACGAGGGTGTCCCAGCTGCGGGGCAGCTCTTCGATCACCGGGTGGAGGTCGGCGTAGTCGGCGGCGGTCTCCAGCTGCCGCTGGTCGCACGGGACTTCGGGGCGGCCGAGGAGCAGGTTGGCGCGCAGGGTGAAGGACCAGCGCTGGAAGTTCTGGGCGAGCAGGGCGACGCTGCTGAAGAGCTGGTCGCGGTCGGCGGTGGCGGTGTCGACGCCGTCCCACCGGACGTGGCCCTGGTGCGGCTGGTAGACCCCACACAGGATGTTGGCCAGGGTGGACTTGCCCGAACCGTTGGCGCCCACCAGGGCGATGACCTTGCCCCGGGGGATCGTCAGGGTGACCTTGTCCAGCGCGGGGGCGTCGCGGCCGTCGTAGGTGAAGGAGACGTCCTCGACAGTGATCGTCTCGGGTCGCTCGGGCAGCGGTGCGCCGCCGGTGGGGATGGCCCGGCGGTGGCCCTCGCGGCGCAGCTGGTCGAGGTCGCGGACGAACAGGCTCTCCTCGTACAGGCCGTTGATCTGGGAGACGAGGCCGCCGATGCTGGCCGAGCCGGTGCGGATGGCGACCACGGCGGTGCCGGCGGCGGCGAGCGGGATCGTGCCATTCATGACGAGCGAGCCCAGGAGGGCGAACGCACCGAGGAGGGCGGCGCCGGCCAGGGCGGCGGAGAGCAGGTCGGTGCGGGCCTTCGCTCCGGCGAGGCGGGCCTGCTCCTGTTCGGCGGCGCGGGCCATCTGCTCGTAGTGGTGGAGGATGAACGGCCCGGCGGCGTGCACGCGCTGCTCGGCTGCGGAGTAGGGGCGGATCAGCATGTCCGCGAGCAGGGTGCTGGCCCGGTTGTGCTGGATCCAGGCCCGGGTCGAGGCGTAGTGGCGGCGGGCGGTGCGTACCGCGCCCCATCCTCGCGGGGCGGCGATCAGCACCAGCATGGGCAGCAGGGCGGGGTGGAGGACGGACAGGACGCCGGCGGCGGAGACCAGGCCGAAGGTGGCGGTGAGGACGGAGGTGGCCTGGCCGATGATGCTCTGCAGCGACATCGCGCCCCAGCGGGCGCTGTCCACCTCGGCGAGGAACGCCGGGTCCTCGATGGCCTCCAGTTCGGAGCGGCTGACGATGCCGAGGAACTCCAGCGTCGCGCGGCGGAAGACCGCCGGCTTGAGGCGCTCGCCCGCCCAGCCCGAGGCTGCGGACAGCACCGAGGACAGGCCCGCGATCACCCCGACCGCGACGATCGCCGGCGTCGCGGCCCGCAGCACGTCGGCGACCTCGCCGGGAGCGAGCAGCGCCGTCAGCGCGTGGTTGGTGGCGATCAGCGCGACGGCGGCGGCCAGGCCGCGTAGCAGCTCGGCGCCGACCAGGGTCACCAGCGCCACACGGTCGGCGTCCCAGGCCATCCGCCCGGCCAGGCGCAGGAAGCCCGGCATCTGCCGCGCCACCGCCCAGAACGTCACCTTGCCGCTGGCCATCTCATGCTTGGCCCAGCCGTAGTCGTAGCGCATCGGCCCGCCGAACAACAGCTGCTCGCTGTCCGGCACCGGGCCCGTCGAGGACTTGGGCGTGCTGGTCACATACTCCCTTTCGCAGAGGGGGAATCGCGGTGGTCGGGCGCCGGTGCCGTCAGGTCTCGACGAGCCGGCGCCCGCCGGAGGCGGGGCCGAAGCCGTGGGTGGAGAATGCGGGCCCGCCGGCCAGGTATGCCTCCACCGCGGCCTTGGAGGTCGGGAACGCCGGGCTGGGCAGGACCTCGGCGGCGGGGTGCCAGCGCACCTCCAGGTGTTTGTCCGGTTCGACGTTGACCAGCTCGCCCGTGAACTTGCTGGTGGCGAAGACGAACAGCACGAACCCGCCGCGCCCGTCCCAGCCGTCCTTGGCCTGGATGGTGTGCACCAGGCGAAGGTCGCACGGCCGGGCGATGAGCCCGGCTTCCTCACGCAGTTCCCGGGCGGCGGCGTGGGCGATTTCCTCCCCGGGGTCGACCTTCCCGCCGGGGATCGTCCACGCCGGGCCGGGGGTCCAACTGCGCTGGCCGTAGTGGACGGTGGCGATCCGGTCAGTGTTCAGGTCGTGGGCGATGACGCCGGCCGACAGCCTGCTCGTCTCGTGCATCCGGGTGCTCCTGGGTGAAGGTTGAGGGGGAAACGGAGGGGACGCGACGGTCGGGCGACTGCTTCTGGGTGTCGCGCGGGGGCAACTCCGAGAGCGCGGTGTCGCGCATGATGCGCTCGACCGTGTCGTGGAGGGTGCTGTCGCAGCCGATGACGGTCTCGATTCCGCCGGGAAGAACGTCGTGCTCGCGGTACCAGTCGCGCAGATCCCGCTCGGTGACGGCCGCCGCCAGGTACTCGGGATCGGTTTTCGAGGCGTGGCGGACCAGCGTTTCGTCGATCGGGATGTCGAGGTAGTAGCAGCGGGTGATGCCGCGGTGGTCGCCCACCAGGCGTTGGAGCATCTCGCCATAGTGGTCGGCGCACAGGATGCCTTCGACGACGACGTGGTAGCCGGCGCCCAGCGC
Organism: Kitasatospora sp. NPDC096128; assembly: GCF_040303105.1. NCBI lineage: Bacteria > Bacillati > Actinomycetota > Actinomycetes > Kitasatosporales > Streptomycetaceae > Kitasatospora > Kitasatospora sp. NPDC096128. The sequence continues at coordinate 24,335 of NZ_JBEOSP010000030.1, read as the reverse complement.
GTACCGGGCCACCGTGTCGATCAGGCCGATGTTCGCGCCGCCCGGCCGGTCCCGTTCGCGCAGCACGATGCGGCGCAGGTTGTCCTGGGCGACCACGGCCAGGCCCCGGCCGAACCGGTCCCGAATCCCCGCCGCCGCCGACGACTTGCCCGACGCCGAGTTTCCCCGGACGACAATGAGCCGGGTCTCCGCGCTCCCCGCAGGCGTCCCGGCGGCCGGGAGCCTCGGGTGGTTCGTGGTGCTCATGCCGGCCATCCGACGACGGACAGCGGGTGGCCGGCGGTGATCTGCGCGAGCGCGTCGGCGGTGTAGCCGACGATCGGCTCCGGAAGCCCGTCCAGCGGCCAGAAGCGCAGGTCGGTGCACTTGTCCGGTTCGCGGTTGGTGATCTTCCCGGTGTACGCGCGGGCGGTGAAGAACAGCTGGAGGCGTCCGGTCCCGTCGTCGGCGTCGAGGTGGTGGAGGGTGTGCACCAGGTCGAGGTCCTCCTCCCGGATGGTGATGCCGAGTTCCTCCTCGGCCTCGCGGGCCATGCCGGCGAGCACGGACTCTCCCGCTTCGAGGTGGCCGGCCGGCAGGTGCCACTTGCCGTTCGCGTAGGCGGTGTTGCGCCGCCGGCCGAGGAACACGGCGCCGTTGTCGAGGAGGACGAGGTGAACGCCGACGACCAGGGTCAGTGGATCAGTCCCGGACGCGGGGGCCGCGATGGCGGCCGGTCGGTGGGCGTCATCGAGCGGATTCATGCTGTCCTCCAGGGCAGGCCGGCCGCGTCGGCGAGCATCGGCAGGTAGTGCTGCATGTAGGGCGGGACCTTGAGGGAGAGGACCTCGTCGAGGGGGACCATGCGTACGGCCAGGCCCTCGTCGCCGAGCCGCAGGTCGCTCTCACTGAACCCGCTCCTCGCAGTCGAGGGCGGGCACGGCCGAACGGTAGGCCAGTACGGTGCCGATGGGGTTGTCCATGAAGACCTCCAGACACGGGTGGTGTTCGAGCACGCCAAGCCGCGCATCCGCCTCCATGTCAGGCAAGTGCGCTTTCAGGGAGTCGAGTTGAGATGCTGCGTGGAAGCGGAGACGACTGATGATGGTGCTGTTCGATTTCGCTGTTCAAGCGGATTTCCTCCGGGCGAGCCCGGGTCGAACGGGGACGTTTCGAGCACCTTCCGGGCATGGGTCAACGCCTCCTCCAGGAGGCTGCGCAGGGCATCCGGCAGGGTGGCCGAGCCCAGCGCGCAAGCGGCGAGAGCCCGGTCGAGAGCTGCCCGCCGGACCGGGGCGAGGTGCTGCCGGACGCCCTCGTGGCGGAGGAGGTCCTGTAGTGCGTAGCCGTCGCCGGATTCACCCGTTCGGCTGGTCAGCCGGGCGAGGAGGTTTCGGCTCTCGGGGGTCTCCGAGCCAGCCGCGTCGAGTGCGGTCAGCACGAGGCGGGTGGTGAAGACGGCCAGGCCATCGTCGGGTTCGAAGGCGAGGCAGTGGTCGATCGCCGTCTCGGCGGAACCGTCGCGGTGGCACAGCTCGCGCGCGCAGTCGGGAAGGCCGACGCCGGAGACGAGGAGGGCGGCCTGGTTGAAGACGGTGGAGGCCAGGACCGGGTCGGTCTGCCGGGAGGCTGTGTCGGCCGGCTGCTGGAGCCGGCCGACACGGGCGTCGAGGGGCCGGCACGCGGGCCGGATTCGGGCGACCAGCGGGAAGCGCCGGGCTATGGGTCCGGTCGGGTGCACGCGGCTACTCCCGGATGACGGTGATGGGGTGACTGGGGCGGTCCAGGACGAACCGGCCGGCGGCCGGATCGGCGACGGCGGGAGCGTCCGGAAGCTCGAAGCGGAGGGTCCGGTCACGGAAGCCGATCGGGCGAGGCGTTCCGCGGAGCGAAGGGGGCGTATCGGACCTTCAGCCTCCGGAGACTGTTGGGTGCATTCTTCGAGAGGGCCGCTCGGGCCCGGCTCTCTTGTTGAGGTCGCCGAAGCCCCTGGCCCCACGCTGGGGCCGTATCGCGGCTGCATTCGGGCAGATGACGGAACCGGCTCGGTGCGGCACGAAGGTGACGGACAGTCAATGAGCGTCGCGGCAGGGGCGGGTGGCGGTGCAGAGGGAGAGGGTGAGCGGTCGGCCGGTCGCGGGGATGCGGTAGTGGTAGGCGGCGAAGGTGACGAGGTGGCCGGCGCCGAGGTCCACGGTGCGGTGGCGGACGGGGCTGACCAGGTGGTCCGGGTCGCCGGAGACCGTGATGTCGCCGACCTGGCCGCGGTAGGCGGTGAAGGCGTAGGAGTCCACGCCCGCCGTGGTGTCGGCGGGCATGGGGGTGCGGGGGATGAGGTCCTCGATGGCGGCGAACCAGATGGTGGTGGGGGACTCGCCCCGGTGGTTGATGACGGCGTAGCAGACGTCGAGGTTGTCCACCAGCCAGAACGCCACCGCCCGGTCCTGGCCGTCGCTGTCGAGGACGGCCAGGGCCGGCAGGGTCGGCTTCGGGCACTGGGGCGGGGTGTTGAGCGTGGCGACGAGGTCCACGATCCACTGGGCGGACGCCGGGGCGGGTTCGGGGAGCGGGACCGGGTGGCGGTAGGTGCTGGGGTCGAGGGCCGGCTCGCAGGCGGTGACCGCGGTCAGCGCCGTCATCAGCGCCGTCGTCAGCGCCAACGCTGAGCAGAGGACCCCGAGGCGGCGTCTCATCGTCTCCCCTCCCTCTCGGTACGACGGGTGGGCCCCAGGATGCGCCCCGCCCCGGGCGGCGGCAAGGCTCCGGGGCTGGAAAGGCTCCGGCGTGGAAAGGCTCGGGCGCTGGACGCCCTGCTCCGGGAGAACAGCGTGACCCGGGCCGCCGAGCGGCTCGGCACCTCACCGGCGGCGGTGAGCCGGATGCCGGCCCGGCTGCGCCGCGCGGTCGGCGATCCACCGCCGGCGCGGGCCGGGCAGGGGCTGGTGCCGACCCCGCGGGCGCTAGAACTGCGGGAGGGAGGTGGCGGAGTTGCCGCGGGGCTGCGAGAACGTGCTGCCGCCCGGGGCGGGTTTCGACCCGGTGCACCTGGAGCGGACCTTCACCGTGCAGTCCGCCGACGCGGTGCTGCCGGCCCGGGACACCGACCTGGTGACGCTCGGGGCCGCGGACTGGCTGCCGGAGACCTTCCAGGCGCTGGGCCTGCGCGGCTTCCCGATCCCGCTCGAACTCCCGCCGCTGGAGCTGGGGATGGCCTGGCAGCCGCGCAACCCGGCTGACCCGGCGCACCGTTGGTTTCGCGCGCACCTGGCGGCGGCGGTGCGGCAGGAGTAGGGCAGGTGTGGCGGCAGGGGCCGCACCCGGTGAACAGGTACGGCCCCTGGACGCTTGCGCCGATGGCCGGATGGCCGGATGGCCGCTACTTGCCCGCGATGACCTGCCCCATCGCGGCGAGCGTCGGCGAGCCGTTGTTCCAGTAATCGGAGTGCCCCGCGTTGGGGTCGACGGGCATGACGTTCGCGCCGAACTGGGGGGTCGTGGTCTGGCGGCCGTGGATCAGGTGGTGGTCGCCGTCGCCGAAGCCGAAGTCGGACTTGACGTTGTCCCAGGCGTTGTCCGCCAACCCGCCCGGGTCGACGGCGGCGGCCATGCCGATCATGTCGGCCGGGCTCTGTGCCGCGTACACGTGGGACGGGTCGATGCGCAGGTCCTGGGCGGTGTCGACGCCGGCGCCGGGGCTGGCGATGAGGACGACGTTGTCGACCGGGAGCCCGTGGTCCTTCATGGTGTAGCCGATCGTCGTGGTGCCGTAACTGTGCCCGAGGATCGTGTTGTTGGCGATGTTCCCGTTGTGGGTGGCGTGCAGCCCGTTCTCGAAGCTGACCAGGTTCTTCTCCGCGTTCTTCGCGTACGAGTCGTCCGCGGCCTCGGGGACGATGTTCTGCGGGGCGTCGTAGCCGATCCAGGTGATGGACGAGGTGGTCTTGCCGGTGCCGGCGGCGTTGGCCGCGGCGACCATCGCGTCCGAGCGGCTGATGTCGCCGTCGACCTTGCCGAGCCGGGCGCCGGTGCCGGGGACGTACGTCGACACGTTGTCCGCGGTGTCCGGGTTGTTGATCGCGACGATGGCGTGGCCCTTGCCGTTGGTGTCGAAGCCCAGCAGGTACGCGGGCGGGTGGGCGGAGTCGACCTGGGTGCCCAACCGGCCCTCGATGGCGTTGATGCCGTTCATCTTCTCGGTGAGGTCGTCGTGCTTCTTCCGCCACTCGTCCAGCTTGCCGTCCTGGATCGGTATGCCGTTCATGTCGGCACCCGTCGGGATGTCGAGCGGCTCCGGACCGAGCGCGTCGAGCTGGTGCTGGATGTCCGTCTTGGCCCGGGCGAGGTTGATCCGGTTGGCCTGGTCCCGGCCGGTGGCGGGGATGCCGTCGAGGTTGCCGAGCTGGTCGGGGTGGTTGAGGATCATCCGGTGCTGCTGCTCGTCGGTGAGGCTGTTCCACCAGGCCTGCACGCTGTTCGGGTCGGTGCCCGCGGCGGGGACCTGTTCCAGCGCGTTCGCGGCGGCCGTGTCGTTGGTGGCGACGGTGGAGTCCAGGCCGGTGCCGTTGGTCGCGTTGGTGGTCAGGTGGGCGAGCCGGCTGCTGATCGTCCGGTCCGCGTGGTCGGCCTCGGTGAGGGCGGCGCTGATCCGGTCCCGGATGTCCTTGGCGTGTACGGGGGCGCCGTGCCCGGCGAAGGTCAGCGAGTTGGGGTTGTTGTCCCAGGTGATGCCGCCGTCGGGGGCGACGGTGAGCCCCTGGGCCTTGGCGTCGTCGAGGGCGCTGATCAGGTGTGCCTGGGCGGCGGCGAAGCCTTCGGAGGCGTCGTGGAGAGCCCGGCTGATCAGGCCGATCTCCTGATGGGCGGCCACGAGTTCGTCGTGCAGGGACTTGATCCGGGTCTGGGCGTGACCGCCGGCCGTCCCGGTCCACTGGGAGTTGTTGAGCCGGTCGACGACGTCGTGCTGCCAGTTCTCCACGTGCTGGCCGAAGGCGGTGGAGAGGGTGTCGAAGGCCGTCTTGGCGATGGCGAGGTTGCAGAAGTCGGCGTCGTGGAGCGTCTTGATGTCCATCGGCTACTCCGCCGCCCTCGCGCTGCGCGGCTTCACCGGGCCGGGAACGATGGTGGTGCCGAAGGGGTCGGGCTCGTTGGTGGTCGGGACCGGTACGTCCGGGTGGATCATGTTGTTGTGGATGTCCTGCTCGACCTGGCGGTAGTAGGCCGCCGAGGTGCCCAACTTGGTGCCGAGGTCGCCCATGTCGCTGCCGAGCTTGTCCAGCAGGGTCTTCCAGCTGCTGCCGCAGGTGGTCAACGCGGCGGCGGTGAGCCAGCCTTGCATGGTGCCGGCGGCCTGGCTGCACGGGTCGGTGATCTTCGCGGTCTCGCCGGGTATGAGGCCGCCGATGTGTTGCGCGCTCTGTCCGCAGCCGTCCAACTCGGACGGTTTGACCTTGAATGCCAGGCCTGCGTCGGGTTCTGCCATTGCTTCGTTCCCCCGTCAGTTCCGGACCGGTTGCTGGGCCGGTCCGAGCGGTAACTGACGACGCATGCTAGCGGATCGTCAAGTACGGACAAGTGGTTTGACCAGGGCGTATGCGAAGGGGCCGCACCTCGGCAAAGGTACGGCCCCGAACGGGAGTTGGGGTACTTGGGCTGCTCGGACTTCTCGGGCTGCGCGGGCTTCTCGGGCTACTCGGGCTGTTCCGGCTACTTGGGTGGAGTGCCGTCGGGCCAGATGCAGGGCGAGCTGACCTGGAGGGTGAGGTCGTGACTGGAGTCGGAGGTTCCGTTGAGGATCGCGAGGAACTGGTTCTGCGGGTTCTTCATCCGGACCCAGTCGGGATGTGATCCGGCGGCGTCCGGCACCGCCTGGAAGCCCTGCCCGCTCAGGTAGCTGCGGTAGTCGGTCACCGTCTTGGCCTTGACATCTGACGGTACGTCACCGAAGTCGTAGCCCCGACTGCTCTGCTTCCGGCCGTGCGGGCCGACGTCGTTGGCGTCGCACTCCAGATCGCTGAACGCGGGCGGCAACGAGACTGCCTGGACCGGAAGTTGGGACTGGATGGCGGCGAGGTAGCCGTCGATCCGGGTCCTGGCCTGGTCCAGGGTGATCGTGGGCTTCGCGCGATCCTGGAGGGTGTCCGCCCCGCAGGCGCCCAGGGTCAGCGCGGTGACCGCCAGCACGGCCGCGACGGTCACCCGCCCGAGCGCGGAGGCGGGTGCTGCGGCGCTCATCAGGACCCCTTCCCGGCCATGATCTTCCCCATCGAGACCAGGGTGGGCGAATCGGCGTTCCAGTAGTCGGAGTGCCCCGCGTCGGGGTTGGTGGGCAGCACGGTCGCGCCGAACTGGGGGGCGGTGGTCTGTCGGCCGTACATCAGGTGGTGGTCGCCGTCGCCGAAGCCGAAGTCGGTCTTGACGTTGTCCCAGATGTTGTCCCCGACGCCGCCGGGGTCGGTGGCGGCGGCCCAGCCGATCGCGTCGGCCGGACTCTGCGCCGCGTACACATGGGACGGGTCGATGCGCAGGTCCTTGGCGGTCTCCACGCCGGCTCCGGGGCTGGCGATGAGCACGGCGTTGTCGACCGGGAGGCCGTGGTCGCGCATGGCGTAGCCCACGGTCGTGGTGCCGTAACTGTGGGCCAGGATCGTGTTGTTCCCGATCTTCCCGTCGTGGGTGGCGTGCAGCCCGTTCTCGAAGCTGACCAGCTTGTCCTCGGCGTTCTTGGCGTAGGTGTCGTCCGCGGCCTCCGGGATGATGCTCTGCGGCGCGTCGTAGCCGACCCAGGTGATCGACGAGGTGGTGCTCTTGTCGCCCGCCTGCCGGTTGGCGTTGTCCGCCGAGGCGACCATGACGTCCGAGCGGTTGATGTCACTGCCGATGCTGCCCAGCCGGGCTCCGGTGCCGGGGACGTACGTCGACACGTTGTTCGCGGTGTCGGGGTTGTTGACCGCGACGATGGCGTGGCCGTGCCCGTTGGTGTCGAAGCCCAGCAGGAAGGTCGGCGGGTGGGTGGCGTCGACCTTGGTGTTCAGCCGGGCCTCGATCGCGTTGATGCCGCCCATCTTGTCGGCGAGGTCGTCGTGCTTCTGCTGCCACTCCGTGTAGGCGGGGTTGGGGCGGATGAACCGTCCGCTGCCCAGGGTCGCCGCAGGCGCGGGGCCGAGGCCGTCCAGCTGGCGCTGGATGTCCTGCTTGCCGCGCGCCAGGTTGATCAGGTTGGCCTGGTTGCGGTCGACGGCGGGAATGCCGTCGAGGTTGCCGACCTGGTCCGGGTGGTTGAGGATCATCCGCTGCTGCTGGTCGTCGGTGAGACCGTTCCACCAGGCCTTGACGCTGTTCGGGTCGGTGCCGGCGGCGGGGATCTGGCTGAGCGCGTCCGCGGCGCTCTGGTCGGCCTTCGCGGTGGCCGAGTCCAGGCCGGTGCCGTTGCTCGCGTTGGTGGCCAGGTGGCCGAGCCGGGCGTTGATGGTCTGGTCGGCGTGGTCGGCCTCGTTGAGCGCGGCGGTGATCCGGGCCTGGATCTGCTGGGCCTGCGTGGCGGCGTCGTTCCCCGCGAAGTTCGGGGAGTTGGGGTCCTTCTCCCAGGTGATCCCACCGTCGGCGGCGACCGTCAGCTTGTGGGTCTTGGCATCGTCCAGGGCGTTGACCAGGTGCGACTGGGCGGCGGCGAAGCCGTCGTAGGCGTCCTGCAACGCACGGCTGACCAGGGCGAGTTCCTGCTTGGCGGCCTGGAGCTCGTTCTGCAGGAACTGGATCCGGGTGTTGGCGTGGCCGGCGGCCGTCCCGGTCCACTCGGAGTGGTTCAGCCGGTCGACGACCTCGTGCTGCCAGTTCTCGATGTGCTGGCCGAAGGCGGTGGCCAAGGCGTCGAAGGCGTTCTTCGCGGTGGTGATGCCGATGACGTCGGCGCCCTGGAGGGTCTTGATGTCCATCGGTTACTCGGCCGCCTTCGCACTGCGGGGCCTGACCGGGCCGGGGGTGAAGTCGGTGCCGAACGGGTCCGGCTCCGGCCCGCTCGGCGCGGGCGCGTTCGGATTCCGCATGCTGTTGTGGGCGTTCTGCTCGGCCTGCCGGTAGTACGTGGCCGAGGTGCCGAGCTTGGTGCCGACGTCGCCCATGTCACCGCCGAGCCTGTCCAGCAGGGTCTTCCAGTTGGTGCCGCAGCTGGTTATCGCACCGGCGGTGAGAAACCCCTTCAGGCCCCCGGCCGCCTGGCCGCACGGATCGTTCAACTTCGCGGTCTCGCCCGGTATCAGGCCGCCGATGTGCTGTGCGCTCTGACCACAGCCGTCCAGTTCGCCCGGCTTGACCTTGAACTCCAAGCCCGCGTCTTGTTCTGCCATGCTTCGTTCCCCCGTCAGTTCCGGACCGGCTGCTGGGGCGGTCCGGGATGATCGAAACTGGGGACGCATGTTAGCGGATCATTGATACAGACCAGCACGAAGGCGGACCAGCCGGACGCGAAGTGGCCGCACCCCCGGAAGGTGCGGCCCCGAACGGGAGTTGGGCTACTTGGGCGGGGTGCCGTCGGGCCAGACGCAGGGGGAGCTGATGTTCAGCTGGAACGAGCGGCTCACGTCGGTGGCGCCGTCCAGGATGGCGACGAAGTCGTCCTTGGGGTTTCGCATCTTCACCCAGCCGATGTGGACGCCCGGCTCCGATACCAGCTGGAACCCCTGTCCGGTGAGGTAGGTCCGGAAGGCGTCCGCAGCCTGCGCCCTGCCTGGCAGAGGGAGATTCTCGAAGGAGGCGGTCCTAGCGCTCTCCTTCCGGCCGTGTGGGCCGATGTCGTTGAGGTCGCACTCCAGGTCGCTGAACGCCGGCATCTCGGTAGGCTGGACGGGCATATGCGCCAGGGTGGTCGTCAGATAGCTGTCGATCTGCTTCTTCGCCTCGTCGAGCGTGATCGTGGGTTTCGACCGTTCCTGCAGGGTGTTCACCCCGCACGCGTTCAGGGCCAGTACGGCGACCAGCATCGTCGTGGTGGCGGTGACCCGCCTGATGAGGGGGGCGTGTTCGGGTGTGTTCATGGATCGGCTTTCCGGCGATGACGCGCGGGGGCCACACCCCGGAGGGTGCGGCCCCGAACGGGAGTTGGGCTACTTGGGCGGGGTGCCGTCGGGCCAGACGCAGGGGGAACTGACCCGGAGGGAGAGATCGTGGCTGGAGTCGGAGACCCCGTCCAGGGTGGCCAGGAAGTCGTCCTTGGGGTTCTTCAGCCTGATCCAGTCGGAACGTGAACCGGCGGCGTCCGGATCCGGTGCGAAACCGCGGCCGGTCAGGTACTCGCGGAAGGCCTTCACGGCCTCGGCCTTGGGCACGGGAGGGACATCGCCGAAGTCGTACTCCCGGCGGCTCTGCGTCCTGCCGTGCGGGCCGATGTCGTTGGCGTCGCATTCCAGGTCGCTGAAATCACCCGGGCTCTTCGCGGGCTTGACCGGCAGTGCGGCCAGAACGTCCGTGAGGTAGGTGTCGATCTGCTTCTTGGCCTGGTCCAGGGTGATCGTGGGCTTCGACCGCTCGCCCAGGGTCCCCGCTCCGCAACCGTTCAGAGTCAGTACGGCGGCCAACACCATGGTGGTGGCGGTGACCCGCCGGATCAGGGAGGCGGGTGCGGCGGTGCTCATGAGATCGGCTTTCCGGCGATGACCTCGCCCATGGCCGGCAAGGTGGGTGAGTTGTCGTTCCAGTAATCGGAGTGGTCGCCCTTGGGGTTGGTGGGCAGGATGTGCGCGCCGAACTCGGGGACGGTGGTCTGCCGACCGTGAATCATGTGGTTGTCGGTATCGACTCCTCCGACGTGTACGCCGTTGGCGTCCACGCCGGTGTAGTAGTTTCCTACACCCCATATCTCGGCGTAGTAGTCGCGGATGTTCTTCGCCATCCCCTTGGGGTCGGCGGCATCGGCCCAGCCGATCGAGTCACCGTCGCTCTGCGCCGCGTACACGTGGGACGGGTCAATTCCCAGGTCCCTGGCGTGTTCGACCCCGGCGCCGGGGCTGGCGATGAGGACGACGTTGTCCACCGGGAGGCCCTTGTCGCGCATGGTGTAGCCGACGGTCGTGGTGCCATAGCTGTGGGCCAGGACGGTGTTGTTGTCGATCTTTCCCTCGTGGGTGGCGTGCAGCCCGAGTTCGAAGCTGTGCAGCTTGTCCTCGGCGTTCTTGGCGTAGGTGTCGTCCGCGGCCTCGGGAATGATGCTCTGCGGCGCGTCGTAGCCGACCCAAGTGATCGATGAGGTGGTGCTCGGGTCTCCCGCCTTCTGGTTGGCCTTGTCGGCGGAGGCGACCATCAGGTCCGACCGTTCGATGTCGCTGCGGAGACTGTCGCCGAGACGGGCACCAGTACCGGGGACGTAGGTCGACACGTTGTTCGCGGTGTCGGGGTTGTTGACCGCGATGATGGCGTGGCCGTGGCCATTGGTGTCGAAACCCAACAGGAAGGCCGGCGGGTCTTTCTTCTGCAGTCGGCTCTCGATGCTCTCGATGCCGTGCTTCTTGTCCTCCAGTTCGTCACGCTTCTTCTTCCACGCCGTGTAATCGGGGTTCTCGACGGGCCCGCCGTTGGTCTCGGCGACGCTCAGCATCTTCTTCGGTTCGGGGCCGAGGCCGTCGAGCTGGCGCTGGAGGTCTGCTTTGCCTTGCTGCAAGTTGATCAGGTTGGCCTGGTGCCGGGCGGTGGCGGGGATGCCGTCGAGGGCGCCGACCTTGTCGTGTTCGGTCTGGATCATGTGCTGCTGCTGGGCGTCGGTGAGCCCGTTCCACCAGGCCTTGACGCTGTTGGGGTCGGTGCCGGCGGCGGGGACCTGACTGAGGGCGTCAGCCGCAGTCTGGTCGGCCTTCGCCGTGGCGGCGTCGAGGCCGGTGCCGTTGGTGGCGTTGGTGGCGAGGTGGCCGAGCCGGGCGTTGATGGTCTGGTCGGTGTGGTCGGCCTCGTTGAGCGCGGCGGTGATGCGCTTGCTGATCTCCTTGGCGGTGGCCTCGGCCTTGTCCCCGGCGTAGTTCGGGGAGTTGGGGTCCTTGTCCCAGGTGAGGCCGCCGTCGGGGGAGACGGTCATCTTGTTGTTCTTGGCGTCGTCCAGGGCGCTGATCAGGTGGGACTGGGCCGCGGCGATGCCTTCGGCGGCGTCGGCGAGGGCCTTGCTGATGAGGCCGAGTTCCTGCTTCGCGGCCTGGAGCTCGGTGCTGAGGAACTGGATCCGGGTGTTGGCGTGCCCGGCGGCCGTCCCGGTCCACTCGGAGTGGCCGAGGCGGTCGACGACGTCGTGCTGCCAGGACTCGATGTGCTGGCCGAATGCGCTGTAGAGGGCGTCGTAGGCGTTCTTCGCGATGGTGATGTTGTTGATGTTGGCGTCGTAGAGGGTCTTGATGTCCATCGCTACTCGGCCGCCTTCGCGCTGCGGGGCTTGACCGGGCCGGGGACGACGGTGGTGTCGAAGGGGTCCGGCTCGGGTCCGTTCGAGGCGGGCGCGTTCGGGTTCCGCATGCTGTTGTGGGCGGCCTGTTCGGCTTGGCGGTAGTAGGTCGCCGAGGTGCCGAGCTTGGTGCCGACGTCGCCCATGTCGCTGCCGAGCTTGTCCAGCAGGGTCTTCCAGTTGGCGCCGCAGTTCTTGATGGCGGTCGCCGTCTGCCAGCCCTGGAGGGTGCCGGCGGCCTGGTTGGACGGTTCGGTGATCTTCGTCGTTTCCCCCGGTATGAGACCGCCGATGTGCTGGGCGCTCTGTCCGCAGCCGTCCAGTTCGGCCGGTTTGACCTTGAACTCCAAGCCGGCGTCTTGTGCTGCCATGGTGCCCCCCCATGTATGCGGCCCGGCCGGCGGCCGGGCCGTGTGTTCGAAAACTAGTGACGTATGCTAACGGATTCGATACGGAGGAAGATCGGCGGACATGTGGGGGTGGTGTGGCGGCTGCCCGCCCGTCGTCCGGGATACCCTGCGGGGGTAAGCGGACGGGCGGAGGCGGCCGGGAGGCGGGGCGATGGCGCAGCAGCGGCCGTACGGTGTCCCGCTGCCCGGGGCGCTGCGCCTGCTGCTCCTTGCCGCGCTGCTGCTCGGCATCGTGACGATGCACACGCTCGGGCATCCGAGCGGTGGGCACGGTGGGGGCGAGCGGCAGGGCTCACAGGTGATGGCGGTGCACCAGCCGTCAGGGCACGGCACGACCGCCGATCCCGCCGCCGCCGACGGGATGGACCCGATGACGGTCTGTCTCGCCGTGCTGGCCGGCTGGACCGTGGTGCTGCTGCTCGCCGGGCCGCTGCTGCGCCGTAGTGGTGATGCCGCCGCCGAGGTGCGGGCGCGGTTGTTGCGGGCCGTGCGGGCGCTGCCGCCGCCCGGGGGTGGGCGGATCCTCCTCAACAGGCTGTCGGTGCTGCGTCAGTAGGCGCGCTCCGGCCGTTCCGTGCCCGCTCGCGCGCGTTCGCGCCCGCGCACGGAGTGGCTGACGCGCCGTCCTGTACGCCCACACCACCCCTGTATGAGGTGCACTCCGTCATGCGCACACCCACCCGTCGTACCGTCCTCGGCGCCGCGCTCGCCGCCGCCGGGACCGGCCTGCTCACAGCCTGTTCCTCCGGCTCGGACTCGATGAAGGGCATGGACCACTCGTCCATGGGCCGTTCCCCGGTGAACGGCTTCGTCGCCCCGAACGGCCCCGAGGTCGCCGCCGCCGAGGCGCGGCGCAGGCCCGGGCCCGAGCGCAAGGTCGCGCTCACCGCCACCGAGACCGCCCTCGACCTGGGCGGACGCACCGTCCGCAGCTGGGCCTACGGCGACCGCCTGCCCGGCCGGGAGGTGCGCGCCACCGTCGGCGACACGCTCGCGGTCACCCTCGCCAACCACCTGCCGCAGCCCACCTCGTTGCACTGGCACGGCCTCGCGCTGCGCAATGACATGGACGGCGTGCCGGGCGTGACCCAGGAGGCTGTCCGGGCGGGCGCCTCCTTCGACTACCGCTTCGCCCTCGCCCACCCCGGCACCTACTGGTTCCACCCGCACTCCGGGGTCCAGCAGGACCGCGGCCTGTACGCCCCGCTGATCGTCGAGGATCCGAAGGAGCCGCTGAGCTACGACAAGGAGTGGGTCGTCGTCCTGGACGACTGGGTGGACGGGGTCGACGGAAGCACGCCGGACGCCGTCCTCGCCGAACTCGCCAAGGGCATGGGCGGCATGGGCAGCGCGGGCGGTATGGGCGGTATGGATCACTCGGGGCATGGCATGCCCGGCATGGGCGCCCCCGCAGCCCCCACCGCCCCCGCCGGCCCGTCCCGGATGCTGATGGGCGCCGCCAGCCCGCTGCTCGGCGGCGACGCGGGCGACGTCTCCTACCCGTTCCACCTGGTCAACGGCCGCCTGGCGAGCGCCCCCGAGACCTTCGCCGCCAAGCCCGGCGACCGGATCCGGATCCGGCTGATCAACGCGGGCGGCGACACCGCCTACCGGGTCGCCCTCGGCGGGCACGAGCTGACCGTCACCCACACCGACGGCTTCCCGGTCGAGCAGGCCACCACCCAGGCGCTGTTGCTCGGCATGGGCGAGCGCTACGACGTGCTGGTCACCGTCAAGGACGGCGCCTTCCCGCTGACCGCCCTGGCCGAGGGCAAGAACGCCACCGCGCTGGCCGTGCTGCGCACCGGCGGCGGCGCGGCGCCGGACGCCTCGACGCGCCCGGCCGAGCTGGACGGCCGGCTGCTGACCGCCGGGCAGTTGAAGGCGGACCGGAGCGTCCGCCTGCCGGACAGGGCGCCGGACCGCACGGTGGCGCTGGAGCTCACCGGCGGCATGGCGAAGGCCGATTGGGCGTTCAACGGCCGCAGGTACGACCCGGCGCAGCGCTACCCGGTCGCGGCGGGGGAGCGGGTGCGGCTGGAGTTCCGCAACAGTACGAGCATGTGGCACCCCGTCCACCTGCACGGACACACCTTCGCGCTGGGCGCCGACGGCCCGCGCAAGGACACCGCGATCGTGCTGCCGGGCACGACCCTGGCGGTGGACTTCGACGCCGACAACCCGGGCCTGTGGATGGTGCACTGCCACAACGTGTACCACGCGGAGACCGGCATGATGACGGTTCTCGGTTACCGGGCGTAACCTCGTCCGGTCCGTGAGACGCCGGGGCGGGCGGATCGCCGCCCCGCCCCGGCGGTCGCCGCCGCCGATCCCCGCCACCTGCCCCGACCTGCGGAGCCATGACGTTTTCTTAACGCGGGCCGATGACGACTCCTTAACGCATGTCGCATAGCCTGGCGCACTGCCGTCGCCCGACGGCGCTTTTACGGGGTCTTTAAACAAGAGGTGCAAGGTGGTTTCGTCGGGTTCGACGGAGACGACGACGGAGGACCCGTCGTCGGCGCGAATACGGCTCCGCAGCTGGCTCCTGGAGGACATGTCCCCGGAGAAGGCCGCCAGGGACGCCGCCGCGAAGGCGCAGCAGGACGGCGCGGAGCCGGGGGACTCCGCCGCCGAGGCCGGTCACGCTGCGCACACGGGCCAGTCGTGGTGGCGCGTGATGTGCCTGACCGGTCTGGACTACTTCTCGACGCTCGGCTACCAGCCGGGCATCGCCGCCCTCGCGGCCGGCCTGCTCTCGCCGATCGCCACGATCGTGCTGGTGCTGGTCACCCTGCTGGGCGCGCTGCCGGTCTACCGGCGGGTCGCCCAGGAGAGCCCGCGGGGTGAGGGCTCGATCGCGATGCTGGAGCGGCTGCTGTCGTTCTGGAAGGGCAAACTGTTCGTCCTGGCGCTGCTGGGCTTCGCGGCGACGGACTTCATCATCACGATCACCCTCTCGGCCGCCGACGCGAGCGCCCACCTGGTCGAGAACCCGCACCTGACCGCTGCCCTCGGCGGCAAGCAGATGCTGATCACGCTGATCCTGGTCGCCCTGCTCGGTGCCGTCTTCCTCAAGGGCTTCAGCGAGGCGATCGGCCTGGCCGTCGGGCTGGTCGCGGTCTACCTGGCGCTCAACGTGGTGGTCGTGGCGGTCGGCATCTGGAAGATCATCCAGGCGCCGCACGTGGTCACCGACTGGTCCAACGCGCTGACCACCCAGCACGGCAACGTCTTCGTGATGATCGGCGTCGCGCTCGTCGTCTTCCCGAAGCTCGCGCTCGGCATGTCCGGCTTCGAGACCGGCGTCGCCGTGATGCCGCACATCAAGGGCGACGCCGACGACACCGAGGCGAACCCGGTCGGCCGGATCCGCGGCACCCGCAAGCTGCTCACCACCGCCGCCGTGATCATGAGCACCTTCCTGATCGCGACCAGCTTCATCTGCACCCTGCTCATCCCGGCCAAGGAGTTCGAGAGCGGCGGCCAGGCCAACGGCCGCGCCCTGGCCTTCCTGGCGCACGAGTACCTCGGCGGCGCCTTCGGCAGCGTCTACGACCTGTCGACCATCGCGATCCTGTGGTTCGCCGGCGCCTCCGCGATGGCGGGCATGCTCAACCTGCTGCCCCGCTACCTGCCGCGCTACGGCATGGCCCCGCACTGGGCCCGCGCCGTGCGCCCGATGGTGATCGTCCTGACCATCGTCGGCTTCCTGATCACCTGGCTGTTCGACGCCAACGTCGACGCCCAGGGCGGCGCCTACGCCACCGGCGTCCTGGTCCTGATCAGCTCGGCGGCGATCGCGGTCACCATCGCCGCCTACAAGAAGCGCCAGCGCGGCTGGACCATCGCCTTCGGGGTCATCGCGGCGGTGTTCCTGTACACCACCGTGGTGAACACCATGGAGCGCCCGGACGGTGTCAAGATCGGTGCCTGCTTCATCGCCGGCATCATCCTGGTCTCGCTGCTCTCCCGCCTCAAGCGCGCCTTCGAGCTGCGCGTCACCGAGGTGGTGCTGGACGACACGGCCGAGCGGTTCATCCGCGACTACGCCCACCGCCCGCTGCGCCTGATCGCCAACGAGCCGACCAACCGGGACGTCGCCGAGTACCGCGACAAGATCCGGCAGATCCGCGCCGACAACGACATCCCCGGCGAGGACGACCTGGTCTTCGTCGAGGTGACCGTCCGGGACGCCTCGGACTTCGAGTCCGAGCTGACCGTCCGCGGCGAGGTGCTGCACGGCCGGTACCGGGTGCTCACCCTGGAGAGCTCCAGCATCCCGAACGCGATCGCCGCGCTGGCGCTCACCGTCCGGGACCGCACCGGGCAGCGGCCGCACCTGTACTTCGAGTGGACCGAGGGCCACCCGTTCGCCCAGTTCCTGCGGTTCATCCTGTTCGGTCAGGGCGAGGTCGCGCCGGTCACCCGTGAGGTGCTGCGCGAGGCGGAGCCGGACCGGACGAAGCGTCCGCGGGTCCACGTCGGCTGACGACCGCCGCCGCCCGTAGCGCCCCGGCCCGTCCGGTCCACCAGGACCGGGCGGGC
The DNA here is from genome assembly GCF_040303105.1 of Kitasatospora sp. NPDC096128. Classification (NCBI taxonomy): domain Bacteria; kingdom Bacillati; phylum Actinomycetota; class Actinomycetes; order Kitasatosporales; family Streptomycetaceae; genus Kitasatospora; species Kitasatospora sp. NPDC096128. The sequence continues at coordinate 7,985 of NZ_JBEOSP010000030.1, read as the reverse complement.
CGTCGGCGTTCCGGTGGGGGGCGCTCCGCCGCTCCACGGCTTTGTGAGCCCCCCTAGAGTGCGATCGGACCATCGGACTATCGGACCATCGGATCGCGAGAAGGGGCCCAGCCCGTCATGAGCACCGCACCCGAGCACTACGACCGTCTCCTCGCCGCCCACTACACCTGGATGCTGGGCGGCGACGTCCCCGCCCTCGCCGCGGCGCAGGCCGCACTGCTGGCAGGCCTCGGGGTCGAGCCCGGGGCCGCCGGCCGCACCGCCGTGGACCTCGGTGCAGGCCCCGGCACCCAGACCCTGGCACTGGCCGCCCTCGGCTTCGACCCCGTCCTCGCGGTGGACACCAGCGCCCCGCTGCTCGCCGAACTGCGAGAGTCCGCCGACAAGGCCGGGTACGCCGGGGCCGTCCGCACCGTCGAGGCCGACCTGCGCGGCGCGCTGCCGCGGCACACCGGGCCGGGCACGGTGGCGGCCGTGCTCTGCATGGGCGACACCCTCACCCACCTGCCCACCCGCGCGGACGTCGCGGCGCTGCTGCACGACGCCGCCGACGCACTCGCCCCGGGCGGGCGGCTGGTGCTCTCCTTCCGCGACCTCACCCGCCCGCTGACCGGCACCGACCGGTTCCTTCCGGTGCGCGCCACCGCGGACCGGATCATGACCTGCTTCCTGGAGTACCCGGACGGGGAGACCGCCCTGGTCCACGACCTGGTCCACACCCGCGCCGGCGAGGGCTGGACCCAGCAGGTCAGCAGCTACCCCAAGCTGCGGCTGGCCACCGGGTGGGTCGCGGAGCAGGTGCGTGCGGCGGGCCTGGAGGTGAGCCACGACGAGACCGGCGCGCGCGGGCTGCACGTGCTGGCGGCCGTCCGGCCGTAGCCGGCGCCCGGTCGTAGCGGTACCCGGTCGTAGCGGTACCCGGTCGTAGCGGTACCCCGGTTGTAGCGGTACCCGGTGACCCCTGGGCGCACTGCTGCGCCGACGTAGGAGCCGCTGGCGACGGCCGCCGCCCACGCCGGGATACGGCGTGGGCGGCGGATGGTGCCCGGGGGCGGCTCAGGACGGGAGGCGCAGGACCAGTCCGGGCTGGATGAGGTCCGGGTCCTCGCCGACGGCGTCGTGGTTGAGCGCGTACAGCGCGGGCCAGCCGCCGGGGACGCGCAGGGTGGCGGCGAGCTGGTCCAGGGTGTCGTCCTCGCGGACGGTCCACCGGCCGTCCGCGCCCGCGCCCGCGCCCGCGTCTGGGGCGGGCGGCGGCAGGACGGCGTCGCGCCCATGGTCGCGGGTGGCCTCGGCGGCCCCCTGGTAGCGGGTCCGGCCCCGGGCCCCCTCGCGGGCGTCCTCCCGGGCCTCGTCGCGGTCCGGGGTGGCCGTCTGGTGGGTGCGGCCGCCGAGGGCGCGGGAGCCGCAGACCGGCCAGGGGGCGAGGCCGCGCCGCTCGGCGAGGTGCTGGGCCACCTTCACCTGCTGCTCGCGGCTGGCGAGGTCGGGGCGCGGGGCGTAGGCCAGGCCGCCGTTCTCCCGCCAGGTCGGCTGGTCGAACTGGAGGCCGCCGAAGTAGCCGTTGCCGCTGTTGATGTGCCAGTTGCCGCTGCTCTCGCAGTCCGCCACCCGCTCCCAGTCGTACCGGCTGCCGTCCGACCTCCCGCCGGGGTCGGTCCCGCTGTCGCCGCCCGGGGGTGCGGCGTGGGCCGCGGGGGCGGCGAGGGCCACGGCGAGGGCGCAGAGTGCGGTGGGGACGAGGCGGCGGAGTCGAGCGGTGGGAGGCATGGGCGGCTCTCAGGTCCGGGGACAAGGCGTGCGCCGTCCGGAGGCGGCGCGTTCCAACCCAGGCACGCCGGATGGGGCGCGCCGCTGCCGACACGTCCGAGAGGTCACCCGCTCGGCCGTCCCGCACCACCCCCGTGGCCCGCGGCCATCCGGCCGTACCCCCCCCGGGTGGCAGTCGGCTCCTGGAGCGGCCGGGACGCCACGCGACGAAGGGGACGGAAGGACGATGACGGTCGATCAGGACACCGCACGGGCCGAGCTGGGGGTGATCGGCGGTTCGGGGCTGTACGCGCTGCTGGACGAGGTGGTGGAGGTGCGGGTGGAGACCCCGTACGGGCCGCCGAGCGATGCGCTGTTCGTGGGGGAGGTGGCGGGGCGTCGGGTGGCGTTCCTGCCGCGGCACGGGCGGGGGCACGGGCTGCCGGAGGCGGATCCACGCTGAGCGACTGGTCTGGACCAGCGTTCAACTGCCGTTCGCCGTAACCTCGGTTGGCGGTGGTGTGGACGTACCCTCCGGCTGGGAGCCTCCTCGGCGCATCTCGGAGCCCAGGAGGCGGCAGTGGCACATCCCCCGGCACAACTTCCGGCACAACCCCCGGCACGACCTTCGCGCAGAACGGTCCTTCGGACGGGGACGGCAGCCGGCGCGCTCGCCGCGCTGCCCGCGTCCGCCCTGCTGTGGACCCAGCCGGCCGTCGCCGGCACCCCCGGACCGGAGCAGATCCACCTCCAGTGGGGCAACGAGCCGTCCCGCGAGATGACCGTCTCCTGGGCGACCGGCGCCTCCGTGAAGCGCCCCCGGGTGCGGATCGGCACCCCGCGCGGCGGCGCGGGCCGCAGCGTCGACGCCAGCAGCCGCAGCTACGTCGACGGCCTCAACAAGGTGGAGACATTCACCCACCACGCCCGCCTGGACGGGCTGCGCCCCGACACCACGTACGTCTACGAGGTGCTGCACGACGGGGCCCAGCCCGTCCGCGGCACCTTCCGCACCGCGCCCGCCCGCGGCCGCGCCGCCTTCCGGTTCACCAGCTTCGGCGACCTCGGCACCGGCGACAACGTGTTCAAGAAGTCGTCGATCCACGGCGCCGCCGCCGTCCGCCAGGTCGAACAGTTCAACCCGCTGTTCCACCTGCTCAACGGCGACCTCGCCTACGCCAACAACAACCCGCAGCTCCAGCCGCAGGCCTGGAACGCGTTCATGAACAACCTGTCCACGTCCGCCGGCAACCGCCCCTGGATGCCGGCCCCCGGCAACCACGAGGTCGAGGCCGGCGGCGGCGACCTCGGGTACGCCTCCTACCTCACCCGCTTCGAACTGCCCGACAACGGCACCCGCGACCACTGCGGCAACTGGTACAGCTTCCAGGTCGGTTCGGTGCTGTTCGTCAGCCTGGACGGCAACGAGATCGCGGTCGAGGACGACGCCAGCCTCGACCCGGCCACCGGTCAGTCCATCTACATCAGCGGGTACAGCGAGGGCTCCCAACTCCGTTGGCTGGAGCGGGTCCTGTCGCGTGCCAGGGGCGGGAGCGCGGTCGACTGGATCGTCGTCAACCTGCACCAGTTCGCGATGTCCTCCTCCGCCGCCAGCCACGGTGGCGACATGGGCATCCGGGAGAAGCTGCTGCCGCTGCTCGACCGCTACTCCGTCGACCTCGTGCTGGCCGGCCACGACCACGACTACGAGCGCACCCACCCCGTCCGCGGCACCGAGCCGGGCGGGCTGCTCACCCCCGCCGTCGTGGACGACGACCTGCGGCAGATCGACACCTCCGAGGGCACCGTCCACCTCATCCTCGGCGGCGGTGGCACCGCCGGCCACGACGACGTCTACCTGCCCGCCGACGAGGACGGCGTCCGGCAGGCCAGCGTCCGAACCCAGCGGCTCACCTTCAAGGCCGACCCGGACGCCAAGGAGAAGGCCCACTGGTCCGCCGTCACCGACCCCGACACCAAGTACCCGTACGGCGTCGCCGTGTTCGACGTCGACCCGGGCCGGTACCCCGGTGACCGCACCACCATCACCGTCTCCTACTACCACTCGGTGCCCGCCACCGCAGCCAACCCGCTCCCCACGCCCGTCCTGTACGACCGCTTCACGCTCTACCGAGACCGCAGCGACGGCTGGGGTGACGACACCGACGACCGGGACGAGAACGGCGACGCGCGGGTGGCCGCCGGCCGGCGGTAGCACCCTCGCCGGGGAGGGCCCGCCGTTGCGGGTGGGCCCTCCCCGCGCCGCCTCCCGCGGGAATCCCCTGCCGTCGAGCGTGGTTGCCGCCGACGGCCCCGCCGCTTCGTCGCCGTGTAGGGCGCCGGTGCTGGCCGGGGTGCGGGGCGGCGTGCGGGGCGGGGAAGCCGCCGGGTCATCCGCGCGAGTGTCATCCGTACTGCGTACACACTCCGGCCGATGCGGCGGTCCGAGGGCTCGCCCGGCGGGCTGATGTGAGGTCGGCGGTCGGGCTGGAACCGTGGGCCGGGTGAGAGAACTCAGTCAAGTCATGCTTCCGATACGGCGATTGGCGGCGGTCACCGCCGCGCTCTGTCTGCTCGCGGTCCCGACCGCCGCCTCGGCCGAGAGCCCGGAGGGGAACCTGGTGGGCGACCACGGGTACTCGGCCCGGATCCAACGGACCGAGTACGGGATCCCGCACATCCGGGCGGCCGACTTCGGCGGCCTGGGTTACGGTTACGGCTACGCGTTCGCGCAGGACAACCTGTGTGCCATGGCCGACCAGGTGCTGACGCTCCGGGGCGAGCGCTCGCGGTACCTCGGCCCGACCGCCACCTCCAACGACGTGCTGGCGCACGGTCCCACCAACCTGGCCGGCGACGCCTACCACCAGGGCCTGCGGCAGTCGGGTACCGTCCGGCGGCTGCTCGACCGCCCGGCGCCGCTCGGCCCGACGGAGCAGGTCCGCCGACTGGTCGACGGCTATGTGGCCGGCTACAACCGCTATCTGCGCGACACCGGAGTGGCGAACCTGCCGGACCCGACCTGCCGGGGCAAGGACTGGGTCGGCCCGATCACCGCGCTGGACGTCTGGACCGGCGTGTACGAGTTCGGCCAGGTGGAGGGGGTCACGGCGTTCCGGCAGGACATCGCCACCGCGACCCCACCGGCGCCGACCGCCGGGGCGTCCGGTGTCGGGGCGTCCGGTGTCGGGGCGCCGCGCGCGGAGGCCCTCCCGTCCCTCCCGAAGATGCTCGCGGACGAAACCGGCAGCAACGGCTGGGCGCTGGGCCGCGACGCGACCCGAGCCCACGACGCGATGCTGCTGGCCAACCCGCACCTTCCGTGGACAGCCAACGCCCGCCTCTACCAAGTCCAGTTGACGGTCCCCGGGGTGCTGGACGTCGCCGGCGCCGGCTTCTACGGCTCGCCGGTGGTGGAGCTCGGCCACAACCGGAGCCTGGCCTGGACGCACACCGCCGACCACTCGCAGCACGCCTCCGTCTACCGGCTCTCCCTCGTCCCGGGCGATCCGACCAGCTACCTGGTCGACGGCAAGGCCGTGCCGATGACCCGGCAGACCGTGCCCGTCACCGTCCGGGGAGCCGACGGGAAGCTGTCTACCGTCACCAGCACCCTCTACGCCTCCCGCTACGGCCCGGTGCTCGGCACCGGCTGGACGGCCACCACCGCGTACGCCGTCCGGGACGCCAACGCCGACAACCTGCGTTCGGTGAACGAGTGGCTGGCGATGGGCACTTCACAGAACCTCGCGCAGTTGCAGAGCGCCCAGCACACCTACCAGGGCATGCCGTGGATGTACACGTTCGCGGTGGACACCAGCGGCACGACCTACTTCACCGACTCCTCCCGCGTCCCGCACCTCACCGACGCGCAGGGCGGGCGCTGCATCCTGCGGGCCGACCCGGAGCGGGCCGACATCGTCGACGGTTCGACGGCGGCCTGCGACTGGGGCAGCGACCCGGACGCGGTCGAGCCCGGCGTCTTCGGGCCCGGCAGCGCCCCGACCCTGACCCGGACCGACTACCTGGCCAACTCCAACAACAGCCCGCTCTACACCAACCCCGCCGCGCCGCTCACCGGCTACCCGGGCGTCTACGACAGCCGTTCCCAGCTGGAACTGCGGCCCCAGCTCGGACTGCAGATGATCGCCGGCCGGCTGGACGGCGGTGACGGACTCGGCGCGCCGGGCTTCACCCTGCCCACCCTCCAGGCGGCGATGTTCGGCGACCGTAACTACAGTGGCGAGTTCGGCCGGGACGCCGTGGTCGCCCTGTGCCGGGCCGACCCGGCGCTCACCGCGAGGGACGGCACGACGGTCGACGTCCGCGCGGCCTGCGATGCCCTCGCCGGCTGGGACCTGCGGGACGGCACCGACAGCCATGGCGCCGTGCTGTGGGCGGCCTTCTTCTCGCACCTGGTCGAGGACCTCCCGTCCACCTGGTGGCAGGTCCCGTACGACCCGGCCCACCCGGTCACCACCCCGCGCGGCATCAACGGCGACGACGTGAAGGTGCGGACGGCCCTGGCCGACGCCGTGCAGGGGCTCACCGCCCGCAAGGTCCCGCTCGATGCCTCACCCGGCAGCCTCCAGCGCTGGGCCGGGATCCCGCTGCCGGGCTGCGGCGAGGAGCAGGGCTGCTTCGACGTCGTCGCGGCCTCGCCGACGTCGGGCCACGCGGGCGGAGTCGAGCTCAGCGGCGGCAACCTGGCGCAGGGCACCAGCTTCGTGATGGCCGCCGAGCTGACGCCGGGCGGCCCCCGCACCCGCACGGTGCTGTCCTACGGCGAGTCTGCCAACCCCGCCTCGCCCCACTACTCGGACCAGACCGTGCTGTTCTCCCACCGGCAGTGGGTCACCGAACGGTTCACCGAAGCCGAGATCACGGCCGACCCGCAGCTGCGGACCACGACCCTGCACGGTTGACGGCACGGCGACAACGCAGACACACCCTGCACAGGAAGTTGCCCGGCCGACTTCCTGTGCAGGGCCGCGGCCGTCAGTCGGAGTTCTCCCAGACGAGGACGCCGGGGCCGTCCGGGGTCAGCACCGGGACCCAGGCCTCGTCGGCCTCGGACAGGCGGGACTCGTCGAGTGCCAGCGGGGCGGGGAACGCCTCGTCGCGGTTGGTGGAGCCGTAGAGGTGGAAGCCGACGGCCGCCCGGAGCCGGTCGAGCAGCTCCGGCGGCCAGTCGAGTCGGCGCGACCCCTGCATCTTCAGCGTACGGACGAAGATCGACTGCAGCTCGTCGTCCAGGTCGCGCCCGAGGATCGGGATGAGGTAGCCCTCCTGTTCGTACTGGACGCAGCCGAGCCCGCCGCCCTGGTTCTGGTAGACCACGCCGGTCGGGGCCGCCACGATGACGAACATCCAGCCCCGGCCGGTGCCGGAGCCGTCGGGATCCAGGAAGACGTACCGCTTGCCGTCGTTCGCATCAGCCATGGGCGGGAGCCTCGCACGGGACGTTCGGGCGCCGCACCGGGTTTTCAGGGGGCGTCGGCCCGGTCGGCGGAGCGGCGGTGGTACTGTCGCCGGCCGTGACAATGCCCACGACAGAGCCGCTTCCCGTGTTCCCGTACCATCCCGACCCGGTGGGCACCGGCGCCGTCGTCCGGTCCGAGGTGGAGTGCAGCTGCTGCCACCTGGCCCGCGGCCACATCTACACCGGCCCCGTCTACGCGGTGGAGAACCTCAGGGGCCGGCTGTGCCCCTGGTGCATCGCGGACGGCAGTGCGGCTGACCGCTTCGAGGCCCTGTTCACCGACGTCCTCGATGACGTCCCGATGGACCGGCTCCTCGCGATCACGCAACGCACGCCGGGCTTCAGCGGATGGCAGCAGGAGCGCTGGCTGGTCCACTGCGGGGACGGTGCGGCCTTCCTGGGCGCCGTCGGAGCCGCTGAACTCGCCGACCACCCAGAAGCATGGACGTCACTTCGGGAGGAACGGGGTGACGGACCCTGCTCCTCGTCACGGGCTGAGCAGTACCTGATGGCGTTGACCAAGAACGGTCAGCCGACCGCCTACCTCTTCCGCTGCCGTGCCTGCGGCACGCACCTCGCCTACTCGGACGCCACGTAGACCCGGAACACCCGGTCGAGCTGCTGTACAGGAAGTCGGCCGGACCGACTTCCTGTACGGAGGATGCTCTTATGGATGTCAAGCAGCGGTGGTGAGCTGCTCGGCGGTGATGGATGTAGTGCTGGGTGCGGTCAGGACCTGGTAGATCTCGCGGGC
>NZ_JBEOSP010000029.1:96405-113633 GCF_040303105.1 Kitasatospora sp. NPDC096128 | reverse complement strand
CTCTACCCCACCCCCCGGCCTCCGGCAGCCGGCCCGACCCCCGCGTCGCCGCGGGGGGGGGGCGGGCCCCCCCGGAGCCCCCCCCCCCGGCGCCGTCGAGCACCGCCCCGGGGAGGCAACCCGCCGTGCCGACCGCCCGGGGACTTCTACCGTCCACCACCGGCGGGGGGCTCTGTCGTCTGCCACCCGGGAGATCCGGACTCCGGCAGGGCGCCCTGGACGGACCCGCGCCCGACCGGATCCAATACCACCTCCGGACACCAGGGGAGGGGACCGATGCTGACCGACACCTCGACCGCCGCGGGCAGGGCGATCCTGCTTCAAGACCGCTACCCCACGCTCGACGAACTCACCGACACCGCCCACCGCCTGGCCGCCCGCCACCCCCGGCGCTGCCGGGTGCGCACCCTCGGCACCTCCCGCGCCGGCCGCCCCCTCCAGCTCCTCTCGATCAGCCCCGACGACGGCCCCGGCGACCGCCCCGACGCAAGCCCCGGCACCGACCACGTCCTGGTCGTCTCAGGCGCCCACGCCGACGAGTTCTCCGGCCGCGCCGGCCTCGTCGAACTGGCCCACCGCGCCCTGGCCCGCCCCGCCCGGCACCCGGCGACGACCTGGCACCTCCTGCTCTGCCTCGACCCCGACGGCGCGCACCTGGCCCGGGGCGGCCTGCTCTCCCGCACCCTGCCCGCGTACTTCGCCGGCTACTACCGCCCCGCCGCCGACGAGCAGCCCGAATGGGCCCCGGCGATCGGCGGCCGCCTCCCGGAGAGCCGGATCCTGCTCGACCTGATCGACGAACTGCGGCCCGCCCTCCAGCTCTCCCTGCACACCGCCGACGTCGGCGGCACCTTCCTCCAGGCCACCGCCGACCCGACCGCCCTCGCCGCACCCTTCGCCCGCTCCGCCGCCGCCCTCGGCATCCCGGTCGAGACCGGCTCCTTCGACACCCACCGGCTGCCCGCCGTCGGCCCCGGCGTCTTCCTGATGGAGCCCCACCACATCGACACCCAGGAGAACACCACCGGCATGCTCGCCCCCGGCGCCGCCGCCCCGGACGGCGCCCGGGCCGCCACCTGGTTCGCCCCCCGGCGCCACGGCGGGCGCACCGTCGTCGTCGAAGTGCCCGCCTGGACCAGCGACCGGCTCGGCGACCCCGCCCCCGTCCCCGCCGCCGACGCCGAGCGCCACCTGCGCGCCGCCGCCGACCACCTGCGCGAGCGCGGCCGGCAGCTCCCCGGCCTGCCGGCCGGTCTCCCGCCGCACGACAGCCCCCTGCTGCGCGCCGCCCGCACCCAGCTCACCGCACTGCGCCGACTCGCCGACGCCTGGGACCCGTACACCGCCGACCGGCCCCTCCTGCCGCCGCCCCTGCTCACCCGCGCCCACCTGGCCGGCATCGACCTGTGGGCCCACCGCATCCCGGTCCGCGCCGCCGCCCTCCTGCGCCGCGCCACCCCCGACCCCCGCCCCGCCGCCCTCCTCCACACCTGGTGCGCCCACTACCGCCACCGCTTCCGCCCCACCTGGCTGCCCGTCACCCGCCAGGCCGCCCACCACGCCAACACCGCCGAAGCCGCCGCGGCGGCCCCCCGCCTCCCCTGACCGCCCGACCCGCTGCCCTACGACCCTGCGATGTGCCGTTGCAGGCCGATGACCCGCTCGGTGATCCGTGCTGCGGCGCCGGAGCCCGTGAGGAGGGTGACGTTGGCGGGCGCGGAGGACAGCGTCGAGTCGACGGCGATGATCGGGACGGACGACGCGGCCGAGGCGATGCCGGGAGCAGCCTGGCCGAAGGGCGCGCCGACGGTGACGATCAGATCGCAGTGCTGGACGAGCAGCCCCGCCAGGTGCGGAGCGGCCTGTTCCGTAGTGGTCGCCGGTTCGATCATCCGCTGGACGTTGGTGCTGTGCTGTGTTCCGGCCGACTGCATGGCGGACCAGATTCCGGCGACGGTGTCGCCGCCTGTAGCGCTCGCACTGTCCGCCGCCAGACAGGCGGTCGCCCGTCCCGACACGTCGTTCGCCTTGGCGGAGGTCGTACGGGGAGTGCCGTGACCTGTGAACAGCACATAGCCGAGTACGGCAGCGGCGGTGGCTCCCAAGGCGGAAACGACCAGGATCGGGCGGCCGGGACGGAGGCGCGGTGACATGGGACGGGGCCCTCCTGAGGGCGGGGAACCGGTCAGCCGTTCCGCTTGGAACGGGATGTGCGTGACGCGGTGCGTGAACGGGGGGACGGCCGGGGGGATTTGGCGGTCGCCGTCACCGTGGGCCGGTTCTGCGGGGTCTTCCGGGCGCTCCCGCGACTGCGGGACCTGAGCCACAGGAGGGTGGCCGCGGCGCCGCAGGCCAGGGCGATTCCGGCGGATGTCGCGATGACGCCGAACGTGCCGGAATCCCAGCCGGATCCGGTGTCAACGGATACGTGCGGTTCGTGGAGAAGGGGGTTGTCGCGTTCTCCGTCGTCAATGGAAGAAAGTGCCGCGACCGGGTCGATTCTGCCGAAACCGAGTTTCGGGTCGGGGTGATTGTTTCGTTCGACCGTCGTGCTGATGAGGCGGTGAATCACCTGTCCTGCCGTCAAATCCGGATGTGCCGAGCGGATGAGTGCGACAGTGGCCGAGACATAGGCCGCGGCGTAGCTCGTGCCGTCGGCCTTCACGTATCGGCCCTGGTTGTTGGTCGAGTAGATCTCGGCGGCGGGCGCCGCGACGACGATACCTCGCCCGGATTCGCTGGCCGTCCAGAAACCGCCGCTCTCGTCGACTCCGGAAACCGACACGACACCGGGGAAAGCCGCCGGATACATCGGCGGATTCCCCCGGTCGCCCTCGTTGCCCGCAGAGGCGACGACGACGGCGTCCTTGCCCATCGCGTAGGTGACGGCCTGTTTGAGGAGGGGATCCGGATCGGGTGCGCCGAGGGAGACGTTGATGACCCGCGCACCGTGGTCCGCCGCCCAGACGATGCCACGCGCGACCATCGGAGCGGAGACCTGGTTCCCGGTGCCGACGCGGATCGGAAGGATCTTCGCGTCCGGTGCCAGGCCCGTCATGCCCTCGCCGGGGGTCGGGCCACCGGTGCCGGCGATGATGCCGGCGATGGCGGTTCCGTGGGATTCGCCCGAGGTGTCCGTCCGGCCGTCGTCACCGTCGCCGATCAGGCTGCTGCCGGGGAGGACCTGTCCGGCCAGGTCGGGATGCCAGCTCAAGACCTTGGCCGACCCCCAGACCGGCAGCACCCTCGCCTACGGCTACACACCCACCGGCCGGGTCGCCACCATCCAGTACGGCACGGGCAACACTCGCTCCTACACCTACGACGACCAGGGCAACGTCACCGGCGACAGCGTCAAGACCGGCACCGGCACGGCCGTCTCCTCGCTCGCCTACACCTACTACCCGTCAGGCCGCCTCAAGACCCAGACCACCAACGGCCTCGCCGGCGCCACCACCCACACCTACGGCTACGACGCCGCCGGACGACTCAGCACCTGGAACAACGGCGCCGCCACCACCGCCTACGCCTACGACGGCAACGGCAACCTCACCTCCAACGGCACCACCACGGCCACCTACAACCAGCGCAACCAGCTCAGCAGCGCCGGTACCACCAGCTACACCTACACGGCCCGGGGCACCCGCACTGCCGCCACCACCGGCACCACCACGACCAGCGCCACCTACGACGCCTTCGACGAACTGACCGGCCAGGGCGGGCAGTCCTACGCCTACGACGCCCTGGGGCGTCTCACCACCAGCGCCGGACACACCTTCACCTACGACGCGACGAGCAACAACCTCACCTCCGACGGCACGGAGAACTACACCCGCACGCCCTCCGGCGGCCTCACCTCCATCGGAAACCCCACCGGATCCGCCTTCGCCTACAGCGACCGCCACGGCAACCTCGTCGGCACCTTCACCGCAACCGGCACCGCCACTGCCGGCTCCAGCGCCTACGACCCCTGGGGCAAGCCCACCGCGACCGCCGGCACCACCCACGACCTCGGCTACCAGGGCGGCTGGACCGACCCGACCAGCGGTCAGGTCAGCACCGCCAGCCGCTGGTACGACCCCGCCACCGCCGACTTCACCAGCCGCGACACCGCCAACCTCGCCCCCGTCACCGCCGCGGGCGCCAACCGCTACGCCTACGGCGCCGGCGACCCGCTCAGCAACGCCGACCCCAGCGGCCACAACCCGTGCGAGCCGGACAACGTCAGCCCGGACGCCGGTCCGGAGGGAGATGGGTCCGGTGACTCGGCGGCAGCTTCGGCCCCCGCGTACTCCGGAATGAGCGCGAGTGCCTGGGAACGCAAGGCCCAGCACATGGCGGATATGGAAATCGCGGAAGCCGCCTCGCGGAAGGCCTCTTACAACTACATGAGCTATGCGGAATCATCGGCCAATAATCACTACTTCCAGGTAATTAATGCATGGGAGAAGTGGTCAGATGTTCCCATGCCAGCCTCGCAATATGGCCACCTTATGGTGACGGAATCCAATGGTTGGGCGTATTCTGCTCCGTACTCTGGTGAGACCGAATCATCGATGCTCTTTGGCTATCAGATGAAATCGATCAACATGGGTGGATATGGGATGGGCGCCCAAGAAGATTACGAGCATGCAGCCGGCTACAGCAGCTGCGACACCGATGGGTCGGGCCCGGCGCCCCGTCATCACCGCAAGTTCCCGCCCCCGCCGCCGAGGAGCGATCAGTCGCCAGCGGTGGACCCCCACAACCTCGACCCCGTCGCCTGCACCGTCTGTTCCACCCAGACTCCCCAAGGGCGCCCGCTCAACGGTCCCGAGGACGGCAAGACGCAGACCGGGACTCCGGTGTCGCCCGGCGCTGCGCCGGACAGCCCGTTCGTCCCGTCCGGCGATGACCCAGGCCATGATCATGACTATTCGCAGGGATTGCTCATAAAACCTGGAAGTGTCAGCGAACTCGCCCCGTCCGATGCCCCGCCGGTGAACGAGAAGGACTGCGCGGCCGGGAACAGTGCCACTTACTACATGCCCCTGGACAACATGGGGCGCGCTCAGGGCGCCATGGCCTGCCTGGCGAAGGGTGACTACAACTACGTAAACGACAAGGGGAACTGGGCCTACGACACGGAGGACACCAATATCGTCGGAACCGCGACCGAGTTCCCGATCAACTGGGATCACATTCCGCAGGGTTACTACGGGGGAAAGATCCTGCACCGAGGCCACCTGTTGGCGCGTCAGCTCGGCGGAGACGGTAACGACCTGCGAAACCTCGTTCCGCTGTACGCCGCGGTGAACACCCCGACCATGAAGGGCTACGAGGACAGGCTAGCGGCTCGAATTCAGGGCGGAGAGACGTACTTCTACTCCGTCGTCCCGGAGTACGAAGGGGAAAGTAAGATACCCGTGAGCGTCACGCTTCGCTGGGCGGGCAGCTTCGGCGACTCCGATACCGTTGTTCTCAAAAATCGCCCCAAGGGCACTCCGTAGGCGCTGGCAATAGGAGGTTTTTCGGATGTTGTGGGTGGATCGGATCGTTCAGGCCGTCGGATGGCGGCCCCTCGGGCTGGTGATTGACTGGGCCGCTGTGGAAGACGATTTCGGCGTAGCGCTTCCCGGCGACTACAAGTTGCTCTGCGAGACGTTCGGGCCGGGGCAGTTCAGTGGCTATCTCGACGTCCTTCATCCGGACGGCGGGGATTCGCTGGTGGGGTACAACTCGGAACTGCGGTCCATCCCGAGGCCTTCCGATTTCGACCCGTACGCCCCATACCGGATCTTCATGCCAGGGCAGGGAGGGCTGATCCAATGGGGTATCTCCGTTCGTGGTTCTTCCTTCTTCTGGGATGCCAGCAGCGAAGACCCGGATCGGTGGCGCGTGCTCGCTCAGCCGGAGTACGGCGGATGGTCCGAGTTTGACTTCTCGATGTCGGAGTTCCTCTACAGGGTCATTGCGGACGTCCAGCTCGAGGAATTCTCGATCGGAGATCTGGTCGATCCTCCGTTCTTCGAGCCGGCGGCAGGGTAGGTGCTGCACGCGTACCGGAGCACTGGGCACGGCCCCGTCGACCGCTGCGACGAGCGGGGTGTCCGTACGGGGCGGATGAACGGCCGGATCATCCGCCCTCAGGCACGGGCCCGCGCCCGGCCGGCATCGGCCGTGCCCCCGGCGTCGGCGTGCCCTTGCGGGCCGGCTCTGGGGGAGGGCAGCCGCCGCCGTCCTCCGACAGCAGCGAGCCCCGTACCCGCTGGACGTAACGCTCGATCAGGTGGCACAGCACGCCGACCGTCGCGGCGACGTCCGGTGCCGGGACGCCGGCCAGGGCGTCGGTCAGGCCGGTGATGTTGGCCTGTTTCAGTCGGTCGAGCAGGGCCAGCCCGTCGGCGGTGAGGGCGACCCGGCGGGCCCGCCGGTCCAGGGCGTCGGGGGTGCGCGCCACCAGGTGCTGGCCCTCCAGGCGGTCGATCTGCCGGGTGACGTGGGAGGGCTTGACCATCAGCCGCTCGGCCAGGTCGCCCACCCGGCTGGGCCCGTCCGCCTCGCAGAGGGCGCGCAGCAGGTAGACGTCCGAGCGGGCGGCGGTGATGCCGGCCTTGGCGGTGCGGCGCTCGTGCTCCTGGGAGCGGGTCAGCAGGTAGGCCAGCGAGGCCAGTACGGCCTCCAGGTCTGTGGTGGCGGTGTCCGCGGTGGCGGTCCGATCGTCTGCGGCGTCCGACATGGGGGAACTTTAGCGGCCGGTGCGCCTCCCGGCTGCGGCGCAGACCGGTCACCGGATTTCGGACAGAATCGGCGCCCACCGGGTGGGCTCTTTCGCCGACACTGACCGCGAGTTAGCGTGACAGCGAGTTAGTTGCTTTTGGCACGTAAATGCTCAGGGCCCGCACGCCCGCCGCACGCCAGCCGTACATCCGCACGCCCCCGCACGCCGTACGCCCGCGCACCGGACCCGCGCACCCGTACGGCACCGCGACCGGGCCGGACCGACCATCCGGCCATCCGGCACAGCCAGCTCCGAGAGGGGAGCCCCCCATGGCCACCGCCGCACAGACCCCCCGCTTCACCCACCCCGCCGCCCGCGGCACCTGCCCGTTCGCCCCGCCGCCGGTCTACCGGCAGGCCCAGCAGGAGGAGCCGATCAGCCGCATCTCCCTCTGGGACGGTTCCCCCAGCTGGCTGCTCACCCGCCACCAGGACATCAAGGCGGCGCTCTCCGACCCCCGCTTCAGCTCCGACTCCACCCGCCCCGGCTTCCCCTTCGTCAGCGCCGGCGCCCGCCAGCTGAACAACGGCCAGCCCACCTTCATCCGGATGGACGACCCCGAGCACGCCCGCCTGCGCCGGATGCTCACCGGCGAATTCATGATCAAGAAGGTCGAGGCGCTGCGCCCCGAGGTCCAGCGCATCGCCGACGAGCTGCTGGACAGGATGACCGAGGGCCGCACCGAGGCCGACCTGGTCGGCGGGTTCGCCCTGCCGCTGCCCTCCCTGGTCATCTGCCTGCTGCTCGGAGTCCCCTACCAGGACCACGAGTTCTTCCAGGAGTGCAGCCGCGTCCTGCTGCGCCGCGACTCCGCGGTCGAGGACGTCATCACCGCCCAGGCCCGCCTGACCGACTACCTGGAGGAACTCACCGAGGCCAAGCGCACCCACCCCGACGACGGCATCCTCAGCCGCCTGGTGGAGCGCGGCGAGCTGAACACCAAGGAGATCGGCGCGATGGGCCGGCTGCTGCTGGTCGCCGGGCACGAGACCACCGCCAACATGACCGCGCTCTCCGTCCTCGCCCTGCTGCGCAACCCCGCCCAGCTCGACCACCTGCGCCGCCACCCCGAGGCCGTCCCCGGCGCCGTCGAGGAGCTGCTGCGCTACCTGACCATCGTGCACTCCGGCCTGACCAGGGTCGCCACCGAGGACGTCGACCTCGGCGGGGTGCGGATCCGGGCCGGGGAGGGCGTCGTCTGCATGATCAGCGCCGCCAACCGGGACCCGGGGGAGTTCCCCGACGCCGACGCACTCGACCTGACCCGCGACGCCCGCCGCCACCTGGCCTTCGGCTTCGGCGTCCACCAGTGCCTGGGCCAGCCCCTGGCCCGGCTGGAACTGCAGATCGCCCTCGACACCGTCCTGCGCCGCCTGCCCGGGCTGCGCCTGGCCGCACCCTTCGAGGACGTCCGCTTCCGCGGCGAGATGCTCATCTACGGCGTCCACGAACTGCCCGTCGCCTGGTAGCCCGCCCTTACCTCCGCCCCACCCCCGCCCTCACCCCCCGCCCCCACCCCCGTCCCACCCCCGAAGGGAACCCCATGCTCGTCCGGATCGACCAGGACAAGTGCTGCGGCGCCGGCCACTGCGTGCTCGCCGCCCCCGAGGTCTTCGACCAGCGCGACGAGGACGGCATCGTCGTCCTGCTCGACGCCCGCCCCCCGGCCGACCTCCACCAGGCCGTCCAGGACGCCGCCGCCGTCTGCCCGGCCGCGGCGATCACCCTGGAACACGCGTGACCGCACCGCGCGAGGTGGCCGTCGTCGGAGCCGGCGCCGCCGGACTGCACGCCGCCGAGGCGCTGCGCCGGGCCGGCTACGACGGCCGCCTCACCCTCGTCGGGGCCGAGCCCGAGCCCCCGTACGACCGGCCGCCGCTGTCCAAGCAGCTGCTCGACGGCCGGCTGGCGCCGCAGAAGCTGGCCCTGCGCGAGCCCGCCGCGCTGGAGGGGCTGCGGCTCGACCTGCGCCTGGGCGTGGCGGCCGAACGCCTGGACCGCGGCGCCCGCACGGTGCACCTGGCCGACGGCCGCCGGGTGCGCTGCGACGCCCTCGTGGTGGCCACCGGCGTCCGCCCGCGCCGGCTGCCCGGCGCCGAGGCACCCCTGCCCGGCGCCCACGTGCTGCGCACCCTGGCCGACGCCCTCGCCCTGCGCGAGGAACTGCGGCCGGGCGTAAGGCTGTTGGTGGTCGGCGGCGGACTGCTCGGCGCCGAGGCGGCGGCCACCGCGGTCGGGCTCGGCGCCGAGGTGACCTGGCTGGTGGCGGCCGCCGCGCCGCTGGCCGCCGTCCTGGGCGCCGAGACGGCCGCGCTGCTGACCGGCCTGCACCGCGAGCACGGGGTGCGGATCCACCGGGGCGCGGCCGCCGCCGTGCTCCGGCGGCACGGCCGGGCCGCCGGCGTGCGGCTCGCCGACGGCGGCGAACTGGCCGCCGACGCCGTGCTGATGGCCATCGGGTCGGTGCCGGCCACCGAGTGGCTGGCCGGCAGCGGGGTGCCCCTGGCGGACGGCGTGGCCTGCGACGCCCACTGCGCCGCCGGGCCCGGCGTCTGGGCGGCCGGCGACGCCGCCTCCTGGCCCGACCCGCGCACCGGCCGGCGCCGGCGCATGGAGCAGCGCACCAACGCCACCGACCAGGCCCTGCTCGCCGCCCGCAACCTGCTGGCCGGCCCGGACGGCGCCCGCCAGGCCTACGCACCGGTCCCGTACCTGTGGACCGACCAGTACGGCCTGCGGGTGCAGGCCTTCGGCAGCCCCGGCGGCGCCGACCGCTTCGAAGTGGTCGACGGCAGCCTCGCCGAGCACCGCTTCGCCGCCGCCTGCCTGCGGGAGGGCCGGGTCACCGGCGCGGTGGGCATCGCCGCCGCCCGGGCCCTGCGCGCGCTGCGCGCCCAGGTCGCGGCCCACGGCCCCTGGCCGCCCGCCGCCGAGCGGGAGGCCGCTGCGGTCGGCTGAGCGGGTCAGCGGCCCGGTACGCCCTCCCCGTCCGGGAGGGCGTACCGGGCCACGCCCTCGCCCAGCGACCAGTCCACCGGCGCGTTCTCGGTCAGGACGACGAACACGTTGCGCGGCTCGGTGCCCGCGTAGGCGTGGGCGAGCTCGGCGATCCTGCGGTACAGCGCCCGCTTGCGCTCGTCGGCGCGCCCGGCGCGCAGCGTGATCGCCACGTAGACGATGCCCTCGTCCCGCCGCACCCCGAGGTAACCGCCGTACCGCAGCGTGCCGTTGACGCCGTCGTGGTCGGTGAGCACCTGGAAGCGGTCGTCGGGCGGGATCCCGATCGTCTCCACCAGCGCCTCGTGCACGGCGCGCCCCAGGGCGTCGAGCCGCTCCGGTCCGGCCCCCAGTGCGTCGATGCGGACGAACGGCATGCCGACTCCCTTCCCTCGTCTCCGGTCCCCAGCAACTGTACGTACCAGTAGGTACAGCCATCGGCGGCCGACCCGCAAGGGGCAGCGGCCCGCCGACCCGGCGACTCCGGGGGCGAATCGCTACATTGGGGACATTTGGCAGCAGCGCCAGGCACCGTGCGCCCACGCAGAGAAGGCCGACCGCCTTCGGAAAGGGTCCCCATGCACCCCGCCCTCAGCCCCGCCGTCCTCGCCGAACTGCGCCGCCCCCGGCCCTACCCGGCGGTGTCCATCCTGATGCCCACCCACCGCCGCGAACCGGACAACGCCCAGGACCCGGTACGGCTGCGCAACCTGGTGGCCGAGGCGAAGGAGCGGCTCCAGGCCGACCCCGAGGTCTCCCGGGCCGACCGGATCGACGTCACCGCCCGGCTCGACAAGGCCCTCGCCGAGGTGGACCTGGTGCACGCCGAGGACGGCCTGGCGATCCTCGCCGCGCCCGGCGAGCACCAGGTCTGGACCTTCGCCCGCACCGCCCCCGCCCGGGTGGTCCTGTCCGACACCTTCCTCACCCGCAACCTCGTCTCCGCCCAGGCCGCCGAGCGCCCCTACTGGGTGCTCGCCGTCGCCGCCGACCGGGCCGTGCTGTGGAGCGGCGACCCGGAGCGGGTCACCGAGGAGCGCGCCCACGGCTTCCCGCTGACCCGCGCCCTCATCGACAACCCCGACCCGGAACGCCGCGAGCGCATCGGCGACACCCCCAGCACCTTCCGCGACGAGGAGACCAAGACCTTCCTGCGCCAGGCCGACACCGCGATCGGCAGGGTGCTGGCCGCCGACCCCCGCCCGCTGTACGTCGTCGGCGACGCGCCCGCCCTGGCCCTGCTGGACGCCGCCGGCCCGATCACCAAGGAGGCCACCGCCCAGATCCCGCACGGCGGCCTCGCCCAGGCCGACGTCGAGACCGTGCGCAAGGTGGTCGGGCCCGCCGTGCGCGCCCACGCCGAGCAGGAGACCGCCGACGCCCTCGCCCGGCTCGACAAGGCCCGCGGCCGCTCCTCCTACGCCGCCGGCCTCGACGAGGTCTGGCAGGCGGTGGGGGAGGGGCGCATCGCCTTCCTGGTGGTCGAGGAGAACCACCGCGCCACCGTCCGCGACGCCGGCGAGCACCTCGTCCCCGCCGAGGCCGGCGAGGCCGGGGCCCGCGAGGACATCGTCGACGAGGTCATCGAGCGCGCCCTCGACACCGGCGCCCGGGTCGCCTTCGTCCCCGACGGCACCCTCACCGACGCCCGCGGCATCGCCGCCGACCTGCGCTACTGACCGTTCCCCTCAAGCGATCAGGAGGGGGTCCTGGACCCGGCTCCGATCACTGCGTGCGTCCCGGACGGTGGTGGATGCCCGGCCGGTCGCCCGCGTTCCCGTGGTCCCCGTCCGGCTGTGCGCACCGTGCGCACGGTCCGTGACGGGGCGACGGGTCTCCTCACGCCCCCGCACGCCCGGTGGGGCGGTCGTCGGTGAAGTCGGTGAAGTCGGTGAAGCAGGAGGTCGACCGTAAATCGTTTGGGCGGGCGGCCCGCCGACTGCTACCGTCAGCGCAGCCGTGAGAAAAACGCGAGGAGGTGAGACCCATGAAGGCAGTTACCGGGTGGGTGCTCCCCCTTGTCGTCACGGTGGGCGATTGACGTTGGTGTCGCCCGGGAGCGCCTCAGGCAAGGCACTTCCGAAAGGCAACACCATGAACTCTGCGCATTCCGCCCCGAACCCCCCTGCCGTGACGCGGGTCTCGGACACCGAGTGGCAGGCCGTCGACGACGGCCTGGCGGTCGGGCGTGCCGACGCCTCCCAGCGGCCCGACGGGCGGCTGTTCGTCAGCATCGACGCCTGGCAGGACACGGTCTTCGACCGCCTCGCCACCGCGCTGCTCGCCGACCTGCCCGCCCCGCTGCACACCGTCGCCGACGAGGGCGACCACGACACGCTGGCCGCCTGGCGGCGGGCCGGCTTCACCGCGGCGCGCCGCGAACGGGCCTACCTGGTGCCCACCGACCCGCAGGCCACCGGCCTCGGCACGGCCCTGCCCCCGGAGGGCGTCACGATCCTGCCCGCCGGCCTGGCCGAGGAGGGCCCGCTGCGCGCCCTGGAGCGCGTCATCCACGACGAGGTCGAGGCCGGCGCCGGCTGGCCGGCGATACCGGCCCAGGTACTGCCCCGCCCGGCGGGCACCCTCGTCGTCGACCCCACCAAGTACGCGGTGGCGTGCCAGGGCGACCGGTACGTGGGGCTGATCCGGGTGACCCCGCCCCGCCGGCCGCGGATCGGGCTGATCGCCGTGCGCGCCGAGCTGCACCGCCGGGGCATCGCCCGGGCGCTGCTGGCCCACGCGCTGGACGCGCTGCACCGCGGCGGCACCGCCACCGCCTGGGCCGAGGTGACGGAGACCGACACGGCCGCCACCGCGCTCCTGGAGGGCGTCGGCGCCCGGCGCGCGGGCAGCACCCTGGAACTGGTGCACCGCTGACACGCCTACCGGCCGCCCCGCAACGAACGAACCACCCCGACACCGGGCGAAGAAGAGAGAGGTGAACACCATGACCAAGACGACGAACGGCATCGAAGTCGAAGGCACCGTCATCGAGTGCCTGCGCAACGCCAACTTCAAGGTGGAACTCCAGAACGGGCACGTCGTGCTCGCCCACATCAGCGGCAAGGTCCGCAAGAACCACATCAAGATCCTCCCGCACGACCGGGTGCTCGTGGAGCTCAGCCCCTACGACCTCACCCGCGGCCGGATCCGCTACCGCTACCGCAACTAGTGACCGGAGGCCCGGCACGCTCCCCCGTGGCGTGCCGGGCCACCGGTGGTTCTGCCGCGCCGGACTGACGGGCCCGGCGCATCGCGGTGTTCCTCGTGGAGGAGGATGCCAGCGCGCGCGGCCGCAGTGTTGGCCCTGCGTCTCCGCTTCCTTGGCAATGCGTCTACACGCCCCCCGAACCGTCCCCGCTCCCGTCCCCGTCCCCGGCCCCGGCCTCGGCCAGGGTCAGGGCCAGGTGCCGGTGCTCGCGGGGCGAGAGCCCGTACGCGGCCCGGAAGGCGCGGCTGAAGTCGTCCGCGCGCGGGACGCCCCAGCGGGCGGCGACGGCCTGGACCGGCAGGGTGCGCAGCGCCGGGTCGGCCAGGTCGCGCCGGGCCCGCTCCAGCCGCTGCCCGCGGATCCACGCGGCCAGCGTCCGCCCGTCCTCGGAGTGCCGGGTGAAGACCCGGTGCAGGTGGCTGACGGAGACGTGGTGGGCGGCGGCGATCACCGCCGGGGTCAGGTCCGGGTCGTGGAGGTTGCGCCGGACGAAGGCCCGCACGGCCTGCGCCAGGGCCCGCTGCCGGGCGTCCTCCGGCACGGCCGCCCCGGCCTCCAGCTCCCCGGCCACCCACGCCGCCACCAGGTCGACCGCGATCGTCCCCAGCCGCGCCGCCTCGGCCGGCCCCAGCGCCGCGGCCTGCCGGTCCAGCCCCACCAGGAAGTCCGACAACAGTGCGCAGGTGCCCTCCCGCACCGAGAACCCCCGGCCCAGCAGGTCGCGCAGCCGGTGCGGCGGCAACGGCAGCAACGACACCGGGAAGTCGATGCCCACGGCCTCGGTCCGCTGCTCCCGGCGGCCCTCGGCGCGGGCCCCGAGGGCCCGCACCTCGTACGGGTGCGAGCTGTCCACCAGGTAGAGGTCGCCGCGCCCGAAGGTGCGGGTGCGCTCCCGGGTGCCGCGCGTCAGCGACAGCCCGCCGTCGAGCGGCATCGTCAGGTGGTACACCCCGGGGTCCGTGCGCCGCACCATGGCGGCGGTGCGCCGGAAGCGGGTCGGCGGGAACGAGGACCGCAGGAGGGTCACCGGTCCCAGCTCCAGGCGCCGCATCTCCGCCCGGAAGTCGTCGGCGTGCTCGCTGGTCATCTCGCTGGCCCGGGTGCGCCCGATCAGCTCCCGCCAGCAGTCGAACCGCTCCCGCACGGGCACACCCTCGCCCCGGAACACGCTCTCCGCCCTCGCGGCCACCTCGCCGCCTCCCTTCCCGCTCCGCTTCCCGGCCCGGCCGCCCGCCGGACCGTCGACCGTAGCCGATCCCCGCCCGGGCCCCCGCCAGGGCCTGCCCTAAGGGGCCAGCAGCGCGCAGACGAAGTCCTCCTCGACCGCCCGCAGGTGCGCCAGCAGGTCCGGGCTGCCCGTCTCGTTCACCTGCGCGGTGACGGAGACGGTCAGGCTGCGCCGCCCGTCGGGGGTGCCCGCGCCGAGCTGGGTGTAGCCGGCGGTGTTGCCGGTGTGGCCGTACACCGTGCCGCAGCGGGTGGTGTACTCGAAGATCGCCAGCCCGGCGCGGTTGGTGCCGGGGCCGGCGGGTTCGGAGGCGCCGTCGACGAAGGCCCGCTGCTGGGCGCGGGTGGCGTCGCCGATCAGCGGGCCGCCCGCCCATCCGGCGGCGAAGGCGCTGAAGTCGGCGGGGGTGGAGACCAGGCCGCCCGAGGCCCAGGCGCCGGAGGCGCCGAACCGGGTGCTGACGTCCTGGGGCGGGGCGGGCGGTTGGACGTCGTAGCCGTGCAGGTAGGGCCTGGGCAGCCGGTAGCCGGAGGGCAGGCTGGTGCCGGTGAGGCCGAGCGGGCGGTAGACCTGGGAGGCCAGCAGGTCCTCGTAGCGCTGCCCGGTGGCGGCCTCGGCCATCAGGGCGACGGCGATGTTGTCGGAGTTGGAGTACTGGTAGCGGGTGCCGGGGTCGAACTCCAGGGGCCGGCCGGCGACGAAGTCCAGCAGGTGCCGGGAGTCGAAGACGTGGTGGGGGTCGGCGTTCAGCAGGGCGCCGAACTCCGGCGCCCTGCTGTAGTCGGGCAGGCCGCTGGTGTGGTCGAGCAGCTGGCGCAGCGTCACCGCGCCCCAGTCGGCGGGCAGCGCGGGCAGCCGCCGGGCGAGGGTGTCGTCGAGGCCGAGCAGTCCGCAGTCCACCAGCCGCAGGGCGACGGCGCCGCTGAACGCCTTCGCGGCGCTGGCCAGGCGCATGTGGTCCTCGGCGCGCGGCTCGCGGCGGGTGCCGACCTCGGCGGTGCCGGCCCGGATCACCCGCACCCGGTCGTCCTCGCGCAGGACGGCGATGGCGCCGGGCGGGCCGTCCGGGCGCTCGACCAGTTCCCGCAGCCTGGCCCGCAGCGCCCGGTCGCCGTCCTGGTGGCCGTCCCGGCCGGCGGCCGCGGCGCCGCCGGCGGGTGCCAGCGCGAGCGAGGCGGCGAGCAGGACGGTGACGGCGGGCAGGACGGTGACGGCGGGCAGTGCCGAACGGCGGGGGCGCGGTGACATGACGGATCCTCCGGAGGGGCGATTCGGTGACCGGGCGGCCGGGCGGCCGGGTGGTTCGGGGGCAAGGGATCACCGCCCGGGCAGCCGGGGAAACGGCCCGCCGCCCGCCGTGACCCGCCTGGTCGACGCGGCGGCGGGGGAGGGGGCCCGACGCACCGTTTTGCGAACCCTTTGCTAGCATCCGCGCACCGAGAAGTGGATCAAGGGAGCGGCAGTGGAGCAGGGGCGGATGGAGCTGGCGTTCACGCCGACGGACGAGGACTTCCGGGAGGCCTTCGCCGCCCAGGCCCGGCACACCACGGCGGGCCGGGCGGCGCGGGTGCTCTGGTGGGTCCCGGCGGCGGTCTCGCTGCTGGGCGGCGCGCTGAAGCTGGCGGACGGCGGGGCGGGGGCCTCGGACGCGGTGATGGCGCTCGCCCTGGTGGCGCTGGCGGTGTACGCGCCGCGGCTGCAGGCGGCCTCGGCGCACCGACGGGTGAGCCGGCGCGGCGGGCCCCGCACCGTGGTGGTGGACGGCGCCGGGGTGAGCGTCACCGACCGCTGCGGCACCCAGACGCGGGCGTGGTCGACGCTGTCCGGCTTCGTGGAGACCGAGCACCTGTTCCTGGCGCTGACCCGCCGCGGCGCCTGCCTGCTCATCCTGGCCAAGCGCGGCACCCCGGACCCCGACGCGCTGCGCGCCCTCCTGGCCCGGCATGCGGCCCACGTCGGCCGCCCGGCGCCCGCGGACCCGGCGCCCGCGGACCCGGCCCCGCGGGCTGGGGTCTGACGCCTCGGGGCCCCGGAGCGCCTGAAGCCCCGGAGTGTCTGAAGCCCCGAAGCGTCTGAAGCCCCGAAGCCCTCAGCCCTGGAACGGCCCCTCGTCCACGAAGGTGCGCAGCAGCCGGGCGAAGGCCCGGGCGTCGGCCGCCGGCCAGGAGGCGAGGGAGTCCTCGATGCGGGCCGCCAGGCGCTGCCGGGTGGCCCGCACCGCGTCCTGCCCGCGGTCGGTGAGGACGAGCAGGGTCGCGCGCCGGTCGCCGGGGTCGGCCTCGCGGCGCAACAGGCCGGCCTCCTCCAGCCGGTCGGCGCGGCGGGTCACGGTGGTGCGGTCCAGCCCGATCTCGCGGCCCAGGTCGGCGGCGCTGCACGCTCCGGTGCGGGCCAGGCCGCTGAGGACCGGGTAGGTGAGCTCGTCGACGGCCTCCCCCAGGCCGTCGGTGAGCCGGGCGTACAGGCCGGCGCGGGTGCTGCGCCGCAGCAGCAGTCCCAGGGCCTCGGCGATCTCATGTCCCGTCGGATTCGTCACCCCTTCAGATTAGCGTGCGCTGCACACGCTTTTCCCGTCCCATCGGATGCGTGCTCACCGAAGGGCGCCGAGCACGACCGCGACCGCGGCCTCGGCAGCGCCCGCTGACCACCCCGCCCCACGGCCTGCGGGCCCCCGCCTACGGCCGCTCGCCCGCGCCCTCGGTGTCGATGTGCGGCAGCACCCGGTCCAGGAAGCGCGGCGTCCACCAGGCCGCCGGCCCCAGCAGCGTCATCACCGCCGGCACCAGCAGCAGCCGCACCACCGTGGCATCCACCAGCACGCTGACCGCCAGGCCCAGGCCCATCATCTTGATCACCACGTTGTCGCTGACGATGAACGCGGCGAACACGCTCACCATGATCAGCGCGGCGCAGGTGATCACCCGCGCGGTGATCTCCAGCGCGTGCGCCACCGAGTCCTGGCTGCGCCCGGTGAGGGCCTCGGCGAGGCCGATGTGGATCCGGCCGTTGGAGGCGTTGGCCGTCAGCTCGCC
>NZ_JBEOSP010000029.1:0-96395 GCF_040303105.1 Kitasatospora sp. NPDC096128 | reverse complement strand
CCACCACGTGCTCGCACCCGACCACCGCGCCCCCCACGCACCCGATGACCTCCGCGCCGCCGCACAACCCCCGCGCGCTGACCCCCACCCCGGCCCCCCCCCCCCCCGGCCCCCCCCCCCCCCCCCCCCAGGACTCGTGGACGCGCGAGAGCAGGAAGATCTCGTAGTCCATGCTCAGCCCGAAGACGATCGCGAACATCATCATCGGCACGTAGCTCTCGATCGGGACCTTCCCCGCGACCCCGAGCGCCGGCCCGCCCCAGCCCCACTGGAACACCGCCACCACCACCCCGTACGAGGCCGCGATCGACAGCAGGTTGAGCACCGCGGCCTTGACCGCGACCAGCAGGCCGCGGAAGACCGCGAGGATGATCAGGAAGGCCAGCGCGACCACCACCGCGATGATCAGGACCAGCCGGC
Organism: Kitasatospora sp. NPDC096128; assembly: GCF_040303105.1. Taxonomy (NCBI): domain Bacteria; kingdom Bacillati; phylum Actinomycetota; class Actinomycetes; order Kitasatosporales; family Streptomycetaceae; genus Kitasatospora; species Kitasatospora sp. NPDC096128. The sequence continues at coordinate 95,975 of NZ_JBEOSP010000029.1, read as the reverse complement.
TGGAGACGATGTCCAGGAAGTCGACCTGGGCCGCGGTGTTGCCGGTCACGTACGTCCTCGCGCCGCTGCCGGCCACCGCGTCGGGCAGCACGGTGTCCGACAGGCGGTTGACCAGGTCGGTGGTGGCCCGGTCCTGCGGGGCGCCCGCCGGGATGACGGTGGCGAACAGCACCGCGCCGTCCGGGCTGGTCTGCAGCGGGGTGGTGCTCGCCGCGCCGGGCAGGCCGGTGAGGGCCTGCTGCACGGCGCCCTGCACGCCCGCCCGGGCCTGGGCGGGCACCGCGCTCTGGTCGACCACCACGGTCAGCGGCGCGTTCGCCCCCGGGCCGAAGGCCTGGGAGATCAGGTCGTAGGCGCGCCGGTCGGTGAAGGAGGTCGGGTCCGCGCCGTCGCCGATGTGCCCCAGCTGGATGGAGAACAGCGGGATCGACAGCACCCCGAGCGCGACCACCCCGGCGACCAGGTAGCGCCACGGGTTCGCCTCCACCCGCCGGGCGTAGCGGTGCCAGCTCCCGCCGCCCTCGCCGCCGCCCCCGGCCTCGGCGATCGGACGGCGCACCGCGAAGCGGTCCATCCGGCGGCCGATCAGCCCCATCAGCGCCGGCAGCAGGGTCAGCGCGCCGAGCACCGCCGACACCACCGTGACGGCCGCCGCCGCCCCCAGCTTGGCGATGAAGGAGATGCCCGACACCGACAGCCCGGACAGCGCGATGATCACCGTGCAGCCGGAGACCAGCACCGCCCGCCCGCTGGTGGCCACCGCCTGCCCGGCCGAGGCGACCGGGTCCACCCCGTCCATCAGGTTCTGCCGGTGCCGGGTCAGCAGGAACAGCGCGTAGTCGATGCCCACCCCGATGCCGATCATCGTCGCCAGGGTCGGCGCGACGGTGGCGAAGGTGGACAGCGCCGCGACCAGCCCCAGCGCCCCGAGCCCGACCACGGCCGCGATCAGCGCCGTCAGCAGCGGCAGCCCGGCCGCGATCGCGCTGCCGAAGCCCACCAGCAGCACCACCACCGCCACCGCGAAGCCGATCAGCTCGCTGGAGCGGTCGTCCGCCGCCGGCCGGGCCAGCTCGCCCAGCGGCCCGCCGTACTCCACCTGCACCCCGGCCTGGCGCAGCGGCGCCACCGCGGCGTCCACCCCGTCCAGGTAGTCGTGGCCCAGCAGCGCGGGGGTGGTGTCGAAGCGGACGGTGATGTACCCGGTCAGCCCGTCGGGGGCCAGCGGCCCGCCCGGCGCGGCGCTCTGCCCGGGCGGCGGCAGCGGGCTCTGCACGGCGACCACGTGCGGCAGCGCCTGGAGCGCGGTGACGGCCTGGGCGATCTGCGGCTGGAAGCCGGCCAGCTGCTGGGCGTCGTGCAGCACCACCTGGGAGCTGGTGCCCGCCGCGCCCGGCTCGTGGGCCTGCAGCACGTCCCGGCCCTGCTGCGCCTGGGTGCCGGGCAGCGAGAAGTCGTCCGAGTAGCCGCCGCCGACCGCCCGGTTGGCGGCCTGGACGCCGGCCAGGGCGACGATCCACAGCACGATGACGACCAGTGCGTGGCGCGCGCACCACTCGCCCAGGCGCCGCAGCGCCGCGCGCCTGGCGGGCTGCGGCGCCGCGGCCGGGGGGACACGGCGGGCGGAGGGCGGCATGGACGGCTCCCGGGGGTCTCCGGCGCGGTGGTGCGCCGAACCGGCGCAGTGTTCCCCGCAGGGCGGGCGGGCCCTCGGGTACCGGCGGGTAGTCGCCCCGACGGCCCCGAGGGCCCCGAGGGCCCGCCCGCCCCTATCGCCCCGACGGCCCCGACCCTTATCGCCCCGACGGCCCCCGGGGCCCGCCCCCCGGGGAGTACCGCTCCCGCCGCCGCCGACCGGTCAGGGCCGTCGGCCCCCGCCGAGCAGCGGCGTGGCCACCGGGGCCGCCGCGCCCACCAGGACCACCAGCTCGTGCCCGCCCGGATTGGCCTGGATCGGCACGGTGCGCCAGTTGTTGGCCAGCCAGACGTTGCCCGAAGGGTCGATCTGGATACCGGTGTTGCGCTCCAGCCCGTCGCTCGTGTACCCGGTGTCGGGCGGGGAGATCGGCTCCCCGGTGCGCACCCCGGGCGGGCAGGCCGACAGGTCGACCCCGCACAGCCGGGCGACCCGGTGGCCGCCGAAGTTGGCCACCCACACGGTGTCGTCCCCGTCGACGGCCACGCCCCAGGGCAGGAACAGCCCGCCGTTGGTGAAGGGCCCGGGCGCCGCAGTCCCGTCCGGCCCGATCATGGTCACCGAGGTGCCCGGCCGCGGGCCGTCCTCGCCGCCGAGCGCGTCCGCCAGGTCGGCCGCGGTGGTGTCGCCGCAGGGCACCGGCAGGATGCCGCTGTTGCTCACCCAGGCGTTGCCCCGGCTGTCGGTGGCCACCGCGAGCGGCCGGCGCAGGCCCGCCCCGGTGACGGTGCGCTCCGGGCTCCCGTCGGGGCCCACCACCTGGACGCTGTCGCTGCCGTTGCCGCTCACCCACAGCCGCCCGGCCGGGTCCACGGCCGCCCCGAAGGGCTTGTGCAGCCCGGGCACGGCGATCTCCCGGGCCCGCGTCGCGTCGCCGTCCGGGATCCGCGCCACGCTGTCCGAGCCGCAGTTGGCGACCCACACCGTGCCGGAACGGTCGGCGGCCATGCCCTGCGGCTGGACGATGCCGGCGCCGCGCCAGCCCTCGCGCGGCGACAGGGCGGTGCCGTCCGGGGCGAACTGCGAGACACTGCGCTCCAGCGGCGCCGGGTTCAGCGGGCAACCCCGGCCCTGGAAACCGAAGTTGGCGACCCAGGCACTGCCCTTGGCGTCGACGGTGATGCCGAAGCCGGCCCCGTACAGGCCGCCGCCCCGGTAGGGGGCGCCGGGGGCGTCCTGCCCGGTGGGGGTGAACTTGAGGACCGTGTCGGCGCCGCAGACCGGCACGGCCGGGTCCGCGCCGTAGCGGTAGTTGTTGCTGACCCAGGCGTTGCCGTCCGGGTCGAAGGCGATGTTGCCGGGTCCGTCGAGCTCGTGCCCGTTGCCGTCGTAGCGCAGCGCCACCGTCCAGGCGTCCGGGGCGGCGGGCAGCGCGGGCCGGTAGCGGTCGGCGGTGGCGGCCAGCGCGAACAGCTCGGCGGCGTTGTGGCCCGGATCGTGGGCGATGTCCACGGCGGCCAGCAGGGTGTTGCGCGGCCGCTCACGGCCCGGCCGGCGGGCCAGGTCCAGCAGCCGGTCGCAGGAGTCGCCGCTGACGCAGGTGGCCAGCAGGTTGGCCAGGGTGTTGAACTCGGCCAGGGTCGAGGTCAGGGCGCCGTTGGGCGCGGAGGCCAGCAACGGGGCGATGCCGCCGGTGCCGGTGTCGGCCAGGTTGTGCGCCAGGGCGGCGCCGTTCTGCAGCCCGGGGGAGGAGCCGGCCACGCCGTCCGGGCCGGTGAAACGGGCCAGGGCGTAGGCCGCGGCCACCGTGGTCCGCTCGTTGACGACGAGTTCGGGCGGGGCCCCGGCGCCACTGAGCACCGCGGCCAGCGTCACCGGCCCGCCCTGCGCCGGCCCGCCCTGAGCGCTCCCGCCCTGCGCCGGCCCGCCCTGCGGGGCACGGGCCGCCGGGCGGCCGAGGTCGGCCAGCACGTACAGCACCGCCCGCGGATCGCGCGGACGCCGGTAGTCCAGGCTGAACCGCCCGTCCCCGCCGCTGCGCCCCCGGGCCAGCACCCGCGCCCGCCCGCCCGGCCCCTCCCCGGCCTGGTACAGCGTCACCTCCGCCCCGCCGAGCGGCGCGTCACCGCTGCGCACCACCCCGCACTGCCCGGCCTCCTCCCACCCGGCGGCCGGCGCGGCGTGCGCGGGCCCGGCGGCGAGCTGGGCCAGGAGGGCGGCGGTCAGCAGGACGCCGCGGTGTCGGCGCATGGGGACTCCGTTCGATCGCAGGACGAGAAGGAAGGGGCCGGCCCCGCCGCGACCAGCGCTCGGCGGGGCCGCCGCCCTCCTACCTGCCACATCCCGGGCCGCCCGCACGCGACCTGCCGCGGGACGCGGCGGAAAATGCCCGGGACGGCCGAGCCGCACCCGCCCGAAACCGCACCCCCGCGCCCGCCGCCGATCGACTTCCCACGCGACACGGCGAGTTGGCTAGACTGCCCCGGCCCGGTGTGATCAAGAAGGGACACTGATGAGCATGGGAGGAACCTGGATGACCACGACCGATCCCGACCCGGCGGAGCCGACGGGAACGCAGATACGCCAGGACATTCCGCACAGTGCCCGGATGTACGACTACTTCCTCGGCGGCAAGGACAACTTCGCCGTCGACCGCGAAGCCGCCGAACGCGTCCTGACCGCCTTCCCCACCATGCGCACCGCCGTGCGGGCCAACCGCACCTTCATGCACCGCGCCACCCGCGCCCTGGCCCGGCGCGGCCTGCGCCAGTGGCTGGACATCGGCACCGGCATCCCCACCTCGCCCAACCTCCACGAGGTCGCCCAGGCCGTCGAACCCGGCGCCCGGATCGTCTACGCCGACAACGACCCCGTCGTGCTGGCCCACTCCCGCGCCCTGATGACCAGCACCCCCCAGGGCCGCACCGCCTACGTCCACGGCGACGTCCGCGACCCCGCCTCGATCCTGACCACCCCCCAGGTCGCCCAGACCCTCGACCTGACCCGGCCGGTGGTCCTGTCGATGGTCGCCCTGCTCCACTTCGTCCCGGACCTCGACGACGCCCACGCCATCGTCAAGCACCTCCTGGACCCCCTGCCGGCCGGCTCCGCCCTGGTCCTCTCCCACGCCACCGCCGAACTCGACCCGCCCGGCGCCTCCAAGGTCGAGGAGATCTACAACCAGGCCGGCACCTCCCTGCGGCTGCGCCCCGCGGCCGAGTTCGCGACCTTCTTCGAGGGCCTGGACCTCCTCGACCCGGGCATCGTCCCCGCCCACCGCTGGCACCCCGACGGCACCGACGAGGCCGACCTGCTGCCGGCCGGCGTCACCGACGCCCAGGTCTCCTTCTACGCCGGCGTCGCCCTCAAGCCCTGACCCGGCGACAAACGACAGGCGCCCGGCGGCAGCACTGCCGACGCGCCCGGCGAGGGGCCCGCGGTCCGACCGCGGGCCCCTCGCCGTGTGCTGTCCGGGAGCCCGCCGCACCCGCCCCGCCCGGGCCCGACGGAATGTCAGTGCCCGCCCCTAGAGTGGAGACATCGCTGGAGGAGACGCCGAAAGGCGCCGCGGGAAAGCCCGCGAAATGACTCCGGAAAAGCATCGCAAGCGCGCCGGAAAAGGGGATAGCCATGTCCACGAACAGGATCAAGCACAAGGTCAACCACGTCTCCCTCGTGGTCGACAAGTCCGGCTCGATGCGCCAGCACCAGAGCCAACTCATCCGCGTGGTCGACGAATTCGTCAAGGGCCTCCAGGAGGAATCCGACCGCCTCGGCCACGAGACCCGGATCAGCCTCTACGCCTTCGACCACGAAGTGCAGAACCTGGTCTGGGACATGGACGTCAAGCACCTGCCCTCCCTGCGCGGCCTCTACCGGGTCGACAACGGCGCCACCGCCCTGATCGAGGCCGCCGTGAAGTCCGTCGACGACCTCAAGAACATCTGGGAGGGCTACGGCGAGCACTCCTTCCTCCAGGTCGTCGTCACCGACGGCGAGGAGAACGCCTCCGGCTGCTCCCAGAGCGGCCAGATGCACACCCGCTTGACCGGCGGCAAGGGCGCCGAGGTCCTGCGCTCCTGGCTCGACCGCATCCAGGGCGCCATGGACGAGCTCCCCGACCACTGGACCTCCGCCATCCTGGTCCCCAACTCCCTGGCCAAGCGCACCGCCCAGGAGTACGGCTTCCCGGCCGGCAACATCGCCATCTGGGACGCCGACTCCAGCAAGGGCGTCGAAGAGGCCATCGGCACCGTCAAGTCCGCCGCCACCAGCTTCCTGCGCGGGCGCGAACAGGGCGTACGCGGCACCAAGAACCTCTTCGCCATGGGCCAGGACCTCAACACCGCCGACGTCAAGGCCGAACTCGACGCCCTGGACGCCGGCAAGTACATCCTCGTCCCCGTCGACGAGGCGAGCCCCATCCGCGACTTCGTCACCAGCGCCGGCCACCCGTACAAGACCGGCTGCGCCTTCTACGAGCTCTCCAAGCGGGAGAAGATCCAGGGCAACAAGCAGCTCGCCGTCGCCGAGAAGGACCCGGCCACCGGCCGCATGACCGGCCGCGTCTTCTCCGGCCCCGCCGCCCGCCGACTCCTCGGCCTGCCCGCCGCGGAGGCCACCGTCAAGCCCGGCGAGAACCCGTCCTACACGGTCTTCGTCCAGTCCACCTCCGTCAACCGCAAGCTCGTCCCCGGCACCAAGCTCCTCGTCCTCCTCTGACGGCCGCCCCCCGTCGTCCGGCCGCGCCCGCCTGGTGAATTCCTCCGGACCGCCTGCGGGCGGCGGACGGACCGTCACCACCGCGCCGCAGTGGGCGGTCACCCTACGGTCACCCATACGTTGATCAGATCTTCGCCCGTATCGGCTAGCCTGCCCCCGGCCGGTCTGCAGATCGTCCAGCACCGACGGCCTGACGGCCTGACGGGCCCGGCCCACGCTCCACCACACCACACGCTCCACAAGGGGGAACCGATGTCCCGCAAGACCACCCGCCGCACCGCCCCGGCGCTCACCACGGCAGCCGCCGTCACCGCCCTGCTCGCCCTGACCGGCACGGCCGCCGCGGCCGACGCACCGCTGTCCGGCACCGAGGCGACCATCGCCGTCGGCGCCCGCAACGCCGCGCCGGTGGTCAGCCCCGACGGCGCCCACGCCTACGTCGTGGTGACCGAGGCCGACAACACCTCCACCGTGAAGGCGGTGGACACCCAGAGCGGCGCCGTCACCGGACGCCTGTCCCTGGGCCCCCTCCAGTGGAGCGCCCACCCGGCGCTCAGCGCGGACGGCTCACGCCTGTACGTCCTCGACGGCCAGCGCCTCAGCGTGGTGGACACCGCCACCCTGACCCTGCTCGCCACCGTCGCCCTGCCCGACCAGCCCCGCCCGGCGGGCTGGACCGCGGGCTCGGCCGCCGGACTGGCCCTGAGCCCCGACGGATCCACCCTGTACGTCTCCCAGAACGGGGCGAGCGCCTACCGGCAGAACGGCCAGGGCCGGATCCTGGCCTTCGCCACCGCGCAGCGGGCGTTCACCACCTCGGTCCAGGTCCCGGCCCCCTACGTCGGCGCCCCCGCGGCCCGGCCGGGCACCGGCGAGGTGTACGTCGGCACCAGCCAGGGCGTGGTGCACGTGCGCGCGGCCGCCACCGCGCCCGCCGTGGCCGGCACCGTCCAGGGCACCGCGACGAACCTGGACTTCAACCTGGCGTTCGCCCCCGACGGCAAGCGCCTGTTCGGCCTCGCCGGGCTCGGCACCGGCGAGAGCACCATCATCGACCCGGCCACCGACACCGTGACCACCACCTTCCACCCCGCCGGCAGCGGCGACTCGCTGGACAACCCGCAGGTCAGCGCCGACGGCACCCGGCTCTACGTCGCCGACACCAACTACGGCACGAGCGCCGCCTCGGTGCTCGCCCTCGACACCGCCACCGGCGCCCCCGTCCCCGCGGACGGCGCCGACAACCTCGACGAGGAGGCGGTCACCGGCCTGGCCCTGGGCCCCGACGGCCACACCTTCTACGTGGGCGGCACCGTCGGACAGGTCGCCAACCTCCAGATCGTCGCCCACTGAGCCACCGAGCCCACCGGGCGAGCGCATGACGGCCGGCCCCCGCCCACCCACCGGGCGGGGGCCGCGCCGCACCCCTGGACAGCGGCGGGGGAGTGGGCCAGTGTTCAGCACTGTGAACGCCCCGCCGCCCCCGCCCCCGTACCGGCCCGACCCCGCGCGCACCGCGCTCCTCGAGGCGGTGAGCGCGGTCGGCGACGAGGCCACCGCCCTGCTCGCCGGCTGCCGCGGCGACACCCCGGTGCCCGGTTCGGCGTGGACGGTCGCCGAGGCCGCCGCCCACCTGGCGATGGCCAACGAGCTGATGGCAGCCCTGGCCGCCGGCGAGCAGCGGTCCTACGGGGACGGCACCCCGGGCTCGCTGGCCGCGGCGAACGCCGCCGCCCTGGCCGAGCGGCCCGAGCGGGACCCTGCCGTGCTCGCCGCGCAGATCGCCCGCCGCGCAAGGGAGTTCACCGCGGCGGCCGCCCCGCGGGCCGGCACCGAGGCGGTGTCCACCCCGCTGGGCGGGATGGACCTGGACACCCTCGGCGCCTACCTGCTCACCCACATGCTGGGCCACCTCTACGACATCGCCCTCGCCCTGGGCCGCCCGCACCCGCTCGACCGCCACCGCGTCGCCCTGACGGTGCCGTTCCTGCGCACCGCCATGCCGCGGGTGGTCGACGCCCGCGCCGCGGCCGGCCACAACGCCTGCTACCGCCTGCGGCTGCGCGGCCTCCAGGGCTTCGCGGTGACCTTCACCGACGGCGCCGCGGTGGTCGGCCAGGAGCCGCCGCGCCGCCCGGACTGCACGATCCTCACCGATCCGGTGGCCTTCTTCCTCATCGCGCTGGGCCGCTACAGCGCCACCGACGCCCTCCTGCGGGGCAAGGTCCTGGCCTGGGGCCGCCGCCCCTGGCTGGCCGCGACCTTCCCCACCCTGTTCACCGCCCCCTGACCGCCGCAGCCGGGCCACTCCCGGTGGAGGCGCCAAGTCCACTTCCCGGCACGGCAGTCGGCTCACCACCGGATCGCGGACGTCCCTCGCCCTGTCGCAGACGATCAGTCAACTGTCCTCAATAGAGAGGGAGTTGAAAGCGGAGTGCGGCTTCCCACGAACTGTTCGCCGCCGCAGCACTCCGTGGGACGGACGGCGAGCGCGCCCACCGCCACCGGGCGGGCGGGCGGGACCTGCGGGGACGCCGTGGGATATCCCGGATCCCGCCCAGGCGTGGTGGGACGCGTAGCCGGGTGACAGCTTCCTGGCAGGCGGCGACGCCAACCGGCGACCGCCCGCCGGCAGGGGGAACCGGCGCACTTCGCCGACAGGCGCAGTCACGCGTCCCCACTGCCCTCCCACGTCACAACCACGGAGGCTCAGCATGCTCGTCAAGAAGGCGGCCGCACTCCTGGCCGCGGCCACCATCGGTGGCATCCTCATCGGCACCACCCCGGCGCTCGCCAGCAGCGGCGGCTGCATCAGCGGGGACGCCTGTCTCTACTACAGCCCCAACAAGGGAGGCGCGTTCTTCGGCAAGAGCGAGACCGGCAACTACGACGGTGCCTACTTCGGCGGCGGCGGCGCGGGCGACGGCCAGGCCGTGATCAACAACGCCGCCTCGGTGGAGAACCTGAGCACCTGGTGGAACCTGCGCGTCTACTACGGCCCGGACCTGTCCGGCCCCAACCAGTACGTCCCGAAGGGCCAGTGGGTCAACCTCGGCCCGGTGCCGTGGAACGGCGGCTCGGTCGACATGCGCAACAACAACCACTCCCAGGGCTGGTGGATCTGAGTCCCCTGCGCACCGCGCCGCGCCGTCCCCGCACCCCGGGGGCGGCGCAGCACCCCGACCGCCAAGGAGTCAGCGAGATGCCCGCCCCCGCCCGGAAAGCCCCGCCGGCCCGCCCACCGCGCCCGCTCCCCGCCGCCCTGGCCGCGCTCGCCGTGCTCGTCGCGTTCCCGGCGCTCGCCGCGGGCTGCGCCGCCGCGCCGTCCCCGGCGGCGGCTCCCGCCACGGCGCCGCCGGCCATCCCCGAGCCGCCCGTCCTGACCCAGGTGGCCGACAGGTCCCTGCCCGTCGAGGCCTACCTGCTCAGCGGCGCGCAGTACCGGCAGCTGTCCACCGCCGAGGACGTCCTCGTCAGCCGGTGCATGCAGGACTTCGGCCTCCCGTACGAACGCCCGCCCGCCCCGGACGCCGAGCCGCCGGGCCAGACCGCGCACCGCTACGACCCGGTCGACCCCCGGGTCGCGGCCGTCCACGGCTACCACCCGGCCGACCCCCACACGGGCGCCAAGCCCGCCGAGCCGAGCATCAGCCCCGACGCGGCCGCCGTCCTGGGCGCCGGCACCGCCGGCGGCCCGGGCACCCCCGCCGCGCCCCGCAGCTACCGGGGCCGCCCCGTCCCGCCCGGCGGCTGCCTCGGCCAGGCCCACGCCCGGCTCACCTCCCACGGCGGCACCGGACGGGACCCGGACCTGGTCGTCGGCATCAACTTCGGCGGCTACCAGCAGTCCACCACCGACCCCCGGGTCAAGGACGTCTTCCAGAAGTGGTCCGCCTGCATGAAGGCCAGGGGCTTCAGCTACGCCACCCCCACCGACGCCGCCAAGGACACCCGCTGGAAGTCCGCCCCCGAGCCCACCCCCGAGGAACTCGCCACCGCCACCGCCGACGTCGCCTGCAAGACGGCCGTGAACGTGGTCGGCGTCTGGTTCACCGTGGAATCCGCCTACGAGACCCAGGCCATCCAGCAGAAGCTGCCGGAACTCACCCGCATCAAACAGGACAACGACGCCATGCTCGCCACCGCCGCCTCCGTCGCCGCCGCAAACCCCTGACAGCCCCTGGCATCCCCGCCGCCGACGCAGCGACCGACGCAGCGACCGACGGAGCGACCGGCGGGCAGCCGCCGGGCCCCGGCCGGGGGGAGAGGGGACGCCCCGGTGCCCGACTCCCCTGCGTGCTCGGGCCGTTGAGGCCTGTCGGGCGGTCACCGGCAGCCCGCGCCCGCCAGGTCCTGCGGGACGGACAGCAGCAGCCCCGGGCCCTCGGCGACCCGCCGGCGTCCCCCGCCCCGGGGTCATCCGCGGCCCGCTCGGCCGGCGGCCACCGGAGCGGGCGCCGGGCCCGCGCCCGGCCCGACCTCCCCGGCCTCCCCGGCCTGAGCCGGAAGCGCCCGCCGGCGGCGCACCGGGGAGAGCAGGACCGGCAGGAAGGCCGTCGCGACCAGGGCGCCACCCACCCACAACGCGACGCGCAAGCCAGCCAGTTGGCCGATCACGCCGGCGGTCGCGGAGCCGACGGCCAGGGCCCCCGACAGCAGGAAGCGGAAGGTGGCGTTCATCCGGCCGAGGAGGGGACCGGGGGTCATCCGCTGGCGCAGGCTCACGCCGAGCACGTTGTCCATGCCGATCTTGAACATGGCCAGCAGCCAGCCGCACCCGGCAAGCCACAGCCAGGCCCCGCGGCCGACCGCCGGCACCAGCAGGCCCGCCGGGGAGAGCCAGAGGCCGGCCAGCGCGAGGGAACGGCCGTGGCCGAGCCGGGCGGCGAGCGGGCGGGCGCAGCGGGCGCCGAGCAGCAGGCCCGCCCCGCCGGCCGCCCAGAACAGGCCCAGGGTGCCCGCGGACAGGCCGAGTTCGCGCAGGAACAGCAGCGGGAGCGTGGTGTTGACGATCTGCGAGCCCAGGTTGGCCAGGGTCGCGGTGAGCGCGAGCGCCCGCAGCTCGCGATGGCCCAGGACGTGGCGCAGGCCTTCCCCGATCTGCTTCCCGAGCCGGGCGGGCCGCCCGGCCGAGCCGGAAGGGGAAGCCGAGCCGGAAGGGGAGGCGGAGCCGGAAGGGGAGGCGGAGGCCGCGGGGGAGCGGCCCAGCGCGGTGAGCTGCACGGCGGAGGCGAGATAGCACAGGCCCGTGGCCGCCAGCGCCACCGGAGCCGTCAGCACCTGGACCAGGCCGCCGCCCGCGCCGCGCCCGGCGACGTTGCCCAGGGCGATGAGGCTGACCACGGCGGCGTTGGCCCGCACCAGCGCCTCCCGGCCGACGAGGTGCGGCAGTGCGCTCTGCGAGCCGACGTCGAAGAAGACGGTCGCCGCGCCGTTCAGCAGCACGACCGCGTACAGCTGCCACAGGGTGAGGGCGTGCTGCCACCAGGCGAGCGGCACGGAGGCCAGGAGCAGGGCGCGGGCCAGGTCCGCGGCGATCAGCACCCGGCGGTGGTGCAGCCGGTCCACCCAGGCCCCGGCGGGCAGGCCGATGAGGAGGAAGGCGGCGGTGCCCAGGGCCCCGAGCAGGCCGGCCTGGGCCGCGCTCGCGTCGAGGGCGCCGACCGCGATGAGCGGGACGGCGACGTAGCCGACGTTGGTGCCGAGCTGGCTGAGCGCGGTCGCGACGAACAGGGTGCGGAAGTCCCTTGCGCGCCACGGGGATCCGGATCGCATCCGCTACCTCGCCCCGGCCGGCGCGGGGGCGCGGCGCAGCCGGGTCATCGCCACCCCGGCGAGGACGACGGCCATCCCGGCGAGGGTCCGCGGGCCCAGGGGCTCGCCGAGGACGAGCGCGCCCAGCAGGAGCGAGACCACGGGCAGCAGGTAGCCGACGGCGGCGGCGTCGGTGGCGCCCTCGCTGGCGATGATCCGGTAGGTGAGGTGGAACGTCACCCCGGTGGCGAGGACGCCGAGCACGGCCACCGCGATCAGCGGCGTGGCGCCGGGGTGCGCCGGCGGCGGGCCGCCCGCGGGCAACGCCGGCGCCGCCAGGGCGGTCAGCGCGGTCGCGGCGAGCAGCTGGGCGGCGGAGAGGGAGAGGGTGGGCGTGCCCCGGCCGACCAGGTGGCGCCGCATGTAGCCGAAGGCGACGGCGTAGCTCAGCGCTGCGCCCAGGACGGCGAGCGCGCCCCAGCCCGCCGGCCCGCCGTGCCGCCAGGGGGCGAAGATCAGCAGCGTGCCGCCGAAGCCGAGCAGCAGCCCGCCCAGCCGCAGCACGCCCGGAGCGCGGTCGGTGCCGACGGCGAGACCGATCAGCAGCGACCACAGCGGGGTCGTCGCGTTCAGCAGGCCGGCCAGGCCGGAGCCGACGCTCTGCTGGCCGAGGCTGAGCAGGGTGAACGGCAGGGCGTTGCAGAAGAACGCGGCCACCGTGATGTGCCGCCAGGTCCCGGCCGAGCGCGGCAGCCGCCCGCCCCGGGCCAGGCACACCGCCGTCAGGACGAGTGCCCCCAGGGCGCAGCGGACGACCGTCACCTCGGCCGGCCGCAGGCCGTCCAGGGCCAGTCGGATCCACAGGAAGGTGGACCCCCAGAGCAGCGCGAGGACTCCCACGCGTGACCAGTACAGGCTTGCGGTTCTCATGGGGGGAACGCTGCCCGGGTCCCATTCGACAGCACAAGCGAAAAGATCTTCACTTCCCTTAAGCTGGGCTACATGCTCGATGTGAGGCGCATGCAGGTACTGCGGGCCGTCGTCAGCAGCGGCTCGGTGACCGCCGCCGCGGCCAACCTGGGGTACACACCGTCGGCGGTGAGCCAGCAGGTCGCGGCCCTGGAACGGGAGGCCGGGACCGCCCTGCTGGAACGGGCCGGCCGGGGCGTGCGCCCGACCCAGGCCGGACGCCTGCTGACCGAGCACGCCGCCACCATCAGCCGCAACGTCGCCGAGGCGGAGACCGCCCTGGCCGAACTGCGGGCCGGACGCACCGGCCGGCTCGCCGTCCGCTACTTCCCCACGGTCGGCGCCCGCCTGGTCGCCCCCGCCGTCGCCCGGGTGCGCCGGGAACACCCGGGCGTACGGATCGACCTGCGGCTGCACGACCCCGACGACCCGTTCGGCGAGATCGCGCGCGGCGGAGCCGACCTCGCTCTGGTCGTCGGCGCCCCCCACGCCCCCGTGCCGGGCGTCCGGCTGGTCCACCTGCTCGACGACGCGTATGTCGCGCTCCTGCCGGCGGACCACCCGCTGGCCGCCAAGCGCGTCCTCGACCTCGCCGACCTCGCCGAGCAGCCGTGGGTCGGCAGCGAACCGCCCGGCCCCTGCCTGGAACCCGTCCTCCAGGCCTGCGCGGCCGCCGGATTCAGCCCCGACGTCGTGGTCGACGGCCAGGACCACGCCACCGCCCGCGGCTTCGTCGCCGCCGGCCTCGGCGTGGCCGTGATCCCGCGGCTGGGCCTCACCGGCCGCCACCCCGGCGTCGCGGTGCGCCGGGTGCGCCGCCCCGAACCGGTCCGCACCGTCCACGCCGCCGTCCGCGAGAGCGCACTGACCCACCCGCCGGTACGGGACCTCCTCGACGCCCTCCGGGAAGCCGCCGCCCGGCCCTGACGGCCCGCCGCCCACGGCCTAGGCTGGCGGGCATGCCCCTCGTCGACGTGACCTACGCGCCCACCGTGCCCGAGGCCTGCCTGCGCGAACTGGCCGAGGTGCTGCCGCACCTGGTCTCCCTGGCCGTGGAGTGCCCCGAGGAGCCCTACGACGGCGACCTGCGACCCGGCGACGTCGAACTCCGCTTCCACCCGCTGGGCCCGCTGGACCGCAGCGGCCTGGCCGTGGTGATCGAGGTCAGGTCGAAGTGGACCGCGAGCCGGGAGGCCGACCGTCAGGAGCGCGTGGACACCCTCCACACGGGCATCCGCACCGCCACCGCTCTCACCGACTTCGGCGTCTACCTGTCACTGCCGGTCGCCGCCTGGTCCCAAGGGGACTGACCACCCCACCCACCGTCAACGCCCCGCCCCCCGACCGCGAACGGCCAAGGGGGCGGGGCATCCCGGCGACGCCCCGCCCCCCGGGTGCCGCCCGGCACCGCTCCCACCGCCCGGCCGCCTCCGGCACCCGCGTGGCCGGCCGGCCGGACGTCGGCCACGCCCTTCCTCCCCGCCACCCGCCCCGGTGGGCGCTCGCCTCAGCGGGGGCCGTCGTGCCCGAGGCCGCGGTCGGGTGCGCCCATGTCACCCGTCCTGGGCGTGCCGTCGGCGAGCCCGTAGCGCAGGTACACGGTGCCCGTGGGGCCGGCTGACGGCGGTTCGAGGAGGGCGAGGTTCGTGGGCACCGCGCCGCCGTCGAAGACCTTCTTCCCGACGCCGAGCACGATCGGGTGCACCCACAGGTCGAGACGGTCGAAGAGCTTGTCCCGCAGGAGGGTCTGCACCAGGTCCAGGCTCCCGACGACCTTCACGTTCTCGTGCCGCTCCCGGAGCCCGCGCACCGCGCCGGCCAGGTCCGGGCCGAGCCGCGTGGACCCGGCCCACGGCAGCTCGGGCGTGCCGCGGGAGGCCACGTACTTCGGGACCCTGTTGAAGAGCTCCGCGATCTCGCCGTCCTTCTGGTGCGGCCAGTACGCGGCGAAGATGTCGTAGGTGCGCCGCCCCAGCAGCAGGGCGTCCGTGCCCTCGTACGCGGCGAGGATCTGCGCCCCGGTGGCCTCGTCGATCAGCGGCGCCTGCCAGCCGCCGAACGGGAACCCCTCCGGGTCCTCGTCGGGGCCGCCGGGCGCCTGCCCGACGAGGTCGAGGGTCGCGAACAGCTCGAGGTGGATGAGTCCCATGTCTGTACTCCCGATGAGTCGGTCGGCCGGTCGAGATATAGACCAGCCCGGACCGGAAAACTCATCGCCGCGCCGACAGCCGGTTCCCGCCCCTGCCGCCCGCCCGCCGCCCTGCCGCCCCGCCCGCCTGCCGCCCCGCCCGCCTGCCGCCCCGCCCGCCGCCCCGCCCGACGGCCACCCGGGCCGGCCGAGCGGAGCGGCCGGGACGGGCCGTCACGCGAAACGGGAGCTGCGCACCGGCCCCGCGGAGCGGACACGGTCGCGCGGGCCCGCGGCAGGCCAGCCGGCCGCCGCCCGGACGGCGAATGCCGCCAAGGCGCCGTCCGGGTCCGGCGGGGTCCCGCCGTCGCCCTGCGGCGCGCTCGGGGCGGCGGCCAGGATCGCCTCGGCGAGCTCCTCGGCCGAGCGCCGGTCCGGCCCCTCCTCCTCGGGCTCGCCGTCCGCACCGAAGTGCAGACCGGGCTCCCACGGGGCGTTCACGATCTGCCCCAGCAGGGTGGAGACATCGGCCGTCACGGCGGGCGGGTCGGTCCAGCAGGTGGCGTGCTCGAAGAGCAGCTCGTCCGGCGCCCGCTCGTTCAGCTGCGCCACCACGGCGGGATCGCACTCGTTCAGGTCGTACGCGACCACCAGCACACCCGGCACACCCGGCCGGTACGGCGCCGCCGGCACACCGAGCAGCCGCGCCGCCGCCAGCCCCAGCGCCCGGCTGCCCCGGTCGGCCAGCAGCGCGACCGAGTCGGGCCGGCGGCCGGTGGCGTCCAGTACGGCGCGCAGGCGCTCCAGGCCGTACCGGCACTGCCCGAAGTCGTCCTGCAGGTACGCCCAGCGGCCGGTCATGCCCTGGTCGAACCCGTGCGGCGAGAGGGTGGTGAGCAGGCCGCCGGTGAGCACCCAGTGCCAACCGCGCAGGTCCCGCTCGTCGGCCGGAGGCAGCGCAGCGGCCCGCTCCAGCATCCGCCCGACCCGCTGCCCCGGGCCCGTCCAGACCCCCTCGGGGGCCGACAGCGCCCCGAACACCTCACGGGCCAGGGCGAGTCGACCGGCCATCAGCGCGTTGTAGACCGTCAGGTACCGGTCCGGCCAGTCGCCGAGCCGGGCGTCGTGTTCGCGCAGCACGGCCAAGGCCTCGCCGTGCCGCTCGCAGCCCTCCAGGGCCGAGACCAGCTCCAGCAGTACCTTGCGCAGCCCGGCCTGCCGGTCGGCCTGCGGCTTGGGCCTGCGGCGGAACAGGCCGGTGCGCGCCGCGGCGGCGGGCGGCGCCTGGACCAGCCGCAGCGCCTCCCGCAGCGCGGGGACGGCCACCGCGTCGATGCCGCGCTCGACGCAGGCGTAGCCGAAGGCGTAGAGCCGCTCGGCCTCCCCGGGTCCGGCCGCCAGCGCCGTCGAAGCCCCGGCCAGGTCCTCGAAACCGGCACCCTTGGCCAACTCGGCCACCAGCTGCGCGACTTCGGCGGGCGGGAGCCGGTCTGCCGCAGAGCGCAGCACCCGCATCGATCCCTGCGAGTCGCCGGACTCGAAGAGCCCCCAGGCTTCGGACAGTTCGGTGGTCATGCGTCTCCGGGGGTCGGGTGTCAGGGGCCCCAGGATGATCCCCGACCCGTCACCGTCCGGGCAACCCGGTTTCCACCAGCGGCCCGTCAGCGCGTCCCGCCGCCGTCCGCCCCGTACTCGCGGTGCACGTCCAGGTAGGGCAGCCGCACCCGCTCCCGCCACTGCGCCACCTGCCCGTGCGCCGCCGACCGCACCGCCGCCGCCTCGGCCGCGTCCTCGACCCAGCCGTACGGGTACGGGCTGCCCAGCGCCACCACCGCCGAGGCCAGGTAACGGGCCATCGCCGCGTCGTCCGCCACCACCAGGGTCTCCACCTCGCCCCGGTCGACCGCGATGCCGATCTCCCAACTCCCCTGCGCCGTCCGCTGCGCGCCCCAGCCCAGCGCCCAGTGCACCTGCTCCGCCGTGACCCCGCCCCCGGGCCCGGGCTCCAGCCCCGCGTCACGCAGCGCGGGGACCACGGCGGCGGGGGAGCCCCAGGGGACCGGCAGCCCGGCGCTCACCGCCACGCCGAGCACCGTGCGGCACGGGTAGGGCGTGCGGCAGCACGCGCAGCACGGCTGCTGCGGCCCGGCGCCACCCCCCTGCGCCCGGGCGGGCTCGTGCAGCTGCACCACGGCACCCAGCAGGTACTGGTGCCGGCCGACCGGCTGCCCCGCCTCCTTCAGGTCCCGCAGGAAGAGCTGCAGCAGCCGGTGGAAGAGCCGACCGGACTCGTAGTCGCCCAACGGCGGCACCGGCACCTGGACCACGCTGTCAATCCTCTGCTCGTCACGACCCATGCGGGCGAGCCTAGATCCCGCCTGCGCACCCCCGCCTGCGGCGCACCCCCCCACCAGCCGGTGCCCGCGCCCACCCACCACCCCTCCGGCCCGGCCACCTCGGCCAACGCCCCGCAGGAGCTAGCCTGTTGCCCATGCCGGCCACCCGCCCCGTACGCCCGGGCCCCACCACCCGCGACCGCCTGCTCGCATTCGGCTCACTGCCCGCGGCGGCAGCCGTCCTCACCGGCACGAACGCCCTCTACCTGCTGCTCGTGGTCTTCGGAAACGTCACCGACTTCGCCACCAACCAGCACTTCGTCCAGCACGTGCTGGCGATGGACACCACGTTCCGCGACCGGCACCTGATGTGGCGCTCCATCACCTCCCCGGGCCTGCAGGACACGGCGTACGTCGCGATCATCGCCTGGGAGGCGCTGAGCGCCCTGGTGCTGACGGCCGGCACGCTCGCCTGGTGGCTGCGGCCGCAGCTGGCGCGCCGGCTCAGCAGCCTGGGCCTGCTGCTGATGCTGCTGCTCTTCGGGGCCGGGTTCATCGGGATCGGCGGCGAGTGGTTCGCCATGTGGCAGTCGAAGACGTGGAACGGCCTGGACGCGGCGATCCGCAACGTCACCCTGGCAGGACTGGCCCTGGTGGTGGTGAACCTGCCGCACCGCACCCGCCCCCCGTCGCCGTGAGGGAACCCGCGCGCGCCCGGCAGGGTCGTACGCCGACCCCGCCTACTGCGAGCTGTTCCGCGCAAAGTCGACATCCTCCCCGCCTCGGGAGGCAGGGGTTCCTCCCGCGCCTGCGGCACTGATGCCCGCGGCCCGCGTTTCGCCGCGACCCTGACCAAAGAGGTCTCCGCTCGCGGCCGGGACCCGGTGCCCGCACCGGGTCCCGGCACGATCGTCGCCCCGGAAAGGCGGGGCCGGATGAAACCGGGTCACCCGGCATGGTCCGGCACGGGTCGCCCGGCGGTTCCTTGCGGACTCACGCCTTCATGAAGTCCAGCAAGTCCGCGTTGAGCTCGTCCTGGTGGCTCACGTACAGTCCGTGGCTGGCGGTCGGGTACTCCTTGTACGTGTTGTCGGGGACCAGCTGTGCCGTGCGCCGCGCGGTCAGGTCGATGTTGGCCGACGAGTCGGCCGCGCCGTGGATGATCAGGGCGGGCACGGTGATCTCGCGCAGGCCGGCCCGGAAGTCGGTGCGGAACATGTTCCGGAAGAGCTGGGCCGTCGCCCACGGTGAGGCGGACATGCACTGCGCGAGCGTCCACTCGATCGTCGCAGGTGACACTTCGTTGCCCAGGTGCGTCGCGAACCAGACCTGGGCCTGGCGCGCGAACCACTTCGCCCGGTCGCGGCGGAACGCGGCCAGTGTGGCCAGCAGCGCCGCCTCCGGCGCGCCGTCCGGGTTGTCGTCCGTCCGCAGCAGGAAGGGCAGCGTGGCCGAGACGAACGCGACCTTCGCCACCCGCTCCTCGCCGTGCCGTGCCAGGTAGCGGGCGGCCTCGCAGCCGCCCATGGAGTGGCCCACCAGCACCGCGTCCCGCAGGTCCAGGTGCTCCAGCAGCGCGGCGAGGTCGTCGGCGACGGTGTCCATGTCGTACCCGCCGGACGGCCGGTCCGAGCGGCCGTGCCCACGCCGGTCGAGGGCGATGCAGCGGTAGCCGCGCTCGACGAAGTAGGGGATCTGGTACTCCCACATGTCGGCGTTGAGCGCCCAGCTGGCGACGAAGACGATGGGCCGGCCGGTGCCGTAGTCCTCGTAGGCCAGGCGGGTACCGTCGGTGGTGGTCTCGAAGTACGGCATGGAGTGCTCCCTGGGTGGCTGTGCTGCGGTGTCCCGCCTCCGGAGATGAGCTTGTCCGAGTTCCGCTGACGGCGAATCAGTCATCTATAGGTACTGGAAGCCGTCCTCGGTCCGGCGCCGGACGCGGCAGGAACGCGGTGGACCGGAGCGCCCACGACCGTTCGGGGCGTTCGGCTGAGCACGTGCAACTCATGCCCAGTCTTTGGGGACGGTGGCATGATCCATGTCGTCAGGATCGACACCACCGGGGGAATCGCCACAACCATGTCAATCAGATCCCGGGCCGCCGCCCTGGCCGCCGTCGCCGGCCTGGCCCTGAGCGCCGCCTGCACGCCCACATCCACCTCGGCAGGCACCGCGCCCACCGAGGTGTCCACGAGCACGGCGGGGACACCGAGCCCGACCACTGCCACCGGCGCGCCCACCGCCCCGTCCACCGCCCCGGCCGCGGCCCCGCCTCCGGCACCGGCGCCCGCCGACGACCGTGGGCCGGGCTGCCGGACCGCCGACCGCGACCAGAGCACGCCGACCGCCACCCCGCCCGGGACGGAGTTCAAGCCGCTGGGCTCGCTGCTGGTCCCCACGTCCCGCACCGCGGGACCCCTCCTCTACGAGGGCGGCTTCTGGCACTGCTTCGCACACACCCCCGAGGGTGCCGCCCGGGCCGCCGCCGTGCTCGCGGCGATCGACACCGGCCACGACGACTGGGAGCAGGCCGCCCGGGCCCAGATCTACCCGCCGAGCGCCGCCACGGACTACGCCGACCACCGGCTCAAGGACCCGCTCCACGCCGGAGGCGTCGGTTCCGTGAAGGTGGTCGCCTTCTCCGTCATGACCTACACGCCCGAGAAATCCATGGTCATGCTGCTCGTCGACCCTCCGGGTGCCCCGCCCGGGGTCCACAACTCCACGACCGCCAACCTGCGCTGGGCTGACGGCGACTGGCGGTTGGACATGTCGGCGGAGGGCCACCTGCCCAAGCTCGGGCCCGGCGTCGGTGGCACCGCGGGGTTCGTGACCTGGTAATCGCTCCGAGCCGTTACCGACTTCGGCGCTTCGGGGTGATCGGCCTGTTCGTGCAGCTGACCGACAGTCATCCGCGCGCTGTGCCGTAGGTATGCGATATGCGGATGGGGGCGGGCCGGCGGCGAAAGGTCGCCGGCGCCGTGAGGCGGTGCGGCCGGAGGCCGCCGGGTTGTTCGCCGATGGGCTGGGGCCGGCGGAGGCCGCCCGCAGGCCGGCGCGAGCGGGCAGCGGTGCAAGCTGTCCGCTCGTTGCCAGGTCCGAGACTCGGAAGCACCGACGGCGGGCTCGTCACCGCGGCATGGGTTCCTCAGCGGCGGGCGGTGCGGCGGCGAGCGAGCGCCACGGCGCTCGTGCCGACGGCGAGCAGGGCCGTGCCGGCGGCACCGTAGGCGAGCATCCGGCCGCCGTCGCCGCCGGTGTGGGCCAGGCTCCCGCCGGCGGCGGCCGGTGCCGCGGAGACGGACGGTGACGGGGACCCGCCGTCGGCCGGGGCGGCCGACGGCGTGCCAGTGGCGGTCGGGGTCGCGGTCGGGGACATGCTCGGACCGGGCGTCCCGCTCGGCGTCGCGGTCGGCCTCCCGGTCGGGCTCGCGCTCGGGCTCGCCGTCGCGGTCGCGGTCGCGGTCGCGCTCGCCGTGGTCGTGGGAGTCGGGGTGGCGGTAGGCCCGGCGGTCGGCGAAGCCGTGGGCGTCACTGT
The DNA here is from genome assembly GCF_040303105.1 of Kitasatospora sp. NPDC096128. Taxonomy (NCBI): domain Bacteria; kingdom Bacillati; phylum Actinomycetota; class Actinomycetes; order Kitasatosporales; family Streptomycetaceae; genus Kitasatospora; species Kitasatospora sp. NPDC096128. The sequence continues at coordinate 74,892 of NZ_JBEOSP010000029.1, read as the reverse complement.
CGGGAAGGCGGTCGGCTCCGGCTCGCACGGGCGGCCGCCGTTCCAGGCGGCGATGAGGCGGCCCTCCTCCGCCAGGACGGGGTCAGGGTAGCGCGGGAGCGGCTGGTCGACCCCGTCGAACTTCTCGCCCCCGAGGTACAGGTCGAGCTGGCCGTAGCACTCCGGCAGGTACGCCGACACGTCGAGGCTCGCCCTGGGCTCGGCCCGGGTGAGCGTGCCGGTCGCCCAGCCGAGGAAGGTCTGGCGGCCCGAGGTCGGCCACGTCGGGCCCTCGGTGCCGTACGTGGCCAGCGAGACCTGGTACGAGCAGTTCGCCTCGGACTCCGCGGAGAAGTCGCCCTCGACCATGATGACGCCGTACGGCTTGTCCAACCGGGGGCTGGCCTGCCAGGTACGGCCGCCGTCCGTGGAATAGGAGACGCCGGCCGCGCCGCATTCGGGCGCTGTCCCGGCGTGCGCGGTGCCGGGTGAGAGGAACGGGGCCCCCGCGGCGATCCCGAGAGCCGTGAGAGCGGGGATCGTCCGGCGAAACGCTTGATACACGATAAACAACCTTTTGGTGATATGCAGTTGACGAATTCCGGCGCCTCCATCCCTGAAGACCCAGCAAACCTATCCGTGCACGCACGGCCGGATGTGCCATGGCTCGGTGGAACTTCCTGCAGAGCCGGGCTGCAGGCTCCTGCAGCGTCAGTGGCATCGGTCCTGGCCAATGCGGGGAGGAGGCGCACGATCGTCCACACCGGCGCGCTCGACCGTCGGCAGGTCGACCGTCGGCAGGTCGACCGCAACGCCGCCGAACTCGTCGAACAGGGCGCCCGGGTGCGCGGTGCGACCGGCCCGCCGGCGGCCGAGTCAGCGGCGGGCCTCGATCCGCAGGTCGCCGGTGGTCACCCGGCGGATGGGCTCGCTCGCCAACAACTCGTGCGGCTGGCCGAGGGCGATCGCGCCCGCCGCGTCGAGCCGGGCCAGCTGGGCGTCCGTCAGCTCCACCACCAGGGCGCCCAGGTTGTCCTCCAACTGGGCGGGGGTGCGGGCGCCGAGCAGCGTGCTCGTCACGCCCGGCCTGCGCAGCGTCCAGGCCAGCGCCACCTGGGCCGGGGTGTGCCCCAGCTCGCCGGCCACCTCCCGGACCACCCCGGCCACGCCGAGGCTGCGTTCGGTGAGGGTGCCCAGGGCGAGGTTGTGGCTCCGGCGGGTGCTCCCGTCGGGGCCGGCACCCGTCGCGCCCACGTCCTCCCGACCGTACTTGCCGCTGAGCACCCCGCCGCCCAGCGGCGAGTACGGGACCACGCCCAGGCCCAGCTCCCGGGCCATCGGGATCAGGTCGCGCTCCGCGGTGCGTTCGATCAGGCTGTACTCGACCTGCAGCGCGACCAGCGGCGACCAGCCGCGCAGGTCGGCGATCGCCTGCATCCGGGACACCTGCCAGGCCGGGGTGTTGGAGATCGCCACGTACAGCACCTTGCCCTGCCGGACCAGGTCGTCCAGGCCGCGCAGCACCTCCTCCACCGAGGTCCGCACGTCCCAGACGTGCAGGTACAGCAGATCGAGGTAGTCGGTGCCGAGCCGCCGCAGGCTGCTCTCCACCGAGCCGAACAGCGCCTTGCGGTGCCCGCCCCCGGAGTTCGGGTCGCCGGGGCGGCGCAGGGTCGAGTACTTGGTCGCCAGGACCAGGCCTTCGCGCTCCTGCTGGGCGAACTCGCCCAGCAGGCGCTCGGAGCTGCCGTCGGTGTAGGTGTCGGCGGTGTCGAGGAGGTTGCCGCCGAGCCCGACGTAGCGGTCGAACAGCTTGCGCGCCTCGGCCCGCTCGGCGCCCCACCCCCATTCGGTGCCGAAGGTCGCGGTGCCCAGGGCCAGCGGTGAGACCCGCAGTCCCGAGCGGCCCAGCAGCCGGTAGTCGTCCAGGGCCAGTGCCATCAGGTTCTCCTGTGCTCGCGTGTGCTCGTGTTCCGTTGCCGGGACCGAGTCTGCGGCGGCGGCCGGCCCCGGATAAGGGGGGGACTTTCCTGGGAAGGCCGGTCCCACCCTGGCAGTTGGACCGGTCATGACGACACGAACCGTGGACACCACCGAGGAACTGGCCGCCTTCCTGCGCAGCAGGCGCGAACGGCTGGACCCGCAGCGGCTGGGCCTGCCGTCGCACCGGCGGGCCCGGCGGACACCCGGACTGCGCCGGGAGGAGGTCGCCGAGCTGGCCGGGGTCAGCACCGACTACGTGGTCCGGCTGGAGCAGGGCCGCGGGCTGCGGCCCTCGGCACAGGTGCTGACGGCGCTGGCCCGGGCCCTGCGCCTGGATCCGGGCGAACGCGACTACCTGTTCGACCTGGCCGGACGCCGCCGCCCCGGCACCGCCGGCGCCCCGGACGCCGGCGCGGCGCCGTCGCTGGCCCGCCTGGTCGGCGACCTCTCGCCGCTGCCGGCCATGCTGCTGGACCACCGCTACGACATCCTCGCCTGGAACCCCGAGATGGCCCGGCTGCTACCGGGCTTCGACGCCGTGCCCCCCGGCCCGGCGCAACGCGATGCGGCTGTGCCTGCTGCACCCGGAGATGCGCGGCTTCTACGCCGACCGGGAGCAGGCGCTGCGGGACGGGGTCGCCCACCTGCGCGCGGCGTGGGCCGCCCACCCGCAGGACCGGGAACTGTCCGGCCTCATCGCCGAGTTCGCCACGCAGGACGAGGACTTCGCCCGCTTGTGGGCCGAACGGGAGGTCAGCGTCAACGGACGCGGCCGCAAGGTGCTGCGCCACCCGGTCGCAGGCGCGATCACCGTCGACTTCGAAGTCCTGCTGCCGCTCCAGGACCCGGAACTGCGCCTGCTGGTCTACCGCGCCGCGGACGAGGAAAGCCGCGCCTCCCTGCACCGGCTGTGCGGCGGTGACCGATGCCGGGAAGAGTGACAACGCACGATACCCGTGGCCCGGGGAACGAAGGTCATCTCGGCCCGGCCGGCCGCCGGTACGGCCGGGAGCTCACCGGGTTCCGGCTGCCGTGCCCGGCTTGAGCCCCAGGACGAGCGGCACCGCCAGCAGGCTGAGCCCCAGCAGGAAGAGCCACGGCCAGGCGGCCCCGAGCCCGAGCAGGAAGGTCAGCAGCCCGGGCCCGACCGTCTGGCCGAAGGTCCAGGAGAGCTGGTACACCGCCAGGTAGCGGCCGCGCCGGGCCGGGTCGGCGAGGGCGACGCTCAGCTCCTCGCGGTACGGGGTGGCCACCGTCTCGGCGGCGTTGTAGAGCAGCATCGCCGCGTACAGGCCCGCCGTGACGGCCCAGCCGGGGGCGGCCGAGAGCAGCGCGAACAGCCCGAAGGCGAGTGCGTTGAGCACCGAACCGGCGGCCACCACCCGGGTGGGGCGGTAGCGGCTCACCCAGCGGGTCACGGCGGTCTGGGTGAGCACCACCTGCGCGGTGTTGAGCACCAGCAGCGAGCCGGCCACCCAGGCCGCCCGGTGCAGCCCCTCCACCAGGTAGGCCGCGAGCAGCAGGCTGAGCACCAGCGAGGCGAAGACGAAGCACAGGTTGACGGCGATCAGCCGCAGGTAGCGCCTGTCCCGCAGCACCACCCCGTAGCCGCCGCCCACCCGAGCGGCGGCGGCCACCGGCCGCAGCGCCGGGCGCCAGCACAGCAGCAGCACGCCGGCCACGGTGTAGCTGAGCGCGTTCCCGGCGACGGTCACCCGGAGCCCCGTCGCCCCGCCCCAGCCGAGCAGCAGCGCCCCGAGCGCACCGCCGAGCGCCAGCCCCGCGTTGCGCAGCGTGCCCGCCAGCGCGAACAGCCGGGGCCGCTCGGCAGCTTCGGCGGCCAGCACCACCAGGCCGGTGCTGGCGGTCCAGTAGGAGGCGGCGCCGACCTGCGCGAGGAACACCACGGCGGCGACCTGCCAGAACTGTCCGGCGGCCAGAAAGGCCAGGTAGGCACCGGCCGAGAGCAGGTTGGCGCAGGCGGCCACCCGGCGGGCGTCGTAGCGGTCGATCAGCGGGCCGACGCACAGCGCGGTGGGCGCTGCGCACAGCCGCCCGAGGCTGATCGCGGCACCGACCTCGGCGAGGCCCAGTGGCGTGGTGCGGACGAAGTAGACGACAGTGAAGGCGAGGAAGAGCCCGCTGCCGAGACTGTCGATCACGTACGAGCCGAGCAGCCGGCCGCGCGGGGCGGGCCGGACCGGGGTCGGTGCGGGAGCTGTGGTGGTCATGCGCCGATCCTCGGCCGGGCCCCGCCGCGGGGCTCAGGATTTCGTCCTGATGGAATGGTCGCCCCACCGCACCGACAGCAGCCGACCTGGGACGGGCCCGTGTTCACCCTGGAGTTCTCCGCGCACGACCTCGCCGTGACGCGCTTCGCCTGCTCCCCGCTTTCCGAGGTCACGCACAGCGTGCAGGTGCTCAAGGAGCCGGGCTCCCACGCCGTCCACCTGCCGTGGGTGCGGCAGGCCCGACAGGCGCTCGCCACCACCGGCTTCGCCCTGCTCGACGCCCTCGTCCCGGTGCCGACCGTCTACACCGCCGACTTCCTCACCCCGGTACCGGAATCCTTCTCCCCCACCCTCGACCAGGAGCTGGATCGCCTGGCCGCCACCGAACCGGCCCGCCTCGCAGCCGAGTTGGACCGATACGGACCCGAACTCCCGCCATTGATAGCAGAGTTCAGGCAGGATCCGGCCACCGGACTGGCCCGCCTCACCACCGAGATCCGCGCCTACTGGGCAGCGGCGATAGCCCCGCACTGGCCACGCATGCAGCAGCTGCTCGAAGGCGAAGTCCTGCGCCGCGCACAGCAGATGTCGGCCGGCGGGCCCGCCACGCTCTTCGCCGACCTGCACCCCCGGGTGAGCTGGGAACGCGGCACCCTGCGCATCGCCCACCGCTGGTACCACGGCGAGCAGCGGCTGGACGGCGAACGCGGTCTCGTCCTCGTCCCCGCCGTGTTCGCCTGGCCCGGCCTCTACACCCAGACCAGGCCGCCGCACCAGCCGAGCCTGACCTACCCGCCGCGTGGCGTGGCCACCCTCTGGGAGCGCCCCGCCCCGGCCCCCGACGGCCTGTCAGCCCTGCTCGGCCCCTCCCGCGCCCTGCTGCTCACCGAGCTCGGCGCCCCGGCCACCACCACCGAACTCGCCCACCGCACCGGCCTGTCCACCCCGAACGTCTCCCACCACCTGGCCACCCTCACGGGCGCCGGCCTGCTCACCCGCCACCGCACCGGCCGCACCGTCCGATACACCCGCACCCCGGCCGCCGACACCCTGCTGGCGGCCGCCACCCAGGGGCCGCTTCAGGGTCAGCCCAGGGCGGGTCTGTCCGGCGGACCGGTGTAACCCGGTCGGGTCGAGTTGACGTCGGCCGGCGCAGAGACGGCCGTCGAAGGCGATCCCGAAGGCGTTCAACGCTGCCTTCCGGCACGTCATCCAGCCCCGTGGAGGCGTCGAGGACGCGGTGACCGCTGCTGGGGACGACCATCAGGAGGTCGTTCCCGCGGTCGGGGTCGACCCCGAAACCGACGCCGGGCAGCCCACCGACGGGCGCTCGCCGCGCGTCGAGTGGGCTGGGTGGGGCGGGCTGGGTGGGGCGGGCGGTGTCAGGTGGTGAAGGTCTGGTGGCCGAGACCTCCGCCCTGAGGGATGTTCGACGAGAGGCGAGAGCATGCCGGCAGGGTCCGACACCGGGTGTGGGACGTAGAGGTCGCCGTTCCGGGTGCTCGTTCAGGGGGTGACGATGTTGAAGAGTGGGTTGAAGTCCTCGACGAGGTCGGCGTAGGCGGTGAGGGCGGAGGCGTCTCCGTCGAGGCGGACCAGGTTCTTGCGGGCGAGGTCGTCCGCGGTGGCGGGGGCGGTCAGGGTCTGGGCGAGGGCTGTCTTCGGTCCGGTGATGGTCAGGTGTGGGGGCTGCTCGGGGGTTCCGCGGCGGGCGTTGAGGACGCCGCGGCGGATCCGGATGTACCAGTCGCGGTCGGCCTCGGGAGCGTCGCTGAAGTGGAAGGCGATACGGACGTCGGCTTCTGCTGCGCGTTCGCCGATCACGTGTACGGCGGCGTAGTCGAAGAGCAGGTCGATGGGCATCGCGGCGATGGTGTCCTGGCTGGCGGTGACGACGGTGGCCTCGGAGACGCCGTCGCGCAGTTCCTGTGCGGCGGAGAGGTAGATGCCGCGCCACTGGGGTCCTTCGGCTTGGTAGCCGAGTTGCTCGTAGGCGTCGGCTTGCAGGTGGCGGGCCTGGGTGTGGTCGGGCTGGGCGAAGACGAGGGCGTGGAGGATCTGCGCGGCCCAGCGGTAGTCGGCGGCGTCGATCGCGCGCCGGCCCTCGGTGAGGATGGCGTCCGCGCCGATGAGTTCGACCAGGCGGCGGGCGGTCTCGACAGGGGTGTGGGGGTTGAGGCTGACGGGGTCGCCGTCCCACATGCCCAGTTCCTTGGTGAACACCGCGCGGACGTCGTGGTGGAGGGTGCCGTGGTAGCCGCGGCTGGCCCAGTTCCGGCCGAGTTCCTCGGGCAGTTCGATGGCCTCGGCGGCCTCCAGGGGGGTGTGGCCCTGGTTGGCGAGGCGCAGGGCCTGGTCGTGGATGTACTTGTAGGTGTCGCGCTGGGCTTCGAGGAAGTCGGTGACGGGCTGGTTGCCCCAGACGGGCCAGGTGTGGGTGCCGTAGTGGACCTGGACGTCGTCGCCCCAGCGCTGGAGGGTCTCGTCGAGGTAGCGGGCGAAGTTGCGGGCGTCGCGGGTGCGGGCGCCGCGCAGGGTCTGGATGTTGTGCAGGGCGTGGTTGGCGTTCTCCGCGCAGGTGAGCGCCCCGAGTTCGGGGATGAAGATGTGCATCTCCTCCGGGGCCTCGGTGTCGGGGGCGTAGAGGAACTCGAACTCCAGCCCGGCCAGCTCGCGTCGGGTGCCGGTCTCGGTGATCGGGTCGGTCGGGGAGAGGTAGGAGATGCTGAACCCGGGCGGCAGGGTGATCCCGATGCCGCAGGTCACGCAGCCTTGCGGCCCCTTCGGGAGCAGGCTCTGGAAGGCGTAGGAGGCGCGGCGGGACATGGCGTTGCCGGCGATGACGTTCTCGCCGATGGCGTGCTTGTCGAAGGAGGCGATCGTGCCGGGCGCGAGGATGGGGACCTTGCCCGAGGCCACGTCGGCGGGGTCGACGAGTGCTTTGACGCCGCCGTAGTGGTCGGCGTGGGTGTGGGTGTAGATGACGGCGGCGACGGGTTTGTCGCTGACGTGCTCGCGGATCATGCCCAGGCCCTGGGCCGCGGCCTCGATGGACTCGGTGCAGTCGATGACGACCAGGCCCTTGTCGCCCTCGACGAACGTCAAGTTGGCGATGTCGTTGTTGCGGACCTGGTGGATCCGGTCGGCGACCTTGAACAGCCCGCCCTTGGCCAGGACTTGGGACTGGCGCCACAGGCTCGGGTTGACGGTGTCGGGACAGGGCGCGTCCTCGGCCAGGTAGGCGTAGTCGGCGGGGTCGAACAGTACGTGCCCGTCCTCGCGCAGCAGCCGGCCCGGCAGCGGGGCGATCAGGCCCCGGTCGGCGTCGGCGAAGTCCTGCCGGTCCTCCATCGCGTAGCGGGTGGTGGCGTGCTGGTTCGCCGCGGCCGTGGCGGCCGTGGCGGGCTTGGCGGAACTCATGGACGGAACCCTTCTGCCGGGGGCGCCGTCGGCTGGACGCACCCGCAGGGTGGACGAGGACCCGCACCGCGCCGCGATCAACAGGCCCAGCGTGACCGCCGAACGGCTCACAGCCGCCGATTACGCCGAAGGCGGCATGTCACCGGGGTGGCACCCGAGCCCACCGGAGAACCGCTGGTGCCCGATCCCGGCGAACCGGTGGTGCCCGATCACCCCGCAAGACTTCCGGGCCACCCGTTCTGCCGGGCTTTCTCCGCCTTGTCGGCGGCCTTCTCCAGGGCCTTCTGATCGGGCCTCGCCGCGAGGGCGAAATCCCACGGGTTGACCACGACCCGGTACGCGCCCCGGCCGGCGGGTGAGGGCTGTGCTCGGCGGGTTGAGTCCACGTCGGTGTCGGGCGGTGCCGCCGCCGCGCGGGGTCGGTGCGCGGTGGCGGCCCGTCGCCGGGGGCGGGGTGTGTCGTCGCGGTGATCCGGGCGGGTGGTCAGCGGGTGGCGGTCAGGCCGGTCAGGAACGGGTTGGCCAGGGCTGCGTCCCAGAAGTCCGGTGTCCGGTCGGCGCGTTCGCGGTCGGGTACGGCGGGCAGGTGCCAGGTGAGGTCGCGCAGGCCGGCCTCGTGGAACGCCTGTCGGTGGGTGGGGGCGTCCCACTGGGAGATCGAGAGGGGGATCTCTCCCGCGGGGGTGAGGAGGGCGATGTCCAGCAGGTGTCGGCCGGTGGCGGGGACGGCTCGGTGCAGGGTGAGGCCGTAGGGGGTCCAGTCGGGGCCGGCGGGGTCGTATCCGGGGTTGACGGTGATGGCGACCAGCCGCCCGCCCGGGCGCAGTGCGCGGGCCGCGCCGGCGGCCATGGCGGTGAGGTCGGCGGGGCTGTGGGCGTAGTTGAGGAGCCAGACGGCGGTGACGAGGTCGAAGGTGCCGAGGTCGGGCAGGTCGAGGGCGTCGGCGACCTGGTAGGTGACCGGCGTGGAGGGGTCGGTGGCGGCTCGGGCGTGGCGGACCATCTGGGGTGAGAGGTCCACGCCCACGACCTCGGCGGCGCCGAGGTCGTGGGCCAGGCGGGCGTAGGCGCCGTAGCCGGTGGCCAGGTCCAGTACCCGGTGCCCGGTCAGGTTCCCGGCCAGTGCGCGGAACAGGTGCTGCTCGGGGACGGGGAGGGCGGCGGTGGTCTTGTACTGGCGGTACAGGTCGCCCACGGTGTCGTACCGGGGGGCGTCGGTGGGCGTGTCGGCGCGGTGGGGCGTCGCGGACCGGGTGCCCGGTGCCTGCGGCGCCTTCGCGGGCCGAGCCGGCCGGTGCGTGGTCGTGGGGTGGTGCCGGGGCGATGCGCCCGGCCGGCGGATGCGCAGGAGGTCCTGGTCGCAGGTGAAGGAGAATCCCGCGGCGTGGTCGGCGAAGTGCTCGGTGATGTACGCGCGTACGTCGGCGAGCGGGGGAAGGGCGGGCAGGAGGTCGAGGGGGGCGAGGTTGAGCATGAACTCCGCGACCGCGAGGGCGGTGTCGGCGTTCGTGGTGCGGATCGTGGCGCCGATGCGTTCGACGGTGGCGTCCTCGGGCCGGGCAAGGCCCGCTTCGAGGAGTTCGGCGCGCAGCCCGGTCAGGTCGAAGGTCGCGCCGGTGAAGTGCCGGACCATGGCCAGGCAGTCGCTGGCGGGGTTCTGCAGCAGGACGGCGAGTTCGCCGTCGTCCGCGACCCACTCCAGCATGCGGGCCGCGGTGGGCAGCCATTGCTGCCTGGGCAGGTAGTACAGCACGTGCGAGCACAGGACCAGGTCGGCCCGCTCGCCGATCTCGGCCTGTGCCACGGTCTCGGGGACGAGGGCCGCGGACGGGCACGCCCGGCGCAGGGCGTCGTGCAGGTGTGCGCTCGGCTCCACGGCGATGGTGCGGGTGAAGGCGGGCGCGAGGTGGCGGGTCGTGCCGCCCTCCCCGGCGCCGACGTCGATGAGCAGGCGGCGGGCGGGCAGGGCGGCCGCGAGTGAGGACAGGCGGGCCTGTGCCGCCGACTTCTGGTCGGTGGCGGTCAGGAACGCTTCGAAGGCGCTGCGGTAGTCGTCCCCGAGCGGGTCCAGGACCCGGACCGGGCCGGTGGTGGGGGCGGTGGTCGGTGACATGGCGGTATGTGCCTATCCGTGCGGAGCAAGGGGCCGGCCGCCTGGGGCGGGCTCGGCCGGGAAAGGGTGTCGGCTGGTGCGAGGGCGCTGCGGCGGTGGGCCGGGTCCGGTCCCGTCGGCTCGCGGCCGTGTCCGGCCCGGGCGGGCGGTGTCGTGGACGTGGGCGGCCCCCGGGTACGGCCCGCTGGTCGGACGTGCGGGACCGGTGTCGCCGCGGCGTGACCGGGATGCGGGTGGTCGGCGGTGCAGTGGCGTCGTGGTGGTCCGCCAGGCCCGCGGCCCTAGGCGGGTCGGCGGGCCCGGGTGGTGATCATGCCGGGTGACAGTCGGGCGAAGCCGTCTGCTCCGAGGTCGGCCAGGGCCCGGTCCAGGGTGGCCGCGTCGAGGGCGCCCGTGGCGAGCAGGCGCTCGCGCATCTGTTCCCAGGTCAGGTGCCAGAACCGGGCCACGGGGGAGTGGCGGTCGGCGGAGGGCAGGTGGACCTCGACGCTGAGGTCGGTGAACCCGTGGCCGGCCAGGAGCGCGGGGGTGGTGGTGACGCGGGTGATGTCGGTGCCGATGGTGGTGTGCAGCACCGTCCACATGGTGTTCATGACCTGGCCGTAGGGGGTGTCGAGCAGGGCCGGGGTGGTCAGGTCGACGGAGTCGGAGACCATGATCCAGCCGCCGGGTTCGACGAGGTCGGCCAGGCGCTGCAGCACGGCGTCGCGTTCGCGCAGGTGCATCAGGAGGAAGCGGGCGTGCACCAGGTCGAAGCGGTGGGTCGGGTCGAGGAAGTCGGCGGACAGGTCGCCCTGGACGGCGTGGAGGTTGTCGCGGCCGCGGGCGACGGCCTCGAGCATGCGGGTGTCCCGGTCGGCGGCGGTGACGTGGCCGGCGGGGAAGGTCCGGGCGAGCCAGTCGGCGATGGAGCCGGAGCCCGCGCCGGCGTCCAGGCAGCGGGAGGTGGGCGGGAGCCGCAGCTGCCGGATCTGGCGGCGGCTGACGTGGTCGTAGGTGTCCGCGATGGCCCGCAGCCGGTCGGCTTCGCTGCCGAGCGACTGGGTGAAGATCTCGTCACCGTAGAGTTCCTCGGCGATCACGGTCGTGCTGAATCCTTTCCCTTGACGACGGACGGACTCGCGTGGTCCGGTTCCGCCTCGTGGAGCACTCTCGCGGGCAACCGGGCGGGACGGCCGAACGACTGGGGCCGGGCCGCGCGCACCCCGACGGCCTCGCACAGCGCCCCGATCCGCCCACCGGCCGCCGCGGTGACGGGCCCGCGCAGCGCCGCGTCGTGGGCGCCGGTCAGGGCGATGGCCGCTGCCTCGGCCTCGCAGCCCCACACGTCGTGCGGCTCGGCGAGCCCGGCCAGCGCCCCGTACCGGTAGCCGGCGCCGCGGCGCGGAACCCCGGGGACGTGGGCGGTCGATCCGACCGGCCACAGCAGCACACCGCCGCGCTCCTCCCACTGGGTGCGGTCCACGCAGCCGGGCTGGCTGTCGTCGATCAGGACCGTCCCGGCCAGATCGACTCCGGCGGCGACCCGTTCGAGGTCGAGCCGCTCGGTGATCGCCGAGACGACCAGCCGGCAGGAGGCGAACACCTCGCCCACGCGGTCGGTGACCCGCACCCGGCCCGCCACCCCGGTCCTGGCCGCGACCCGCTCCACCCGGCCCAGCCTGCTCGGCCGGTCGCACGCGAGGATCGGGACATCGGGGAACTCGCGCCGCAGCGCGTCCAGGATCGAGGCCCCGATGGACCCGGCCGCGCCGACGACCCCGACAGCCAATGATTCGTTGACGAAACGTTTCTGGACGACGTCGCGCGCCAGCGCCCGGATCAGCTCGACCGTCCCGCCATGGCCGGTGGTGGTGACCAGCCCGGGCACCGCGATGCTCCGCCCGAAGTCGGTCAGACCCGGCAGCGTGGCGCCCAACCCCACGACCGTGGCACCCAGTGCGCTCCGGCAGAACTCCGCAGTGTCCTGGGCGACGGCCTGGGCCGCCGACCGGACCCGCTGCTGCCCGACGTCGGCCGCCAGACCCCCGTTGACCGGCGCGAGCACGACCCCGCCCGCCCAACTCCCGCCCTCATAGCGGCACAGCAGCGCCGGCGGAAGAAGCGACAGCAGGCGCCGCACGACCCACGCGTCAGCGCCGAAACGCGGATGCAGCAGCGGCAGGAAGTCGGAGAACTCGTCCACGTGCAGCGCGTCGCCGTCCGCCATCCGGCTCGGAACAACGAACGCCCAGTCCAGGGCGCCCGCTTCGCCGCCCGCACCGCCACGGTAGGCGGCGAAGGCGCGCTCGACGAAGCCCACGGTGGCCTCGAACGCGTCGGCGTGGTCCGGGAAGCAGCCGCTCTTGCGCAGGAGCGTCTCGAGGCTGTCCAGGCACCGCAGCGCCCCATCCCGGCGGTAGGAGCGGTAGGCCGGCAGCGGATCCCATAACTCGGGGTAGTGGTGCAGGAGTTCGCTTCTCATATCCCAAGGTGCGTCAGAAGTCATGCCGGTGATCAACTCGCATCCCCGGCGGGAGTTCCAGAAGCCACGCCACCCGGAGGAAAGTTTCACCCCCTCCGGTGACCTCGGCCCACGGGACGGTGACGCGGCTGGTGCCCCGTCGTCAGCCGGTGTGTCGGGCGTCAGCCGGGACTTCCCGTTGCCCTCGTGTAGGACCCGCCGGCGGTCAAGCCGGGAGCCACCGCCGGGCGGGCGGCCCTGGCGGGTCAGAGACCTGGACTATGACCTCATAGGGAACTGTGTGCTACTCGGAGTCGGTGAGTGTACGGAGAATTCTTCTGCACCGCTCATCAACGGACGAGGGAACCACGTGCAGTTGAGAAGAATGGCCGTCAACACCGTCGTCGCCGCCGGGGCCACCGGGATCATCGTGGCGGCCGCCGTACCGGCCGCGACGGCCGCGACGGGGGAGTACCGCCCGTCGCCTTCCGTCACGCACCCGTCCGGCCCGGCGGCGGAGCCGTCCCCGGCCGCCTCCCCGACGCGGGCCGCGCAGAAACCGTCCCTGGAACTGCGCGGGCTGCCAGGCGAGTTCGTACCCGGCGCCGACTGGCGGGAGTTCGCCATCGTCTTGCACCATGCGGACACGGCCAAGGAGTTCAACAGGTTGGTGTTCCAGGTCCACGACACCCAGTGGGTGGGGCTCAAGTCCGATCAGATCAAGGTCCAGTACTTCCTGGACGGCCGGTGGCAGCCCGCCCGGTCCTTCAACGACCCGACGGACAACTGGCAGGACTTCCCGGTCCCGGTCGAGGAGGGGCCGATACCGGCGGACGTCACCGAGATACCGATCCGGTTGAAGTTCGGAGCCGGCAGCCCGTTCACCGACCGGATCGACATCGGCGCCACCTCGTACTACGGCCCCACCGAGATCGTGGAGATCCAGCCCCTGAAGGTCATCCGGCTGGTACCCGAATCCCCGGGAGAACCCAGTCCCACCGCCAGTCCGACCGCCAGTCCGACCGGTGACCCGGGAGAACCCAGTCCCACCGCAAGTCCCACCGCCAGTCCGACCGCCAGCCCGACCGGTGACCCGGGAGAACCCAGTCCCACCGCAAGTCCCACCGCCAGCCCCACCGCCACCCCGGAAGAACCCAGCCCCTCCGGAAGCGGCGGACCATCCGCCACGGCCGCTCCACCGGCTCCCGGAGGAGAAACCGGCTCCGGACCCAGCCCCTCCTCCGGACCGGCCGCCCCGGCACCCGGCGGCGAACTGGCCAGCACCGGCGCGGGCGCCGTCGGCACGCCGCTGATCGCCGGTCTCATCGCACTCGGCTCGGGCATGGCACTCGCCATCGCCGCCCGCGTGCGACGGCGACGACACTGAACCCAGCGGCTGCCGTCCCGGCCGTCACGGCACCCCCGGTCGGCACCGCCGCCACCTGGGACGAGTTCATCGCCGGCAAGGCGAAGCCGTAGCCGAGAGAGCTGGGGCACGGCCTTGTGGGCCGCGCCCCCGCCACGTCCGCAGGCCGACTGCCGCCCCCGCGTCGCCCGCGTCGCCCGCAAGGCCGCGTCGAGCCTCCGCCGGCATCCCGCCCGTCCGCCGGGTCGTGCCGCTCACCCCGGTCGTCGCCCGCGACGTTGCCGCCAGGCCGCCGCCCCACCGTCGTGTCATGAGGCGGGCCCACGCTGATCGACGACATGGGGGTGGAGCCGGCTGCGGGTCTTGACCCGGTCCTCGCGGGTCGGTGTGCCCCCGTACCGGTCGGCCGACACCGCGTGGGAGGCCTGCCGCCAGGCTTCCTCGACGCGGGCGGACCGGGCGAGTTGCTCCTCGCTCAGGCCCTGGGGCGTGCCGTGCTCGCCGTGTCGGCCGCGGCCATGCCCGCGCACCGAAGGTTACCTTTCGGTACCTGTCGGGTCCCTAACGTCGACGCCATGGAATCACCTTCCGGCAAGGGCCCCACGCCCACGCCCACGCCCGACCGTCGGCTCATCGCCGTCAAGCCCATCACCGTTCCCACCGCCGACCGCGGCATCGACCTGCAGGTCAAGGTCACCGCACCCGCCGACGGCAGGGACTTGCCCGTCATCGTCTTCTCCCACGGCAACGCCTGGTCGATGGACGGCTACGAGCCCCTCGTCGACCGCTGGGCGGCCGCCGGGTTCGTCGTGGTCCAGCCCACCCACCTGGACTCCCGCCGCAACCGCATCGGCTTCGACGATCCCCGTTTCGCCACCATCTGGCGCGTGCGCATAGCCGATCTGCACGCCGTCCTGGACGGCCTCAGCGCAATCCTCGACCAACTCGGCGGCCTGGCCATCCGCGTCGACCGCGATCGCGTCGCCGTCGTCGGGCATTCCTGGGGAGCCCAGACCGCCGGAGCCCTCCTGGGTGCCCGCGTCCTCGACACCGAGGGCAACCCGGGCGAGGACTTCTCCCACCCCGCCGTCAAGGCCGGCGCACTCATCGCGGCGACCGGTACCGGCGAGACCCTGACCCCCTTCGCGCTCAAGTATCTCCCGTTCGCACGCCCGGACTTCTCCGTCATGACCGCTCCCGCCCTGGTCATCGCCGGCGGAAAGGACCGGTCGGCCATGTCCACCCGCGGACCGGACTGGTTCACCGACGCCTACCACCTCAGTCCCGCCCCGAAGCGACTGCTCACCGTCGCGGACGGCGAGCACCTCTTCGGCGGAATCTCCGGCGAGGCCGCCAAGGACACCACCGACGAGGATCCCGCCCGCGTCGCCCTCGTCGCCGACGCCGTCTCCGCCTACCTGCACGACGTCCTGAGCTCCGACGCGAGAAGGTGGCGGGCCCTGCAGGACCGGATCAGCCGCAGCACCGGCGCCCTCAGCACCGAGAGCAAGTAGGCGCTCCGCGGCCGGGCTTGTGATCCGACAGGTCGTCCTGGAACCTCAGGCGCCAGGAGACGGCCAGGGACGACGGCACCTTGTCCGCGTCCGGCACCGCAGGATCCTGCGGGGGTGTCCTGCAGCAGAACAGGGCCCGCCGCCGTGCCGCCCGCAGGACGACCGCCTGAGCGCGGCGACCTGTCCCGCCTCGCCGGGACCGGTCCCGGCACCGACGTAGGGACGACCATCGGGGCGTGCCGCCGGTGGGCCTTCCTCACCGTCGCCGAGGGGGGTAGCCTGCCGCCCGGGGGCGGGGCCGAAGTGCGGCGGGTCCGGGGGAGGAACGACGATGCAGGCCGTGGTCAACGGGGGCACGATGCCGGTGCTGGAGATCCGGCTCGGCGAGGGGGAAGCGGTCGTCACCCCCCACGGAGAGCTGTCCTGGATGTCCTCGAACATCCAGATGTCGCAGACCACCAACACCGGCGGCGGCCGGGGCGCTCTGATGAACGCGCTGAAGCGGGCCGTCGGCGGCGGCGGGCTCTTCCTCACCCAGTACCGGGCCCAGAGCGGCTCCGGTCTGGTCGCCTTCGCGGCGAAGGTCCCCGGCCACATCGTGCCGGTGAACGTCGCGCCCGGGCACGGCGTCATCGTGCACCGGCACGGCTGGATCTGCGGCACCCCCGGGGTCAGCCCCACCGTCGCGCTCCAGCAGTCCTTCCGCGGCGGCCTGTGGGGCGGCGAGGGCTTCGTCCTCCAGCGCCTGCAGGGCCAGGGCCGCGCCTGGGTCGAACTCGGCGGCGAGATCACCCAGTACACCCTGGCACCGGGTCAGACCATGCTGGTGCATCCCGGCCACGTCGGGATGTTCGACGAGTCGGTGCAGTTCACCATCACCCGGGTCCCCGGCATCGCCAACAAGATCTTCGGCGGCGACGGCATCTTCCTCGTCGCCCTCACCGGCCCCGGCCAGATCTGGCTGCAGAGCATGCCCGTCTCCGGCCTCGCCCACGCCCTTGAGCCCTATCTCGCCCGCGACGGCGCAGCCACCGCCCGGGGGTGAACCACCAGGGGCGCGGGGAACCGCGCGACCATCCGCCACGGCCCCGGTGCGGGACGATGCCCGGCTTCCGCCCGGGGGAGCGGGTCGTCGCCGACCGCTTCCGGCTGCGGCCCGGTCCCGGTGTGCCGGTGGTGGACGGCCGGGAGGTGCCGTCGCGGGACCGGGGCCGTGAGCCCCGGGGACTACCGGCCCGGCGCGGTGGGTTCCTCGGCCCCGCCGCGGGACCTTCAGGGGCGGACGATCCGTCGCCGGTCAGCTCTGCTGGTAGAGGACCGCGCCGGTACGGCAGTCGAGGTCGACGAAGACGTAGAGGCAGCCCTCGCCGCCCCAGAGGTCGGCGCCGCCGTTCATGGAGGCGAAGACCATCGCGCGGCCACAGAGCGGGCAGTCGGGGCGGTCCGGGTCCTGGATCCAGTCGGGGTGCCCGCCCAGCGCGGAGCCGCCGTCGTGCCAGGCCGATCCGCTGCCGCCGTCCGGCCGGGCCGGCCCGAGCACCAGTCGGGTGGGGTACGGGTCCCAGCCGTCGAGCGTCGGGCCGTTGAACGAAGGCCGCACGTTGTGCTCCAGCCAGCGGGCGCCGCCCGACCCGTCGTAGGCGCTGAGGATGATGTCGAAGTCGGTGCACCGCGGGCAGCACAGCACGCGGACGTGGTCCGGGCCGGTGAGGCCCAGGGCACGGGCCGCGGCCGAGCCGGGCGGGAGGTCGAGGGCGGCGTGCAGTTCCATCCCGCACCAGGGGCAGTGCTCGCCGGACGGGGTGCCGAACACCGGCGGGCCGTCCGGGCCGCCGGCGGTGCCTTCCGGGGCCTCGATGTCCTCGGCGTCGACCGGGAGCAGTGCGAAGGCGGGGCCGAGAAGCAGGTCACGGCGGGTGCCCGACGGCGTCAGCTCCCATCCGGCGTCGCGGGTGTGGACGCCGACGTCCTCCGCAAGCTGCCACCGGCGGAACGCCCTCTCGGCGTCGACCGGGTGGGCGTTGGCCACGCAGTCGAGCAGCTCGCCGAGCGCGACGCCGTCGGCGGCGTCGGCCAGCCGGACCAGTTCCCCGGTGGTGGCCTCGTCCGCGCCCCGGTAGACCTCGCCCCGACCGAAGACCCCCGCCGCGATCAGCCGTGCGTGGTGCGGGGCCACCCGGCCGGGGTCGGAGGCCGCCGCGTCGGCCAGCTCCCGCACGGCGTCCTCGTCCCCCGCACAGCATTGGACGACCAGGTCCTCGATGTTCTCCTCCGTCAGCATGCGGCGCACCCTACCCGGGCGTGCGGACAACCCGTCCGCCGAGGCCGCAGCCGCCGAGCAGGCGCGCACCCGCTCCGGGTGGCGCCGACCTCGACCCGGCCTCACCCCCCCCGGCCGCCGCCGTCGTCGGCGTCGGCGTCGGCGTGCAAAGCCGCGGGCTGTTGTCGCCGCCTGCGCGCTGCCGGTGCCGGTGCCGGCTGGGAGGCTGCGCGCCGCAGTCGGGCCGCTCGCCGGCGCCGGCCCAATGGCCGCACGGCTGCGAGGTGCTGAGCGACGCCGAGATCAAGGAGATCCTGCCGCAGGCCGGCGGCATCAAGCGACAGCCGGTCAAGGTCACCATCATCAACTTCAACCCCGGCCGGCCGACCGGGTCGAACGGTTCGACGTCACGACCAAGGACGGCATGCCGTGCCCGTCGCCGACGAGGTGGAGTTCGAGCGGGCGCGCGGAGGAGTCGAAGGCGCCGCGCGACGACCGGCGCCACCGGCCCCGGCGCGGCCTCCGGCGCCGCCCCGCCCGGTCAGCGGCTCAGGGCCGCGGGGAACCCCACCCCGGTGAGCTGCTCGGAGGCGTCCCACAGCCGCCGGGCCCGGGCGTCGTCGCGGGCGTGCGGGCTGAGCCGGGCGGGGGAGGGGTAGCCGCGCAGTTCGCCGCGGCCGTCGGGGCCGGTGTAGCTGGCGCCGGGCAGGGGCTGGGTGGCCGCGTAGAGCGAGGGCAGGGCGCCCTGCTCCTCGGACTGGGCGATCAGGCGGTTGGCGATCGCCATCATCAGCCGCTGGCCGGCGCCGGCGGTGCCGCTCTGCAGGTTGGTGGCGGCGTAGCCGGGGTGGGCGGCGTGCGCGGTGAGCGCTGAGCCGGCCTCGGTGAGCCGTCGCTGGAGCTCCCTGGTGAAGAGCAGGTTGGCCAGCTTGGACTGCTGGTAGGCCCGCCAGGGGCTGTAGGGCTTGGACTGCCGGCGCGCGTCGAGGTCGTCGAAGTCGATGTCCACGCCGGGCCTGCGGTGGGCGTTGGAGGCGACGGTGACGACGCGGTCGGTGAGGTGCGGCAGCAGCAGGTTGGTGAGGGCGAAGGGGCCGAGGTGGTTGGTGCCGAGCTGCATCTCGAAGCCGTCGGCGGTGCGCGCCTCGGGGATCGCCATGACGCCGGCGTTGTTCACCAGGACGTCGAGCGGGCCCTCCCAGTCCGCGGCGAACCCGCGGACCGAGGAGAGGTCGGCGAGGTCAAGCCGCCGCACCTCGGTGCTGCCGGGGAGGTTCCGGGCGAGGGCCTCGCCGCGGCGGGTGTCCCGGACGGCCAGCACGACGTGGGCGCCGGCCCGGGCCAGTTCGCGGGCGGTGACGGCGCCGAGGCCGCTGGTGGCGCCGGTGACGACGATCGTGCGGCCGTGCTGGGCGGGGAGGTTCGCGGCGGTCCACTTGCTGTGCGAGGTGCTCATGTTCTCCAGGCTGCCAGCGCCCCCCGATGTTGTCAATGGCAACATCATCGTTTTGTTAGCATCCGGGCATGTCGGAACGGACCTACCACCACGGCAACCTGCGCACCGAGCTGCTGGACCAGGCGGAACGCTCGGTGATCGCCTCGGGCGTGGAGGACCTGTCACTGCGCGCGCTCGCCCGTGACCTCGGCGTGAGCCACGGCGCGCCCCGGCGGCACTTCGCCGACCGGGCGGCACTGCTGGAGGCGCTCGCCGTCCGGGGCTTCGAGAACCTCTCGGAGCGGATCGCCGACGCGCTGGCCGACACCGGCCCCGACTTCGAGGCCCGGCTCCGGGCGATCGCCCACACCTACATCGCGTTCACCGCGGGGCGGATGCCGATCGTGGAGCTGATGTTCGCGAGCAAGCACCGGGAGGGAACGGACGCGACGCGGGCGGCGGCGCACGCCGCGTACGCGGTGCCCTTCGAGGCCGTCGCGGCCGCCCTGCGCGGCGGCGAACTCGCCGCCGCCGACGAGCGGGCCGCGGGACGGCTCGTGTTCGCGACGCTGCACGGCCTGGCGGTCCTGCTCAACAGCGGCATGATCGCGGACGACGACGTGCCCGCCGTCGTGGACGCCACCGTCGACGGGCTGCTCACCGGCCTGCTCCCCAGGGCCGGGGGCCCCGACCTCGGCCTCAAGCACACTGCTCCGAGCGGGAGTTGACCCTCCGCACCCACTGAACGGCGCCCGGCAGGGCCAGTTGGGCCGGCCGGGCGCACCGGCCGCCCGACGACGGACCGCACCGGCCCGCTTCCGGACGGCAACCGCCCCCGGGCCCTGCCGGATTGCAGGCCGGTGGACCCGCGGTCAGCATGAAGAACGTCGCCGTCCGCCGGACGCCCCCGCCACCCCACCCCACCCCGCGCAGGCGCGGTCCACCCCCGCGATCGAGGCGTCCGCCCCCGCCGACGACGGCGATGTCGGGAGGCAGCCATGCTCAACGCACCGAAATCGCTCGGATCCTCATCGGCCGCGGCCCTGCTCGCGGCCACCCTGCTCCTGCCCTCCACCGCCGCCCACGCACAGACCCCCGCGCCGCCCGCCACCGGTTCCCCCACGGCGACGGCCGAGACGCCCCGACTGCACTGGGGCCGGTGCCCCGCCGCACCGCAGGGAGCCCCGAGCCTCGACGGCTACCAGTGCGCCACCATGAAGGCCCCGCTGGACTACGCGAACCCGACCGGCCGCACGATCGAGCTCGGCCTGGTCAAGCACCCCGCCACCGGATCCGCCGCACCGCTCGGCACGCTCTTCTACAACCCCGGCGGCCCCGGCGGGCTCGGCTCCGTCTTCCTCCCCGGCGGAATCAACGGCTTCGGCACCGATGTGCTCGCCAAGTTCGACATCGTGTCCTGGGACCCGCGCGGCATGGGCGGCCTGAGCTCGCCGACCGTCCAGTGCTTCGACACCGAGGACCAGGAGGGCTCCCTCCTCGCCCCCGTCTCCTTCCCGCCGCTGACCGGCGCCCAGCAGCAGCAGTGGACGTCCGCCTACGGGCAGCTCTTCCGGGCCTGCGCCGGGCGCGACGACGCGCTGCTGGCCCACGTCTCCACCGCGGACAACGCCCGCGACCTCGACCTGATGCGCCGAGCCGTCGGCGAGGACAAGCTGTTCTACTACGGCACCTCCTACGGCACCTTCCTCGGCGCCACGTACGCCAACATGTTCCCGTCGAACGTACGGCGGATGATCCTCGACGGAGCCATCGACCCCACGGCCTGGACCGACAGCACCTCGCCCCCCAGCACCTTCGTCCGGGCCGGCTCCGACCTCGCGACCGCGGCCGTGGTGAAGGACTTCCTCCGGCTGTGCGGGAACAGCACCACCCAGCAGTGCGCGTTCTCGGCCGGCACCCCCGACGCCACCAGCGCCAAGTTCCAGACCCTGCTGGCCCGCGCCGGACAGCAACCCCTCGTGGTCGACCCCTCGCAACCCGGCGTCACCGCCGGCGACCTCGTCGCCCTGATGGCCAACAGCCTCTACGTCGTCCAACCCGTCCCCGGATTCAGCGCCTTCCCCGGCTGGAGCGGACTCGCCACCCAGCTCCAGGCACTCTGGCAGGCCGGCACCGCCAGCCCGGCCCCCAGCAGCACCCCACCCGGCCCACAGGCCACCGCAGGCGCAGGCACCAGCGCCACAGCAAGCCCCGCACCCCAGCCCTACCACGGCGTGGAACAGCAACTCGCGGTCATCTGCGGCGAGAGCCCCAACCCGGCGACCGCGCGCGCCGCCATCGACCAGGCGCAGACCTCGCTCCAGCGGGCCGGGACCGCCGGCCAGAACTGGCCCTGGACCGCCTACTGCGTCAACTGGCCCGCGAAGGCGGCCTCCTCGTACCTCGGCCCGTGGAACAGGACCGACACGCCCATCGTGGTGGTCGGCACCACCGGCGACCCGGCCACCCCCTACAGCGACGCCCAGGCCGTCGCCAAACTCTTCCCCGGGGCGCACCTCGTCACCGTCAACGGCTACGGCCACACCGAACTCTTCAACCCGAGCTCGTGCACCCAGGCGCTGCTCACCGCCTACCTCGACAACGGCACCACGCCACCCGACGGCGCGACCTGCCCCCAGAACACCCAGCCCTTCCACTGAGGCGTTCCGCCGTCCGGGTGGCAGCGGCCGGGGGTACCGCTGCGGGGTGCGCCCCGGGGCCAGGTGGCGGGCGTGAACAGCCGGCCCTGGTCGAGGTCGCCGATCACCTCGACCCTCTGCACCCGGCCGCCCGGGTGCGCGGCCCCACGCCTCGAAGTCGGACCGCCGGCGAACCGCCAGGTACTCACCCGGACGAGCGAGCAGGTGCGAGGAGACCGGCCTCTCCCTCGTCAACAAGCCCGCATCGGCACCGTTTTGGCACGGGCGTCGACACCAGTGGCCACGGGCACGGTCACGGTGACGCACCGCAGAGCGCCATCGGGCCGCTCACACCATCCCCACACGTCCCGCTACCATCAGCCGATCACATGGGGAGACGGGGGAGGACGACATGGGGTTCGTGCGCAAGTGGCGGGCGCGCAAGGCGTGGGACCTGCACCAGGACGCGCTTCGCCTCCTGAATCTGGGACGCGCGCGGGATGCCGAGCCCCTGATCGGCAAGGCGGTCGACATCCGGTCGGCCGCGCTCGGCTCCGACGCCGCGGACACCCTGGAGAGCCGGGTGGTCCGGGCGAACGTGCTGCACCGTCTCCAACGCGGCGAGGAGGCGGAGACCGAGGGACGTGAGGTCCTGAGGCTGGCCGGCGGCGAGGCGGTCCAGCCGGGGATCGTGTGCCGGGCCCGGTTGCTGATCGGCCGGGTCTGCCTGGCCACCGGCCGCGCCGAGGAAGCCCGGACGGAGGCGGCTGCGGCTCTGGAACTCGCGGGCCGGTACCACGACGAGCCCATTCGCCACAGCGTCAGGATGTTCCATGCACGGGTGCTCAACGTCCTGGGCCGCCACGTCGAGGCGGCAACGGAGTTGGGCGCGATCGCCGCAGACGAGGCAGCCGGTTCGGGCCCCCGCAGCATCGGCGCACTCAACGCCCGGTCCGATCGGGCCCAGATCCTCGTCTATCTCGGCCGGTACGAGGAAGCCGAGGAGGAATGCCGGGCACTGATCGACATCGCACCCGCCACGCAGCACCGCGTGCCCCTGGGGCTCGCGGTGCTCAACGCCCTCGTACTGGCACTCGCCATGGGCGGCCGGGCCGTCGAGGCGGAAGCCGAGGCCCGTACCGCCGTGGAGTTCGCCGAGTCGGCCAAGGGCATGGATGCCCGGTTCGTCCTGACGGCCCGGCTGGGCCTGGCCCGGGCCCTGAACGCGCAGGACAGGTACGACGAGGCCCTGTCGTTGCTCGGGCCGAGCAACGACTTCCTCCCGGGGGACCTGGGCACCGAAGAAGAGCTCGCGGCGGCACTGCGCCTCGTCACGGCGACCGCGTTGCTCGGCCTGGGCCAGGACGCCGGAGGCACCGTCCGCGAGGCCGTGGCCGTCTGCGGCCGTATCCTCGGCCCGTACCACCACCGCGCGTTGGAGGCCGGCACCCTGCACGGCCGGGTCCTCGCCGCGCAGGGCCGGACCGCCGACGCACTGGAGCGGCTCGCCGCCAACGCCGCCGACTGGCGCGAACACTTCGGAGACGGCCACCCCGGCACCCGGGCAGCGCAGGAGGCCCTGTCCCACGTCTCGTCGGCATCCTGAACCCGCCCGGAGATCCACGGCGGAGCCGGTACCGGTGTGAGTTCTCACCGTGAGGGCGTAGCAGACGGCCATGGCCCGCTCGCCGCGGTCCGCCGCTGGACGCCCGGCGGGCCTGGGAAGCGCTGACCGGCCCGGCCGCGGTGGGAAGCCGGGGACCCGAACCGAAGAGGCTTCCACAGGTGCTGGCCAGTTGGAACAGACCTTCTCCGGTGCACAGGGTTCTGTTGCTCCTGATTCCACCGCGCACCGCCAGTGGTCAAGGCGTGACGATGGCGAAGTCCGGGACGGGAGCGTCGAGGAACGCGAGCAGACGTCCGATCGCGGTCCGGTCGCCGTCGATGGTGACGCCGGCGGCGGCGAGGGCGCCGGGATCCGCTCCGCCGGTCGCGACGGCGGGTAGCGCTGTGGCCGGCAGGTGGAGCACGGCGTCGGCAGGGGCCGTCTGCGCGGCGGCGGTGTAGGTCAGCACTCCGTTGCGCAGCACCAGGCGGTAGCGGGTGCCGATGTCGGTCAGGTCGAGGTCGAGTGCGAGGTGTTCGCGCCAGCACTGCCGGCTGTTCACGCGGACCGCGAGGGCGTCGAGCAGCTGTTCCGGTGTGAGCTGGGCGAGTACATCGGGCGTGACGGGCGACACGGGGGTGCCGAAGCCGCCGTGGCGCAGCTCGTACGCTCCGGAGAGGTAGGCGCAGCGCCAGGTGCCGTTCTCCGCGCCGTAGCCGAGTTGTTCGTAGGTGTCGGCGAGCAGTTCCCGCGCGGCCTCGTGGTCCGGCTGGGCGAACACCACGTGGTTGAGCACCTCGGCGACCCAGCGGAAGTCGCCGGCGTCGTACGACGTCCTCGCTTTGGCCACGACCGCGTCGGCGCCGCCCATGTAGTCCAGGTACCGGTGGGCCGCCTCGACCGGCGGGTGCGTCCACAGGTGGGCGGGGTTGCCGTCGTACCAGCCCATGTAGCGCTGGTAGATCGCCTTCACGTTGTGGCTGACCGACCCGTAGTACCCGTGGGCGTGCCAGGCGTCCTGCAGTGCCGGTGGCAGCTCGATGACCTCGGCGATCTCGGGACCGGTCATCCCCTGGTTGAGCATCCTCAGTGTCTGGTCGTGCAGGTAGGCGTAGAGGTCACGTTGCAGCGCCAGGAATTCCACGGCCCGCTCGCGTCCCCAGGTCGGCCAGTGGTGGGAGGCGAACACGACGTCGAGGTCCGCGCCGAACAGGTCGATCGCCTCGGTCAGGTAGCCGGCCCAGCGGTGCGGGTCGCGGACCAGGGCGCCGCGGATGGTGAGGATGTTGTGCAGCACGTGGGTCGCGTTCTCGGCGGTGCACAGCGCACGCCGATCCGGGAAGTAGACGTGCATCTCGGCAGGGGCTTCGCTGTCCGGCGCCATCTGGAACACCATCCGTACGCCGTCGACGACCTCCTCCTGTCCGGTCGCCGAGACGGAGAGCGTCGGTGGGATGACGGTGAAGGTGCCGGTGGACGTGGTCTGGCCGAGTCCTGTCCCGACCTGTCCCTGCGGCCCGCGCGGGAGTGCGGCTCCGTACATGTACCCGGCCCGGCGGGCCATCGCGGTGCCGGCGAAGACGTTCTCGCTCACCGCGTGCTCGATGAACCTCTCCGGCGCCACGATCGGCACGCGGCCGGCGTCGACGTCGCTCTGCTGTACGACCCCGCGGACGCCACCGAAGTGGTCGGCGTGGCTGTGGGTGTAGACCACCCCGGTCACCGGACGGTCGCCGCGGTGGCGGCGGTACAGGCCGAGCGCGGCGCCGGCCGTCTCCACGGAGATCAGCGGGTCGATCACGATGACGCCGTGCTCTCCCTCGACGAAGCTCACGTTGGACAGATCCAGGCCTCGGACCTGGTAGATCCCGTCCACGACCTCGAAGAGGCCGTGGACGGCCGTCAGCGTCGACTGGCGCCACAGGCTGGGGTTCACCGTTGCCGGAGCGTCACCGCCGAGGAACGTGTAGGAGTCGTTGTCCCAGACCACTCGGCCCGCGGCGTCCTTCACGGTCGCCGGCTCCAGTGCGCCGAGGAATCCCCGGTGCGCGTCGGCGAAGTCCTGCCTGTCATCCATCGGCAGCGACTCCGACAGCCGCCCGTGCGCCACGATGATCGGTTCGGTCGGCGGCTTCTGCGTCGTGTCCATGGATCTTTCCTCTGGGGAATCTCGACGACTGTGACCAGGCCTGCCGGGGCCGCACGTTTCACGCTACCCCTCGGGTGTTACCGCGTCGCGAGGAACCCCTGGAGCAGCACCGCCACGAAGACGGGCGGCCTCGCAGCAGCCCGCGGATCGCCGAACGGGCCGGCGTGATGGTGTCCTGGGCGGCCACCGCGTCGATTGAACGAAGCCGTCCTGGCCACTGCGGACCTGACCGGCCGCCACCTGGACACCGGCGAATGCCTGCCGGTACGCCGTCGGCGGTCGCGCGCGCCGACCCGCCCCGTCACGAGCCCGATGTCGGTCCGGATGCTCCGTGGCGGAGGCCGTCGAGGAGCAGGTCGAGGAGGCGGCCGGCCCGCTCCCGCTGGTCGGGGGCGCTGGTGACCAGCGCGATGCCGGCGAGGCTGAAGCCGATGTCGAGGGGGTCGACGTCCGAGCGCAGGAGACCGGCTTCGGCGCCGGCGTGCAGCAGGGTGCCGACTGCGGTGCCGAGCCTGTCGAGGCTCTCCGCGAAGGGGTCCGCGCCCGATGCCACCGCGGCGCGCAGGGCGTCTGCCATGCCGTGCTTGGCCGCGAGGTAGTCGATGAACCGGTCCATCCACAGGCGCAGTGCCCGGTCCGGGGTGTTGTCGGCCAGGAGCTCGGTGGCGCTGTCGCAGACCCGGGCCAGCTCGTTGCGGTAGGCGGCCTCGACCAGCGCCTCGCGGGTGGGGAAGTGGCGGTAGAGCGTGGCCGAGCCGACGCCCGCGGCCTTGGCGATCGTGTCGATCGCAACGTCCGCGCCCTTCTCGGAGAAGGCGCGCACGGCCGCTTCGAGGATGCGTTCGCGGTTGCGGCGGGCATCGGCGCGCAACACGCTCGGCTGGGTGGTCAAGGCTGGTCCCTTCGTCGGGGGACCAGTCTACTTGGACAACCGGGGAGTTCTCCGGTTACGGTCGAGGCTAATCGGGGAGTTCCCCGTTTTCGGGTTGCCGCCCGTACGCTCCACAGGCAAGGAAGACCCTCATGACTTCTGCGAAGACCGTCCTGATCACCGGCACGTCCTCCGGGATCGGCCTGGCCGCCGCCGTCGGCGCCGCACGGGCCGGCTGGACGACCATCGCGACCATGCGTGACACGGGCAAGGCCGAGGCGCTGCTCGAGGTCGCCGCCGAGGCGGGCGTGGCCGACCGCATCCAGGTCAAGCGCCTGGACGTGACCGACGCCGCCGGCATCGCCGCCTGCCTGGACGAGGTCATCGCCGAACACGGCCGCCTCGACGCGCTGGTCAACAACGCCGGCGCCGCGAAGACCGGCACCATCGAACTGATGAGCCTGGACGACGTCCGCGCCGCCATGGAGGTCAACTTCTTCGGCGTGGTCGCCGCCACCCGCGCCGCCCTGCCCCACCTGCGCGCCAGCCGAGGCCGGGTCATCACCGTCACCAGCATCGGCGGCGCCGTCGGCCAGCCCTTCAACGACGCCTACTGCGCCGCCAAGTTCGCCGTCGAGGGCTTCATGGAGTCCCTCGCCCCCGTCGCCGCGACGGTCGGCGTCGACGTCACCGTGGTCGAACCGGGCCCGGTCGTGAGCGAGTTCGTCGCCAACCAGAACCTGGACCGCCCCGCCGCGGTCGCCGCGGCCGGGCCCTACGCCCCGGCTCTCGAGGCGTACTTCGAAGCCGTCCGGGACGTTTTCCTCGCCGACGCCCAGACCTCGGCCGAGGCCGCCGCCCCGATCGTCGAGGCCCTGGCCGCCGACCGCCCGGCCTTCCGGCTCCAGACCTCCGCGTGGGCCCGTGACTTCGTCGCCACCACGCTCGCCGACCTCGACGGCTCCGCGGTCCAGGCCCTCACCAGCGCCTGGGTCCGCTGAAACAACCCCGGAAGGAGAAGACCACCCATGTCCACCGCGGACCTGTCGCGTGCCGAAACGGACGCGAAGCATTCGTTCGACCGCTACGCGGCCACCTTCATCGAACTCGCCGCAGCCGGCGGCACCGACCCGGCGCCGCTGCTGGAGTACTTCGCAGTACCCCTGACCGTGGCCACCGGCAGCGCACACACGGTCCTCACCTCGGCCGAGCAGCTGACCGCCGGGCTCGCCCACGAGCTGGCCGCCCTGCGCGACCTCGACTACGGCGGCAGCCAGGCACTGGACCCGACCGTCCGGGTGCTGAACGAGCGAGCGGTCACCATCGAGGTGAGCTGGGCCCGCTACGACCGCTCGGGCGCCGAGTTCCAGCGCCCCCGCGTGTTCTACTTCCTCGCCCGCACGGCCGAAGGCTGGCGGATCACCACCTCGGCGGTCCTGGCCGGCTGAGCCTGGCTGCGGGGGCGGAAGCCGACCAACCGCATGGGCCCGGATCTCGACAACCCGACGGCCGGTCACCTATCCGCGCGGCCTCTTATCGACAGGCCGTCATGATGAAGCAGACCTAGGTGACATTTGTCAGTCACAGTGGTGACAGCCGTCATCGGTGAAGGGGCGAGTCGACTTCGATACTCGGATCATGACCACTCAGCACCGGTGCCATGGGAGGCACCCCACGAATGCGCCGTCGCGCCGGTCCGACGGAACGGCAGCCCGGACAGCACTGACCCGGCAACCGTGGACGCGACGCAAGCTGATGACCGTCGGCGGTACCTTGGCGGTTGCCCTCACCGCGGCGGGAACATCCCCGGCCACTGCCTCTCCCGTGCGGCGTTCGGCCGCGTCCGTCCCAGGGGAACAGGCCCCGCCTCTACGCCTCGCACTGCCCATGCCGACCGGCAGACACGCGATCGGCACGCGCTCCCTGCGGCTCGTGGATCGTTCCCGGCGAGACCCATGGGTACCGGCCAAGCCGGCGCGGGAATTCATGATCCAGATCTGGTATCCCGCGGCACGGGTGACGGGTCGTCTTCGTGCCCCCTGGATGACACCGGCGGCGGCCCGACACTTCCAGAGTTCCGGTCTCCTGCCCACCGGGTACGTCACGCTCCCCGACTCGCACGCCGGACCGGACGCGCCCGCGCAGACGGCCGGCGGGCCCAGGCCGGTGATCCTCTACTCACACGGCCACGGGCAACACCGCAGCTCCGGCCTGGCCCTCGTCGAGGACCTCGCCAGCCACGGCTATGTGGTCGTCACCATCGATCACACCTACGACGCCGGGCAGGTCGAGTTCCCCGACGGCCGCGTCGAGACGTACGGAATGCCTGAGCTGTCCCCGACCCTGCCGCCCGCCGAGGAGGCACGCATCGTCGGCAAGGCCGTCCGGGTGCGGGTCGACGACGTCCGGTACACCCTGAAGGAGCTGGACCGTGCGCTCCGGCACGGAACACCCGACCTCCCTGTCGGGCTGCCGGACATCATGGACCTGTCGCGTACGGCGATGTTCGGCCATTCGCTGGGCGGCGCCACCACGGCCGAGGCCATGTGCGCAGGACTGCCGATCACCGCCGGAGCGAACCTCGACGGGGCCCTGTCGGGCGAGGTCGTCACGCGTGGCGTCGACAGGCCTTTGTTGCTGGTGGGGGCGGATCGGCCCGACGACCCGACATGGCTGGACACCTGGCCTCATCTGCGGGGCTGGCGCCGCTTCGTGCGACTGGCCGGGTCCGAGCACTTCTCCTTCACCGACTACGAGGCGCTGCTCCCTCAGGCCGTGGCGCGGCTCGGCGGGACCCCGGAACAACTCGCCTCCTTCATCGGCCCGTTGCAGTGGAGCCGCTCGCTGTCCGTGCAGCGGGACGTCCTCGCGGCCTTCTTCGGCCTGCATCTACGCGGCCACAGAGCACCTGTCCTCAACGGGCCTACCGCGCACTACCCGGAACTCGTCTTCCGGAAGGACCCTCGGTCAGGCCCGGAACCGCAGTGAAGCCGGGCCCGGTGCCCCCGTTCGCCCACGCGAGGGGCAGGCCTGGTCACGGGTCCGCCGGGCGGGTCGTGGTCGGCGTCGGTTCTTTCGTCAGATCACGGAGCCCAGCCCGAGGAAGCAGTACGTCCTGACGTCGGCCGGCGTCAGGACGCGGACGAAGACCCCGCGGTTCCTCCCGTGCGCCACCAGGCGCTCGTCCGCCAGCCGCTGGGCGGCCCCGGCCCCGGCCTGGGCCGGCCGGCCCCGGTCCGCCGCCAGGGCGCCGAAGTCGGGGGTGGGGGTCTTGTTGCTTCCGGCCATGGTGTCTTCTCTCCGAGCTGTCGGGCGACCCGCGTTCAAATCCGTTGAGGACGACCCTACTTCGCCCTTGTAGGATTGTTGAACAAAACTGTAGTCTCCTCTGCGCGGGCCGCCCAGGGCGCGGTGCCCGGCCCCGGCGTCGCGGCTGTTCAGCCAATTCGACTTTGAATCACGGTAGTTGACACACAGTAAGGATCTTCTCCGCTCATGCCTGCAGACGATCTGCACCACGTCGCATCGCCGCCGCCCGCCTTCCAGCCCCTCCAGGCGGACGACCCGGCCCAAGTCGCCGGCTACCGGCTGTACGCGCGGCTCGGGGCCGGCGGGATGGGCCGGGTCTACCTCTCCTACACCCCCGGCGGCCGCCCGGTGGCGCTCAAGGTGGTCCGCCCCGAGTTCGCCGAGGACCCGGAGTTCCACCGCCGCTTCACCCAGGAGGTGACCAACGCCCAGCGGATCCACGGTCTCTACACCGCGCAGGTGATCGACGCCGGCACCGAGGCCGACACCCCCTGGCTGGTCACCGCGTACGTGCCGGGCCCCTCCCTGCAGCAGGTGGTGCGCGAGCACGGCGCGCTGCCGGTGCGCACCGTGCTGCTGCTGATGGGCGGCATCGCCGAGGCGCTGCAGGCGATCCACGGCGTCGACGTGGTGCACCGCGACCTGAAGCCCGCCAACGTCCTGGTCGCCGCCGACGGCCCGCGGGTGATCGACTTCGGCATCGCCCGGGCCGCCGACGCCACCGTGCTGACCGGCACCGGCCTGCGGATCGGCTCGCCCGCGTTCATGTCGCCCGAGCAGGCCCAGGGCGCGGCGGTCACCCCCGCCACCGACGTCTTCGCGCTGGGCGCGCTGGCCGCCTACGTGGCCGGCGGCGTGCAGCCGTTCGGCGAGGGGCCGGACACCGCGGTGCTCTACCGCGTGGTGCACGAGCCGCCGGCGCTGGACGCGGTGCCCGCCGAGCTGCGCGCGCTGCTGGAGCGCTGCCTGGCCAAGTCGCCCGAGGACCGTCCCACGCCGGCCGAGGTCATCGAGGCCGCCCGCAACCACCCCGAGGTCGGCGGGCAGCTGCGGTTCGCCGACGACTGGCTCCCCGCGCCGGTGTCCTCCGAGATCACCCGGCGCTCCGACCTGCCCAGGACGCCGCCGACCCCCACCGTGCTGGACGCGGGGCTCCCGCCCACCCTCCCCGAGCCGCCGTCGGCAGCCGTCCCGCCGCCGGCTTTCGGCGAGCTGCCCACCACGCGGGCGCGGCAGCCGGAGCAGGCCGTCCCGGTCGGCGGGGCCGCGCCGGCCCCCGCGGTGGCGCAGGCCAGGACGGGAGGCGTCTCCTGGAAGGCCCTGCTGGCCGTCGCCGTGGTCGTGGCGCTCGGCGGCACAGTGGCCGGGGTGGTGCTCACCCACAACGACAAGCCGGCCGCCACCGCCCAGGCCCCGGCCGCCGGCAGCGCCGCCGCGCAGTCCCCGGCCGCGCCCGCCGGCACGCCCGCGGCGCCCGACGGCACGCCCGCGGCCGTCGCCACCGCAGCGGCGGGCCCCGGCGCGGCGGCGCCTGCGGGCGGCAGCGCGCCGACCGCCGGGGGGAGCTACACCCCGCTGGTGAGCAAGGTCGAACTGAGCATCCCGGCAATCCGGTTCGCCACCCAGGCGTACCAGGTGGACCTGGTCGGCGGCAAGACGGCCCCCGCCGTCACCACCCCCAAGTGGGCGCTCGCCCTGACGCACGAGAGCCCCGCCGGCAGTGCCTCGGCCGACTCCTTCAGCGCGGCCGGCTACGACCTCTCCGACTTCGCCGTGCTGACCGACCCGTCGTCCACCCCGGCCCAGTGCAACACCGCGATCAACACCAGGCCCGAGGCCCACGTCGGCTTCGGGGAGGTCAGCGGCGGCAGGCTGCTGTGCATACGCGCCCGCGGCACCAACAGCATCGGGATCGCCGTCATCGAGACCGCCGACCTGCAGACCGGCGAGGTCAAGCTCTCGCTGAGCACCTGGCAGCGCGGCTCCTGACCACGGTCACCCCGGGCCGGTGGGCCGCGCACCGCGGCCCACCGTTCAGACGGGCTCCTGTGCGACGAAGCGGGCCGGCAGCCCGTGTCATTGTCGCCGCCGGCCGTCGAGCTGGTACGGTGCGCCACCGCCGGCGCTGCCACCCCCGCCGGCGCTGCCACCGCCGATGGGCGGGCCGGGACCCGGGAGCACGGTCCCGGGCCGGGGCGGGGGCGGGAGTGCGGTCCCCGTTCCGATGAGTGACGACCGGTGACGGGTGCGCTCCGTAGTGTCGTGGATGTGACCTGGTGGTTCGTCCACCGTCACCGTCAACGCCCGTTTCCCGCGCCGCACCCGTGGCGCCGCTGCCCGAGGAGCCTGCCCATGGCCGATCGCCATTTCCGCCACCGTCTCGATCTCTCCGCTTCCACCGGCGACGGCGGGCCGGGGTTCGGGCCCGCCCGGTGGAGCGGGCCGGAGGCCGCGCCGGCGGACCTCGCACCCGCGGGCCTGTCCCGGCGGCGCTTGCTGACGGCGGGCGCGATGGCCGGGGCGACGCTTCTGGGCACCGGCCTGATGGGGGGCAAGGCCTCGGCCGCGTCCGCCCCGGCGATCTTCTACTCGCCGCACCAGGACGACGAGGCGCTGGGCCTGGCCGGATCGATCCTGGAGCACAAGGCGGCCGGACGGCCCGTGTACCTGGTGTTGGTGACACGGGGTGAGAACGACCAGCTGGCGGCCATCATGAACGAGTGGGCGTGGCAGAAGGACGAGAAGACGGGGGAGTGGAAGAAGGTCGACTGGTCGTGCAGGCTGCGCCCCTCGGGCCGGTGCGCGGCCCACGGCCCCCACGGGGTGGAATGGCCGACCGACGGTGACAGCATGGTCGTGCCCGCCCGGACCGCCGAGTTCATGGCCTCGGCGAAGGCCCTCGGCGTCGACAAGGTGATCAACTGGAAGATCCCCGACACCGCGTACGACGGCGACGACGCCTTCAAGAAGCTCACCAAGACGGTCAAGTCGAAGATCGCGTCCCTCGCGGACCAGTACCCGGGCGCCTCGCACAAGTTCACCGCGGGCTGGCTGGAGGTCACCCGGACCCACAAGGCGATCACCGACGCGGCCGTGGCTCTGGCGTGGGACGGCGTGCTCACCGACGTGCGCTTCAACTTCGTCTACGCCTACGACTACCCGGAGAGCTACCGCCGCAGGGGCGCCGCCTACGTGCTGGACATCCCCGACGAGCACATGAAGAAGAAGAACAACGCCATCCGCTGCTACAACGCCTGGAACCCGTCCAAGAACTTCTACGCGCTCGGATACCACAGCGTCCCGGAGAAGATGGAGAGCGCGGCGGCCGACCTGCACGAGTACGTCTTCGCCCTCCCCGACAAGAACAAGTACCAGACCGGCAACATCGACAAGGAGAGCAAGCGCTTCACCGGCGAGCCGCAGTGGGACTGGTCCTGACGGACCGCCGGGCGCCGACCGGCGCCCGGGCCGGCCGGCCGTAGGCTGCCCCGGGCGGTTCGTTTCCTGACCACCGTTCGGGTCGTTGAACGCTGCACCACGTTCTCGACGCAAAGCCCCCGGCGCCCGTTCGCCCCCGGCACGCCACCACCCGCAATTCCCCGGGGCCTGGCGGGCTCAGCCGTCGCCGAACGGTTCGTCACTCCACCTGAACCAAGCGCGACCGTCACTGATATGCAGGAGGAACTCTGCGACCGGACCCGCCGGGGCCACCAGCGACAAGGCGCCGGCGATCCGGTCGTAGGAGGCTTCGAACCGCCCGTACTCCTCCGTCTCCAGCAGAGCCAGCGAATCGTCGAACCACGGCTTCACCTCTTCGAACGCCGGCGTTGGAACGAAGCGCCCGTTCAGCCACGGAAAGTCGGCTTCGTCGATCACGATCTCGCCGAGCAGATCCTCCTGCCGCATCAGCCGCCAGACTTCGCCCTCGAAACCCATCCCGCCAGCTCTCCGATCCAGCTCTTGATGTCGCCGGCAGCCTCTCACGCAGCAAGGACAACCCGGCAGGAGCGCCGGTGTCGGCGGCCGGCTCGGATTCCCCGCTCACGGCCGGTCGGCGGGGAGTTATCCGGCCGCGGATGTCGCAACGCGTAGTCGTCAACGAGGTGGTTACCCGGTTTCGGTCGTCGGCTGCTCGGTTTCCTGCGGGCCTTCCACCGGGAAGTGGATCGGGCTGAGCAGGTATTGCGCCCGTTCGAGGCTGGGCGAGTTGGCCAGCCTCGGCACGATGGCCGCGCGTAGCTCGCCGATCAGCTCCGTCAGTTCCGTCGGGCTGAGCCAGAGGGAGTGCTGCCGGTAGCCCACCTGGTCGGCCACGGGGTCCGCCTCCTCACGGTCGAGATAGGCGTTGAACTCCGCGAGCAGGGCGGTCATCGCCGTGGTGAATGCCTGCCGATGGTCCTCCGGGGTGAGCGTGCGGACCGCCTCGGCCCCGACGACGGCCCGGTCCGGACGCAGCCGGTAGTGCCGTTCCACCGCCCCACGCACCCGGTGCTCCTCGGCGACCTCCAGGATTCCGCCGCTCACCAGTAGATCGATGTGGCGGTAGACGGTGGCCTTGGAGGCTTCCGGGATGCGCGCGCACAACTGTGCGGTGGTCAGCAGTCTTCCACCGCCCATCGCATGCACGATCCGCAGCCGGATGGGGTGGGCGAGCAGTTTCAGGGAGTCCATACCCGAACCTTCTCATAACTGCTACTGTTCTCAATCATGCGAATGGATGAGGGTGGGGTACCGGAGGTGGCGCGGGGCTTCGCCGCGCTGCTGCGGGCAGAGCGTTTCGACAAGATCGCGGAGCTCTTCGCGCCCCCGCTGCGGGCCATGGTCTCCGCTGAGGCACTGCGACTGGCCTGGGCCACCGAGGCCGCCGGCCACGGCGGGATCAAGGCGGTCCGGGAGCCACAGATCCAGGCCGGCGAAACCGACCCGATCCGCGTGCGCATCGCGGTCACCTGCGCCGACGGAGGCTTCGCCGTGGTCACCTCGGTCGGCGGCGACGGCCTGCTGCACGGGCTGCGCCTCGATCCGCACGATGGCGCCGTATGGCAACCACCGCACTACGCGCACGAGGACCGGTTCACCGAGCGGGAAGTCCTGCTCGGAACCGGGCCACTCGCCGTGCCCGGCACACTCACCCTGCCCGACGGTCCCGGACCGCGGCCCGCCGTGGTCCTGCTCGCCGGTGGAGGGCCGTTCGACCGGGATGAGACCAGCGGCCCCAACAAGCCGCTGAAGGACATCGCCTGGGGACTCGCCTCCCGCCAGGTGGCCGTGCTGCGCTTCGACAAGCCGACCTTCGCACATCCCGGCCACTTGCCCTCCGGCTTCACCATGGCCGACGAGTACCTGCCGCCCGCCCTCGCCGCCGTCCAACTGCTCCTGCAGCAACCCGAGGTGGCCTCGGACCGGATCCATCTGCTCGGCCACAGCATGGGCGGTAAAGCGGCGCCTCGGATCGCCGCCGCCGATCCGTCGGTCGCGGGCCTGGTGCTGCTCGCTGCGGACGCGCAGCCGATGCACCAGGCGGCCGTCCGGGTGGCCCGCCACCTCGCGGCCCTCGCCCCCGGCCCGAGTACCGACGAGGCGGTGGCCGCGCTCGCCCGGCAGGCCGCGCTGGTGGCAGGCCCCGAACTCACGCCCGAGACACCGCCGGACCTGTTGCCCCTGGGGTTCTCCGCCGCCTACTGGCTCGACCTGCGTGCCTACGACCCGGCGGCCACGGCGGCCGCGCTGGCCTGCCCGATGCTGATCCTGCAGGGCGGACGGGACTACCAGGTGACCGTCGCCGACGACCTGGCACTCTGGCAGCGCGCCCTGGCACACCGGCCCGGGGTGACGATCCGGATCCACCAGGACGCCAACCACCTCTTCTTCGCCGGCAGCGGCCATCCCACCCCAGCCGAGTACGCCCGGCCAGGACATGTCGCCCCTTCGGTGGTCGACGAGATCGCGACCTGGCTGGCACCACAATAGGGAGGACAAGGCTCCGACCAGGCCAATGCGTCGAGCCCACAGCGGTCACCGCCGGTTACACCCGTAACTGGCCGTCCGTGGGCCATTCCCGGTGGCCGCTGTCAGGCTTGGAACCGAGCATCGTCACCGACCTGGGTTCTGTCTCCGTGTGTCCGGAGGGGGATTATCCAGGGGTGGGGGAGTGTGAGGGACGTTTGTTCTGCCCCGTCCAGCAGTCGGCCACGCCCGCGGCCTGAGCCTGTCCGGCACGCCCGATCCCTCGTTCATACGTCCGCCACCGCGTAGCCGAGCGTGCGGGCGCGGTCGGCGTAGCCTCGAGGTCCGCCGCCGGGTTGGGCGATCTCGCGGAAGGCCTTGCGCGCGCAAGCGGGCTGACGGGTCAGTCGCTCCAGGACGATCGCAGTCGCGTCAGGGTTCGTGGCGGCCTTCGCAGCCACGCGGGGACCGTGGCGGTCGATCACGGCGAGCAGTCGTGCCTCGGTGAGACCCGGGTGCGGGGCGATCGCCTTGAGGGCCTTCGCGTCGCAGTCGCGGGCGAGCGTGTCGCGGATCGCGTCCGCCAGGTCGCCGCGCAGGGCGACCAGCATGCGCGGGGGCGGGTCGGCCGCCGTGGCGAGGCCGGCGACCTCGGCGGGCGTGGCCGCGGCGATGCGCGGGAGCGGCGGGGAGCCGGCCGGATCACCGAGCTGCGCGCCGGCCGCTCGCAGGGCACCGCGCACACCACCGCAGCCAAGCTGGCCGAGAGCGAGGCCGCCGAGGGCGAGCAGCAGCCGGCCCCGGTTGAGTCGCCGATCGAGTGGCTGCGGATCAACGCGAAGCAGCACGCGGCGAGGATCCTCCAGACCGTCAAGCTGCGGGCGTTCAACCCGCGTGCGGTCGAGTGGCAGCGGATGCACGCGGTCGCCGCCGTGTTCCACCTTCAGCACGGCCACCTCGACCTCACCGACAAGACCAAGCATGCCGAGCTGATCTCCTGGCTCACCCGCCAGCGCCACCTCTACGGCCAGGGCCTGCTCGACGCCGCCCGGGTCAGCGAGTTGGACGCCCTCGGGATGATCTGGTCGAAGAACGCCAACGCCTGGGAGCGCGGGGCCGCCTACGCCGCCGCGTTCCACCACCAGCACGGCCACCTGGCGATCCCCGCGACCGCGAAGCTGGATGACTACGCGGTGGGCGCGTGGATGCGCCGCCAGCGCAAGGCCGACAACCTCACCACCGACCAGGTCGCCAAGCTCGACGCCCTGGACGAGCTGTGGCGGCTGGAGCCGGACTGGAACCGCTCCTACCGCCGCCTGCTCGCCTACCTCGCCGCCGGCGGAACCCTCGACGGCCCGGCGAACCGCACCGGCCTCGGCGACGACCCGGCCTTCCGTCCCGGCACGTGGCTGCGCAAGCAGGACAAGGCCCGCGCCGACGGCAAGCTGACTAACCACCAGACCGCGCTCCTGGACGCGCTCTATCGGCACGCCGAGACCGTCACCGGCTGACCCGTCCGGTTCACCCCGCCGTCCCGGCCCGATCAAGCGCCAGCGAGTCCATCAGCTTCGGGCGGCTGCGGCTGCGGCTGCGGCTCGATCGGGAGCTGGAGGTCGGTGGGCGGTGCCTCCAGAACGCCGTCATCGAAGAGGGGCGGATGTGTCCACTGCGCGACCGCCCACATGATGATTCGTCCGCCGGTGAGGCTCATGTGGCGGAAGTCCACGGTGCAGCCGGCGAAGTGCGCCATGTGGAACTCCACACTGCCACCCCTGAGTCTCGCACCGCGAAGGTTCACACTGCCGTCGATGAACTCCGCGTAGTCGAAGATCACTGGGCTGTCCGAGAACTCGGCTTCATAGGCCTCCACCCTGCAGCCGGTGAACCTCGCTCCGGTGAAGGCCACCTTGCCACCGGTGAACCTCGCTTCGACGAAGCTCACCGTGCCGTCGGCGAACTCGGCCATGTCGAACGCCACCCTGCCGTCGTAGAACTCCGCGTGGAGGAAGGTCATTAGGCCTCCGACGAACTTTGCACGGGTGAAGTCCACCGAGGCACCGGAGAATCTCGCGTCGGAAAAGGACACTCCTCCGTCGGAGAAGGTCGCACTATGAAAGTTCACCGTGCCGCCGAGGAACTGCGCACCAGAGAAGTCCAGCCTGCCGCCGCTGACCTTGATGTTGGAGAAGTCCACCGTGCCGCTGCTGAACTCGGAGTTGGAGAAGTCCACGGTGCTGCCGGTGAAGCACGCGCCGGTGAAGGCACCGCCGTCGAATACGGCGCCGGTGAAGTCGAAGGCGTGTCCGGTCCAGGAGGTTGCGGACTCGCTGACCTCCTCTTGGAGGTGGTCGCAGATGACACGGAGCACGGTGTGGCGGACCTCGCGGTCGGCCCGCCAGGCCAAGTGCTTCTTGGCCGGCGCCTTCGCGCCTGGCTCAGTCGGGTACGGCATGCGCAGTTGAGCGCAGAGCACGTCAATGCAGGTCTGCCGCCGTTCATGCCAGTCGTCGGCCAGTCCGGCCATCGCGTGAACGCCGGCGAGCCGGTGGGCTGGCTCCGTGTGACCGAGGAGTTCGGATGCGGTGGCGAACCGCTCGTTGAGCAATCGGACCCGTTGTTGGCGCAGTTCGTGCCGGGCGCTCTTGCGTTGCTGCCGTGCTGTCGTCTTGGCGGCCCACAAACCAATCCCGGCACCGATCACCACCCCGACGAGGCCGAGGAGGCTCCCCACGAAGACCGTCCATTGGCTGCCCGCTGCGGCCCCTTGATGGCGGGGCTGGGGCGGCGGACCTGCGGCGAGTGCCGACCAGGTGCTGTCCAGCACGCTGAGTAGGGTCGTCATGGTTGCCACGGTAGGCCGCGGCCGTTCGCGGGCCGGGAAGGCGTGCCCGGACGCAAGTGCGGTCGCCATCCGCACCGGCGGCGAAGCCGACCCGGCCTTCCGCCCCGGCACGGGGCTGCGCACCGTCCAGACACGGCTCCTGGCGTTGCCGGACTGGTACGCAGACGGCCCGCTGAGCATGGACCACCGGTTCGTCCCGGACAAGACCACCCAGCGGACGATCGGCCTGCTCGCGGCCCTCCTGGATGGTGCCTCCCAGGGCCGTACGCCGCCACGCCCGCGGGTCCCGATGGCCCGCCGGCTGTGAGCTGCGCCAGGCGGTGAAGCACCGGGCGGAGGAGGAGTTCTGCCCCCACCTGTGCTGTCAGCGGCGGGTGGTCGTCGAGATCCGGGTGAGGACGGCCGTCGCCTGTGCCAGGTGGGTGCGGAGCCAGGCGGTCAGGTGTTCTCGGACGGCCTCGGCGACGCAGGCGCGGACGGGTTCGTTGCCCAGTCGGTCGCGACAGGCGCCCTCGAACGTGGGGTGGTCGAGCTTCACCGACACGACTGCCGTCAGGCCCGCGCTGAGCTGGGCGGGGGTGAAGTCGGGGTCGGACGGGGTGAGCAGCTGGTGCTCCCGGGCGTGGGCGTTGACCGCGGCCGCGAGGCCCTCGCGGAAGCCGATCCGCCGACTGCTGGCGCGGCCGGTGGTGCAGGGAGGTCCGCGACTACAACGACGACGGCTGGCGCGAGTACGACGACGCCGTGCCCATC
The DNA here is from genome assembly GCF_040303105.1 of Kitasatospora sp. NPDC096128. Lineage (NCBI taxonomy): Bacteria > Bacillati > Actinomycetota > Actinomycetes > Kitasatosporales > Streptomycetaceae > Kitasatospora > Kitasatospora sp. NPDC096128. Next base: position 36,033 of record NZ_JBEOSP010000029.1, on the reverse strand, counting down.
GTCGCGACCACGCTGGAACTGCTGGCCGAGCACGGGCCGCTCGGGCCGGTGTGGTGGCGCTTCGGCCGCCCGGGCCGGCACTCCCTCATCGAGGCGCTGGAGAACCCGAACAACCGGGCCGCCTGCGACCAGCGCCAAGCCGCCCGCGAGGACGAGGAGCACAAGGCCCACCAGGAGCTGATGGACTCCCTGGTCTGCATCGACTGCGGCGAGGTTCCCGAGGAGGAGAGCACCTGGGAGTACGGCCGCCAGGGACAGGTCGAGTGGACCCGCCGCCCGGGTGGCCGCTGCTGGCCCTGCCACCAGGACCGCGAGGAGCGACTGGAACGGGAGGCCGAAGAACAACTGGAGGCCGCCCGCACGGCCAACGCCGCGCTGCGCCCGTGCTGGACGTGCCGGGGCTCCATCGGCGGCCAGGAGGGCTCGCTGCTGGAGCTGACCGAGAAGGCCGGCCCCGACCGGCTGGAGTGCCCGCAGTGCGAGCGGGACCGTGCCGAGAAGGACTTGGGCCCGCTGGTGCTGCCCGCCCCGACGAAGCGGGAGCGGGTGGCCGCGCTGGTCTCCGCCCCGGATGACCCGTGGTGGGAGGACCGGGTACTGCACGCCAGGCTCTACCCGGCGAAGGGCCGCCGGGTGTGACCTGTTGGTGGTTGTGGGGTGTTTTGGCCGTGTTGGCGGGGTTGCGCGGGCCGCCACCTGTGCGCGGTGCTGCGCCTCGGCCCGTCGCGGCCGGATCCCGATGGGGCAGGGCGGTGAAGGTGGCTCGCTCGGCGGCGGGCGCCGGGCCCGGCCGGGGTCAGCGCCAGTCGAGCCCGAGCGCCGCGAGCTGGTCGAGCTGCTCACCGGTGAGCTTGGCCCGGCGGGTCCTGGTGTTGGAGATCCACGCCCCGAGCTTCACCTCCACCATCGCGCCGTCGTCGCTGTCCCGGATTTCCTCGATGTGCTGGCGCGGCACGGTCACCGACCCGACCCCGGGACCGGGCAGCGACGCCGCGATCGCTGTGAGTTCCTGGTTTTGCCCGGCAAGCCGGTACGGCTGCCAGCTGTGAGTCCGTAGATTGGTCGGGAAACCTGGATCGCTCTCGGCTTGTGGTCTGATCTGCACGGATGGTGCATTGGTTGATCTTGCCTGGGCGTAGGAAGCGTCACGACCTGTGGCTCCGTCGCTTGACGGGGAATCACGGTTTTATCGCCGGAATCCCAACGGTTTCCTTCGCGTTTGAGCAGCTCAGTACCGGTACGGGGTGGGGGTGTGTCTTCTTCTCAACCTGCCTGCGGTGTTTGGTGGCTGCCGCGGTCGGCTTCGATGGCGGCGGTGAGGGCGAAGTTGAGCTTCGCGGTCGCCTCGTTCCCTTCGGGGATGATCGGATGGGTGACGTCGATGCCGGCCATGCCCGCAGCCAGGCCCGGTTGTCTGCCGTCTTCGTGAGCAACGAGGTCGCACAGTTCGAGGAGGGCCAGGGAGGCGATCAGTCGACATTGCCCGCTGTAGGGGAGTGCCTCGGCGTTTGCCTGGTGGGAGAGGACATCGGAGTGCGTGCGGGCGAACGTGTCGGCGATGGTGTGGGGCCCTGGCGGGTTGGTCGGATCGGATGTCCAGCCTGGCGTGCGGTTCGCCCGGCGTACCAGAGCATAGGAGTAGGCGCGCAGTTGCTCGGCCGGCTGCTGCAGGTCGGCCTGGGTGTCGTTGCCGCGCAGGGGTGCGCCGAGAGCGTCGGCGAGCGCACCCAAGTGCTCTTCGAGTAGGGGGAGGGGCTGTCCGAAGCCGTCGATGTGGATGCCCATCGGCAGGATTTCCTCGTCCTCGATTGGTACGAGCGCGATCCGACAGCGCATCCCGGCTGCTTCCCGGGCCTCGGGGGCCCAGGAGCGGATCGTTTCCAGGGCCGTGGGCCATTGTTCGAGCGGGACGCTGAGCGCCAGTTGTCGGTCGCGCCAGGGGGCTGCTGGAGCGCTGTCGGCCAGGACAGCAGAGTTGACCACGCAGACCCCGGAGTTGGCCAGCAGAGAGGTGACGGCCTGCAACGATGCGTCCAGGACGGCTTGCATGCTCGCGTGCACGGCCGTGCGGAGGCGGTCGCCGTCCTGGGTACCGCGTCGCAGTGCCGTAGCGACTGTAGGCTCGTCGACCGCGGACAGCAGTCTGGCGGTGTCCGTCAGCGCGGCGACCAGTGCGGGGGGAAGCGTGTCGCCGATCCCGGACAGTAGGGGACTGCCTTGGTCGATGGCGCGCCTCAGGTCGGGAAGGGCATCTGAGAGTCTGGCTCCGGCGCCGCGTAGGGCCTGCGCGTTGCCTTGAGCGTGGGCAACCTGCCGCAGGCTGGAGGCGATGGCTGAGAATGCCTTTTTGGCAGCGTCCAACTGAGGGGCCTCGCGCAGGGCCGCGTCTTCCTGGGCTGCGGTGTAGGACATCGAGACGGCGTCCGCTGTGGCCAGCAGGGGAGCGGGTTCGGCTGGGCGGGCCGGAAGCGCGACGGCGGCTTGGTGGGCGCGCTCGACGCGCGCTGTCCACTCCTGCCGGGCCGGAGTCGAATCCTTGGGCCGTAGCCGTGCCGGAATTTTCGCGAGCAGGGCGAGCAGATCGGTGGCCAGCAGGGCTTGGGCACGGCAGCGTTCTGTCCATGTCCCGTTTCCCGCGCTCTCCATGGCGGCGGCCTGCAGGGCGACGTTGCGGCTGGTCGCACGGGCGCGGCGCAGAACGCCGGCCCGCAAGCGGTTGACGCCTTCGGTGATGCCGACGACCTGCCTGGGTTGGTTGTGGGCGTGCCACAGTTCCGCGTCGACCATGTCTGCCTCGGGACATGCATCGAACAGGCGCCGTATCAGCACGATGATCTGGCCGTTCTCCGAGGCCTGATCGCCCCCTGGCTCTGGCGCGTACCCCGACGGCGCCGCTGGAGAGCCGTCGGGGCGTGCGTAGGAGATCGCACGCACTGAGCAGGCCAGGTCGCCAGCGTAGGTCCATGGCCGGGCCAGGCTGGTCGTTTCCGGGCCGAGTGCCGTCAAGGGAAGGAAGGTGACGTTCACGCTGCACCCGAACGGGTCGCTGGCTACGGCGTCGATGGCGCGCCGGGTCACGCCGCCGAACACCGCCGTGACGTCGGCTCCGCGAAGATCGGCCAACACGGCCAGCGAGGCTGTGAGCTGGGCACGCAGATCTGCCGCCACGCTGCTACCACTGCCGGGCGGGTCGGGTAGTACGGGGACGTGATGCCGATACCCGGTGCCGGCCTGCTCCGGGCTGAATGTGATCAGCCCTTCAGCTGCCTCGCACAGTCGTACGGCAGTGGTCAGTTGCGTGCTGCATACCAGACTGAGCAGAGCCGCGGAGCCCAGTGCGTTCCCGGCGGCGAGCGCGGTGTCTTCGCTCCGCGCCGGTAGCTGTCTTCCGAGTGCTTTCACGGGCTCGAACTGCGGAAGATCGAGGTCTATCTCCTGTGACATCCAGGCGGTCCACAGGAGTGTCGCTGCGTCGATGCCTGGCGGCCGTTCCTGCTCGACCAGGGGGAGGGCCGCGTAGACGTGCGCGACGCTGTCGATCCGGTCGGCCGCCTCCAGCAAGCCGGCCGCGTGGACGGCGGCGTCACCTACGGCGTCCGATCTCCCCGCGGCTGTGTGCCGCAGTTGCTCGGCGATGCACTGAGCCAGGGGGTGCAACGCGTGATGGATGCGAGTCAGCCTCTGCGAAGCGGTGAGCGTGTCCAGGTCCTGCGCGGTGGTCTTCGCCACACGCACGGCGGCGCGGCGCAGGGCCTGCGGGCGGGCGGGCGCCGCGAGCGCCGTGATTGCCATGGCGTACGTCGATGCGAGCGTGGGTAGCGCGTTGGCGTGCAGGAGGTCGAGGAGGACCTCGGTGCGCAGGTCGTGCAGGCCTTTCCACCCGTTGCCCTCGGTGTTGGTGACGAGGTGTTCGCCGACCAGTCGGTGGAAGACTTCCTCCAGGGCGTCAGGATCCTGGCCGAGCGCGGTGGGCAGTGTGTCGGTGGGGACTTCGAAGCCCAGCGCGTGTGCGGCGCAAACCAGTCGTAGTACCGATCGGTCGAGGCGTCGCGGAGGTTCGGCGAGCGCGTCGACTTGCTCGGCCAGGACCTCGCGCAGCCGCCGACCGGTGGTGGCCAGGGCGAGGAACTCCATCAGCAGCCCGTCGGCCTGCTTGACTGCTTCCTCACGGGCCATCACCAGCGGCACCCCGCTGTCCTGGACCGCGTGGTAGACCTGTTCGGCCGCGGTGGGGGTCAGCGCCGCATCCACGAGGGCTGCGCCCCGGGTCAGAGCCGGAGTCAGGTCTTCACGTCGTCCTGCGGCCATGATCGCGACACCGGGCATTTCGAGCAGTCGGTCGCGTGCCTCGATCCAGGAAGCCGTGCGGGCCCGGCCAAGGTCGTCGACGCAGACCACGACGCGGCACTGGCGTGATGGCTTGGTGCGCATCACGTGGCGTACGAGCAGTTCCGCGTCGTGCGAGGTGGCCACCCTCAGTACTCTCAGCAGGCGAGGCCCAGCCTCGATCAGGCGGGCGCACCGCCACAGCAACGCCGACTTACCGCTGCCGCTTGGGCCGGAGATGATGACCTGTCCACGGGCGGACAGGCCATCCAGAACCTGCTGAGACTCCTGGGGGCGCAGCACGTCCAAGCCTGCGGCAATGTGGCTTGGGAGCACACTGATGCCCTCGAAGAACCCTTGGGCGTCCTGCGGGGACGGAGCGAGGAAGTCCAGCGGTTCGCATACCCCGGCGGCGACTGCTTCGTCCAGGCTGTCGACGTCGATCTCCCTGCCGAGTGCGGCGGCCATCGCGTCAAGATCACTGGTCGTGCGGACCATGGCCTCGGCGAAGGCAGCATGTTGCTGCGCGGCGGCGACGTCGGCCAGATCGCACTGCAGACGGCTGCGCAGCAGCGCGGCCATTGAGGGGTGCAGCCCAAGCCCGTTCTGCAGCATTGACGTTGTGGCTTGTCCGAGGTCCTCGCTCACCTCGATCAGATGCGTCCGGGAGAGCGTCATCGGGGCGAGCGCGGGATCCAACCCCAGAATAGACAGCTGCTTCTTCAAGGCTGTCAGCAGCGTCGTCCGGGGCGTGGCTCCGGCGGCGAGTGCGGTCAGGGTGGTGTCGAGGTTGTCCGTCCACCCCGTGTGCGGAAGCGAGCTACCGAACCTTCCATTGGTCACAACAGCCAGACGTGCCGGGAAGGGCGCCTCCACCTTGTCGAGGACCTCTCCAGCCGCTGCGCCTTGCTGCTCTCTCTGCAGCATGGTGGCCTGGTCGGATAGCCAGAGCGTCTGAGTGGCATGAGCCATGATCTCTGCGAGTTCCGCGGCCGCGATGTTCTGGGCGCCGGGCCCACGCGCTTTGCTCTGCACGAACAGCCGCGAACCGTCGGTCAGGTGGCAGTCGACGTCTTCGAATCCTTCTGGACACACTGCGCCGACAGGTAGCCCCGGAATGTGGCCAGCACGGCCTGTGGACAGGAGCATCGCTGACAAGGAGACCTGGAATGTCACCCCGGCGACGTTCGCGGCTCCTGAACGCAGCCGTGCGAACTGCTCCGTGAGGTCGCCGGCCGGGACCGATATCTTCTTCTGGCCCTTGGCACACCCCGCTCCGCTGTCGCATGCCCGTGTGTTCCGCTTTGAACTCACCAGTGCACCGCCGTCATTGAGGACCTGCTCACGGCAGGCAGCATAAGAAGCCGTTGTCGTACCGCTCGTGGGACGTGTCGATCGAACGGGAGTCTCGTTCGGGTGATCGCCGGTCGGCGGACGCATAGAGGTAGGGCCTCTTGGTAGCTCGAAGGTTGTCGAGACGTTCGAGGTTCCAGGAGGCCCTGGTGTCACAGTCTTCCGTGCGGGTGCGGGTGGAGTCCAACTCGGTTGCCCGATCGTGTGATTGCCTCGCGCACGTGTACGGGAACGCGGCCGATCGTCCCGAGCGGCGGCGCCGGTACCCCTCGGACATGACGGACGAGGAGTGGGCGGTTGTTCGTGCGTCGTTGCCGGTGCCGGGGTGGCTGGAGGGCCGGGGCGGTCAGCCGGAGGGCTATTGCCACCGGCAGATGTTGGATGCTGTCCGCTACCTGGTCGCCGGCGGCATCTCCTGGCGGGCGATGCCCGTCGACTTCCCCGTGTGGGATCGGGTCTACGCCTTCTACCGGCGCTGGCGCGACCAGGGCTTGGCCAAGGAACTGCACGACCGGCTGCGTGGAAGGGTCCGCGAGGCGGCCGGGCGGGATCCGGAACCGACCGCGGGGATCATCGACTCGCAGTCGGTGCGGGCCGCCGCGTCGGTGCCGAGGGCGACGTCCGGCTACGACGGCGGGAAGAAGGTGCCCGGGCGCAAGCGGCACATCGTGGTGGACAGCCTCGGACTGCTGCCGGCCGTGATGGTCACCGCCGCGTCCGTCACCGACCGCGAGGCCGCCCGAACACTGCTGGCCCGACTGCGCGAGCGGTTCTGGCGCCTGACCCTGGTATGGGCGGACGGCGGCTACACCGGGCGCCTGGTCGACCTCGCCGCGAGGACCTGGCGCATTGCGCTGACCGTGGTCGAGCGCGGTGCCGACACATCCGGATTCGCCGTGCTGCCGAAAAGGTGGCTGGTGGAGCGCACGTTCGCCTGGCTGATGCGCTCACGCCGCCTCGCCCGCGACTACGAGGCCCGCACCGACACCGCCGAGGCGATGATCTGGTGGTCGATGACCATGGTCATGAGCCGCCGCCTGGCCCGCCGGCGATACTGAACCGGCCCGGCACCCTTTCGGCCAGCCAGCCCCGCTCGACCAGGCGCTTCGCCTTCGACCGCACTCCTTCGACCTTCGCCGCAACCACCTCCAGCCCCAGCACGGCCGCCATCTCCTGGCAGCCCATCGCCTCGCCCGCGGCGGACCGTTGATGGTCTGCCAGGAGATTGACGATCCGCTGGTAATCCGGTGCCAGCGCGGACACGTCCAGTCCTTCCCGGCGCACCGGCACCACCGAACCGACCGCGGGCGTCCGAACCGGAGCCGGCTCGGCCTGCCCGGAGTGCTTGTCCTCCGGCACCGTCGGCATCTCCTGCCCACACGGCGCGGACAGGACCTGACCGACCCTCTCCCGGGCGATCACCCACCGCTCCCAGTCGCTCTCCGCAGCAGCCAGCTCGGCCAGGATCCGCTCCGCCGCCTCGCGCAGCGACTCCATCCGCTGTCGCGCGGCCAGCTCCCGTTCCTCCAGCAGCCCCACCACCGACGCCATTCGGCACCTCCACCGACGAGACCATCCCGATGGATCAGGCCTGCCGCGCAACCACCGGCACTATGCCTCACCAGCGGAAATACGTCGATCACGTCCGATAAGACAACGGCTTCTCAACGACCAGCTGCCACGGCGGGTACGGGCAGGCGGTGATCGGGCGCGGTCTGGTGGGCGCGACCGCACGCTGCCGCGGATGGGACAACCGGGGAGTCTGCGACAGGTGATCTTCAACTTGCCCTAGGGTTAAGGGAGTTCCCGGTGGCAAGCCTGCTGCCGGGACTTCGTGCTTTCCGGAGGGCGAAAGATCTTGCGATACGTGCGGCTGCTTCGGCGGGGCCCGGTTCTTCTCCTGTGGGGCGCGCAGACGGCGTCGGTCTTCGGTGACCGGCTGTACGCGCTGGCGGTGATGTGGCTCGCCTGGGACAGATCCGGAGGCGCGGCGATGGGTCTGGTGGCCATCGCGGAGTCGGTGCCGTACATCGTGCTCGGCACCGTCGGCCGGCCGTTGATGGAGCGTTTCACCACGCTGCGCTCGCTCGCCGGGGTGGACGTGGTCCGCATGGTGCTGGTCGCGGCGCTGCCATGGACGTGGGGGGTATTCGGCACGCCGGGGCTGCTGGTGTCGGCCGGCCTGCTCGGGGTCGGCGGGGCGCTGTTCGATCCGAACCTCGGCGCCCTGGTCCCGGACTTGGTGCGTGCGGAGGAGGTCCAGGCCGTCAGCGGGCTGATGGACTCGACCAATCGGATCGCGCGGGTCGCTGGCCCCGGGTCGGCCGGGGTGCTGCTCGCGGTGATGCCGATGGCCGGGCTCTTCTGGCTGGACGCGGGCACGTTCGCACTCTCCGCGCTCGCACTGGCAGTGCTGGGCGCCGGTGCCGCGCGCAGGCAGGCCGGGCCGGCCGGGGCGACCGCGGCGCCTGCTGTCCGGCCGCGGGCCCGGGCATTGGTGCGCACTCATCCGGAGACCGGGGTGGTGCTGGCCGTCCACGGGATCGCGATCTTCGCGGGTGCGGTGTCGATCGTGATGCCCGCGCTGGTGGCGGTACGGCTCGGCGGCGGGGTCGGCACGTACGGCGTGATGCTGGCCGCCACCGGGGCCGGGTCGATCCTCGGTAACGCGGTCGCCGGGAACGTCCGTCTCCCCCGGGCCCTGCCGGTGTTCTACTGCGCCGCGTGGTCCGTCTCCGGGGTGCTGATGGCGGCGACCGGGTCGGTGAGCACGGTGGCCGAGCTGGTGGCGGTGTCGGCCGCGTACGGGGCCGTCTCGCCGTTCCTGGCGGTGTCGCTGTCCACGCACCTGGCGCAGTTCCCGCCGGCCGCCCGCAGGCGGCTGCTGACGCTCGACCAGACGGTGATCCGGACCATGGGCACCCTGGCGATGGCGGGGATTCCCGCGCTGGCGGCAGCCCACCCGAGGGCGGGGTTCACCGCCGGCGGTCTTGTCACCGCCGTGGTGGGCGTCGCCGGGTGCGCGGTCGTGGTGTGGTGGGCGAAGACCCGTACGCCGCTGCCGGGTGCGGAGCCGGTGCTGGAGAGCGTGCGTGGCTGAGGACGCGAGCGGGGCCGGCCTACCCCAGAGGGAGGCCGGCCCTTGGCGCTGTCGGTCTCAGATCACGCGATCAGGGACCAGTGGGTGACGGTGATGTCCTCCAGCGGGATGCCCAGCTGCTGGTAGATCCGCTGGTGCATGGCGCCGAACCAGGCGTCGCGCCGGTCGGCGAAGAACGCCGGGTCGTACCAGGCGACGCCGAGCAGCACGGTGCCGCCGCCGTTGGGGTTGCCGGGCTCGGCCTCCCAGTAGGTGCACTGCCAGTCCCAGAGCATCAGCTCCTCCGGCCGCCGGCGCAGGCGCTCGTCGGACTCGCGCAGCGCCTCGATGCACCGCTCGGCGGTCGCGGCGTCGGGGCAGTAGTAGGTGCAGTCGGACTTGCCGATCGGGGTCTTGTCGGCGCGGCGGGCCGCGTCGGCGTCCTCCCCGGTCAGGACGCGCACGCGGGTCACCGCGGTCGCCTGGTCGAGCGTGTCGAGGATGGTCACAGTGGTGCTCTCCTCTCCCTTGTCCTGCCGGACTACCAGCCCGTGCCGCTGATCGGCACGACGCTGGGGCTCTGGGGGTCGCGCCGCACGATGCCGCCCGGCGCGGTGTAGCGGACGTTCAGCCCGATACGGGCGCCGCTACTGGTGTTGGTGCCGGAGCGGTGGACCAGACGGCTGTCCATGAGGACGGCGCAGCCGGCGCGCAGCGGCACGGGGATGGTGGTCTCGGGGGTGAAGCCAGCTACCTGGTCGGCCCGGCCGCGCTCGGCGCCGTTCGAGGGTTCCTTCTCTACCTGCAGGTAGCCGGCGCGCTGGGAGCCCGGGGCGACGTACAGGCACCCGTTGGTCACGGTGGCGTCGGTGACGGCCAGCCACGCCGAGACCGACCGCTCGGGGTGCAGCTCCAGGCGGTCGTCGATGCCGTCCTGGTGCCAGGGGATCTCGAACTGCCGGCCCGGCCACTTCACGACGAGGAACGTGTTCTCCACCGCGACGTCCGGCCCGAGGACGGCCTGGACTGCGGCGAGCAGGTTCGGGGAGCGGGCGGCGAAGGCGGCCCAGTCCTCGGTGAGGTGCGGGTTCGGGACGATCTCGCGGCCGCTCGCGCGGTGCTCGGCGACCAGGAGTGCGGCCCGGCCGCGTGCCGCTCCGGGCGTTGACCACTCGATGGGCGAGCTCATGCCGCGCCGGCCGAGAAGGCCCTCAATCTCAGTGGGGACGGTCACGGTCTCCTCCGTGGACGGGGCATGGGCAGAACGGCCAGATGGCCGCGGGGTGGCGAGCGTCGGGGCTCACGTCGTCGGGGTTGAGGGTGACCGTGCCGGTGTCGTCGGAGCGGGTGCCGTCGACGGCGAGTCGGTACGTGCGGATGGTCAGGCCCCGTCGGCGCTTCTCCGGCGGGACGAAGTCGGCGCTGTTCACCGCGGTCCCCGGCCGCGCAGCTCGCGGAACAGCCGGGCTCGGCGGTAGGCGACGCTGTGGTTGGCGATGTGGACCACCGTCCTGCCGTCGACCGTCACCACCAAGTCGTCGCCGGGGTGTCTCAGATGCGGTCTGCTCGCGGGCATGGCGGTACTCCAGCGCGTGCGGGGGGAGTGGGCGCCGCCCAGCGCGTCCACGGTGCCGAGGGGGATCGGTCAGGTCCTCGCACCGGGCGGCATCAACGACGGTAGGGAGTAGCGGAACGCTCACTCAACGTGTTTGCACGCGTTTGCAGAATTTCAGGCCAGGGAGTCAACGGCCCTGGAGATCAGGGCCCGCGCCCGCGCGCCGTGCACCGCAAAGCCTTTGAGTCGGTCGAACGCCTGGGCGTAGAGAGCGATTTCGCTGGGCGCGGTAACGGTCACCTGGGCGGACAGCAGCTCCACGCCGGCTTCCGCGTCGTCGAAGATGTTGAACGTCTCCACCGGCCACATGGTGCGCTGCGCGGTGAAGGGGATGACGCCGAGCGAGACGGCCGGCAGCGCCATGGCGGCCCGCAGGTGTGCCAGTTGCTCGGCCATCGTCTCGACAGTGCCAAGGCGGTAGTAGAGGACGGACTCCTCGACCAGGATCGCGAAGCGGTGGTGACCGGTGCGCACGACGCGAGATCGGGCAAGGCGGGCCTTGACGGCCTCGGCGACGTCGTTGGGGGTGCGGCGGAAGTCGGCGACCGTGGCGAGCAGGGCGGTAGCGTACGCCTCGGTCTGGAGGACGCCCGGCACGACGCGGGAGGAGTAGGAGCGGAAGTGCCGGGTGCGCTCGTAGAGGGGCGCCGCGGACTCCTGGAGCCGGCGCAGGCCGGTGCGGGTGAGGCGGCGCCACTCGACGTACATGGAGTCCACAGCGCGGTTGGCAGCGATCAGGTCCTCGGCCTGGTCGTCGGCGCCGCAGGCCCGGCACCAGGTGCGGATGTCGGCGTCCGAGGGCGCGGTCTTGGCGTTGATGATGCGGGAGGTCTTGGCGCCGGCCCAGCCGCACAGGGCAGCCAGCTCCTGCCCCGTCAGGCCCGCCTCCTGCATGATCTCGCGCAGCCGCGCGGCGACGGCCAGGCGGGCTTCCTGGGCGCTGGAGGACGGGGATGCGGGCATGGAGCTGGTCGTCCGGCCGGGGTGTCAGACGATGTACTGCTCGTGCGGGACGGCGCGCTCCCAGACCGCTTCGAACGCGTCGGCGCAGAGCTTGGCGACAGCGGGGTCCTCGCACATCTCCGGCCCGCCGGAGGCTCCGTCGCCGGTGAAGTGGTTGAAGCGGACGATGCTCCCGTCGAACAGCCAGAAGTCGTTGCCGGGCAGTGCGAGGTCGGAGGCCCGGCGGCGCGGCAGCCAGCGCACCTGCTCGCCCGCGGCGAGGTTGACCACGGTTCCGGCGTGCTCGTAGCGGATGTACTCGGTGACCGGCTCGGAGACGATGCGGGCCCGGCGCACCACGACGCCGCGGGCGACAGCGGCCCTCACCATCGACACCCAGCCGGACCAGCCCTCGCCCTCGGGGTCGAGGTCCGGGTGGACGCCGGTCCGCTTGAACTGCTCGAACTCCGCGGCCTCGCTGGCGATGCCGTAGGAGTCGCGCATCTCCAGGTGCACCGCGGAGTGCCGGGCGCCGGCCAGGAGCTCAGAGAAGGCCGTCACGTTCGGCATCGTCGAGCGCCTTCCTGATGATCGCCGCCATGCGCAGCGGGATACGGGTCACGTTCTCGTGGTCGGGGGTGCCGACCGTGTGGCCGGGCACCCATTCGGTGGTACCGATTTCCGTCAGGAGTTCCTCGCCGGGCTTGAGGCCCTGGAAGACGAGCTCCCTCTTGGCGTCGTCCACCCACACCATCGGGCTCTCGTCCTTGCCGGTGTTGGGGTCCACCCCGGCGAACCGTAGCGTCATGATGCCCTCCCGTGCCAAGTCGGTTGCGCAGTTTTGGACGACGCTCCACCCACCGGTGACGGCACGTCAAGGGCGCGCGGGCGCCGCAGGGCCGCACGCACCGTGCCCGCACCCGAGGCGACCTTCCTCCTCAGATTCTTCACCAGGCCAGGCGGTGCGGATCTTGCTTCGGTCATCAGGCCTCCGATGTAGCCGGGGCCCTCTGGCAAGCCGGGTAAGGCCCTGCCCGCCGGCGCGGGCACGAACAAGACGTGCCTGTCGCACCAGTACGTCGCCGCGCTGACGGGCGCCAGCACCAGCCAAGTCCAACGGTTCGCGGCCCAGCATGACCTGGCCCCTCTCGTGCAACGGACTCCGGGCCCCTGCCCGCTTCCGACCCCGGCTCGCGCGACGCTCGACGGCCTGCCTTGGCGCGAGAGCATCGACTTCCACGAAGTACCGCACCTAATGCGCCACCTCGGTACGGCCGCCGCGGTGATCTGCCTCTACCTCACCGGCATGCGGCCCCAGGAGGTCCAGAGCCTGCGCTCCGGCTGCTGCCCCGACCCGCAGCCGGCCCCAGACGGCGCGCTCGGGCGCCACCTGATCCGCAGCCACCACTTCAAGAACGTCACCGACAGCGACGGCAACCACCTGTCCGCCGGTGAGATCCGAGCCCTGCCCTGGGTCGCGATCACACCGGTCGTCAACGCCATCCGGGTCCTGGAGAGGATCGTGCCCGAAGGCGAACTTCTCCTCGGCTCCTCCTACCACTACGCCCAAGAACGCGTCGGCTCCTCAAGGCCGACACCCTGAACGCCCGGATCAAGGACTTCACGGCCTGGGTCAACCACGAGGCCGCCGCCAGGAACCTGACCGGCCAGCACATCCCCGACGACCCGCACGGTCCCGTCACCACCGGCCGCTTCCGCCGCAGCCTGGCCTGGCACATCGCCCGCCGCCCCGGCGGCCTGGTCGCCCTCGCCATCCAGTACGGCCACAATGCGCACCGTCCTGGACGCCCGTACCTCCACCGGCTACGGCACTCGCAGCCGCGGCGGCATCCACACTGTGCTCGACGTCGAAACCGCCCTCGCCGCCGCCGACACCGCCGCCCGCCTGCGCGACCAGCTCGCCGCCGGCGAGCGCATCTCCGGGCCAGCCGCCCAGCGGGCCCTGACCGCCGCCGCCGATGTGCCCCGCTTCGAAGGCCGGATCGTCCCGCGCACCTTCGCCGCCAAGGCCCGCGCCTACCTTGCCCGCGACGGCATCGTCCTGTTCGACAACCCCGACGCCTTGCTGATCTGCGCCTTCAAACGCGACACCGCGCTGTGCGAACCGGACCCCGGAGCGAACACGCCCCGCCAGTACGACTGCCGGCCCGGCTGTGCCAACACCGTCCGCATCGACACCCACGCCCGCCTGCCACCACCGGTCGGCCGTCGGCTACGGACCAACGCCGACCGGCTCCGCGCCGCGGCCAACACCCACGACTCCACCGCCCAGACCGCCGAGGCCCTGCGATGACCCCGAATCACCAGGACGAGCGCACCCACATCAGGCAGGCCATCGACCGGCTCCTGAGCGGGCAGGCCACAGCCTCCAACGGCAGCCTCACCGCCGCCGCCCTCGCAGCCGAAGCCGGCGTCCACCGCATGGCCCTGATGAAACGCCACGTCGACCTGAAGAACGAGTTCTACGAGCGTGTTCGCGTCGAGACTGCCCAGACTCCGGAGACCGAGAAGCGCCTGCGAGAGACCGTCGTCAAGCTCAAGCAGACCGTCGCCGACAAGAATGCCGAGATCCTCGAACTCCGTCAGCAGATCACCCGGCTCACCTTGGCCGGCGCCGTACTCACCGAGCGCCTGAACGACGTCGGGGACCGGTCCGGTGCCGCTAACAATGTCGTGCGTCTCCCGGTCCCCTGACCGGGGGTCAACGGCTACTGGTTCTTCGACCAGTCACCCCGAGGGCGATAGGCACGGCTGTCACCGAACTGCTTCATCCCGCCGGGAACGACATCCCCGTGGTACGGATACTGTTCGGTCACCGCCGCCAGCAGGAACTCCAGGAAGCCGCCCTCGAACACGTCCCACTCCCACAACGAGTGGAACTTGGCGGCCACCGGCCACCGGTCCGGATCCGGGCCCCGCATCAGCCAGAAGAAGTGGTCGGAATTGTAGTTGTTGCCCCACTTCAGCAGGCCGCCCTCGGCCGGGAACAGCGGATACGGGCACTCCCTGTAGTCCCCGTCCCGGTAGCACTCGGCTAGCCAGGCACAGTATCCGTAGGGCTCCGTCGTGTCGTACAGGAACCCCTCGAAGCCGGACGGCACCGCGGCGTGGGGACTGGGGACTTCCGTCGGTGTGAAAATGTGCAGCTCGTCGCTGATGCTGACAGACCCGTACCGGTCGGCGAACGCCCGGTAGTCCGCGGGCAGCTGGAAGCCGATTGCCGCAGGTGCGAGTTCCCACGGGACCGGGGTCACGCCGTCCGCGGGCGGTGGCCCGATCACCACGCCGAGTCGGTCCAGCATCTCCTCGATATCCATGCCCGCTCCCATCGGTCGCCCGTTCCCGCCGGAGGCTATCCGCCTGCGGTGACACCGCAGGCGGTAGGGCCCAGCCCCGCAGCGTCATGTGCAAGCTGCGACTGGGTCCGCGATCATTGGCCGATGACCATGGAACCGGACCTTCTCAGCCTGAGCATCGTGTGCCCGCCGCCCGAGGAGGGCGTCGTTGAGGTCCGCCCGATCGTCAATGGCCGGGATCTGCTGGCCGACGTGTTTCCCGGTGGCGTGGGAGGCTCCCGGTACCTGGGAGTAGGCCCCCGGTATCTGTTGGGCCGGGAAGGGCCGTTGCATGCCACTGCGACACCCCACGAGACTCGTCTCGCTTGGTCCGGCTGTGGCGTGGAGGAGTGCTGCGGCGCCCTGTACATGACGATCAGGCGTGACGGGGAGCATGTTGTCTGGGAGGGCTGGCGTGACCCGGCCAATCAGGACTTCGACCTGCCGAAGCTTCGGTTCACCGCAGGTCAGTACGAGACCGAGGTCCAGCGAGCCGGGGAGGACCGCAGTTGGGAGTGGCCAGCGGGAGCGGTTGCGCGGCTGCTTGAGGCGGGGCTGAGGGGACGCGGGGACTGGCTGGCCAGGTGGGACTGCGAGTTGGAAGGCGTCTGGTCCTCCCGCAAGGAACCCGATCAAATCCACGTCGTCCTGGTCCATCCCAGTAACAGGGCCGATTCAGATCGGCCCTGGCTCCAGTTCGGGATGGCCCTCCCGATCTCCGCAGACGACCCATCGGACCAGGCCAAGCACCTCGAAGCGCGGCTGACCGCAGGAGATCCCCGTGCCACCGCCGAGGTCTGGGGAGGTTCGCATGATGCCGAGCAACTGGGTTACCCGTGGCCGCCGGTCGACCCGCTGTCCAAGTGAACGGCTGGGAGAGACGACCTTGGGCCTCTCCTCCCCTTGGGCATCCACTCGCAACCGCCATCCCCATAGGCAACGTGACCGTACGGGTGGGGAATTGCGTGACGCTGATCTATAGATCGTGGGGAATCATGACTGCCGACACGATCACCAAGCTCGATTGAGCAGCGGCTTCTGAACACATTGACTTGACAGGGAAGGAGACCAGCCCGCGGGCCCGCCGTGCCCGGATCGAGGCGGCCACCCGGCCGGTGCTCCCCGCCCTGGAGCCGTTGCTGCCCGAGGGGCGCCTGCCCAAGGGGACTGTGGTCGAGGTCCTGGACCCCGGGCTGCTGCTGGCGGTCGCGGCCGGGCCGGCGGCCGCGTCGCACGTGCTGTGGACGGCGATCATCTTCCCCGTCAAGTCGGCATGTTGAACGGATGTCCCTCTTGCCTCGCGGTGTCGTGAGTGTGTGCTTTCGGAAGGTGGGGGCGGCGGTGGCAGGGTGCGGCCCTCGCACGGGCGGCGAGCTGCTCGGTGTGGCATGCTGCCTGGCGTGATCGCCACTCCCGATTTCGACGCCTCGGGCGGGACGTGGTCGTTCGCGACCGCACGTGAGCCGGCCGAGTTCCCTGCGGTCGAGGTCGAAGGCGTGCCCGGTGTTGAGCACGCCGGGGGCAGCGGCCGTACCCTGTGCGGGATCCGCGGCCGGTACCTGAAGCTCTTCCTGCACGACTTCCGGCCGCTGGCTCTGGCCTCGTGCCGCAAGTGTCGAGCGCTGGCCGAAGGGGCGCCGTCCCGGCCGTGCGGGCAGGAACGCCTGCACGACCTGCTCCTCCAGGAGGCCGACGACGGGCCGCTGCGCACGGACCTGCTGGCCGCGCTGCGCCGGGGCGCGCGGATCGCGATCTGGATCACCGGTCCGGCAAAGGACCTCACCTGCTTCCACTCGCGGATCGACCGGATGACGGAGGCGGCCGGCCCGGCCACCGAGGCGCTCGCGGCCGGAGGTCTCTCCATCACGCTGGCCCGCGTCGAGGACGCCGACCGGCAGTACCTCGTCGTCCTGCCGCCCGACAGCCGCGCCCGCATCGCGCGCGGGGCGGTGGATACCCCGCCCCGGACATAGCCCAGTCCTCCTCCGACTCCACCGAGCCTCTCGAGGCACTACCCCTTCGTCCGGCCGTACGGCGAATACCTCGCTGCGCCCGTGCTGGACGTGCCGGGGCTCGATGGGCGGGAAGGAGGGCTCGAAGCTGGAGCTGCGGGAGAAGGCCGGCCCCAACCGGCTGGAGTGCCCGGGCTGCGAATAGGTCCTCCGCCCCGGACGACCAGTGTCAGGTGGTCAGACGGGGGCTTTGGAATGCGGGCGATTTCGTCGTCGGTGATGAGGAGGATGTCGTCATCCTCGAACTCGGAGCAGTCTGGGTAGCGGTCTTCCGGCGCGGACTGAGGCTTCGTCCGATGGGGCCGGTCCGTGTGTCGGTGGAGGGTTCTAGGGTCGGCGGGTGACGACGACTTCCGGTCCGTACCTGGGTGTCCCCGTGCCGATGCCCGTTGTTCTGCCGGATCCGTGGGTGGTGTTGCGGGGTACGGACTGGCGGTCGCTGGGTACGGCGTACGGGACCGCGAAAGGGCTGCCCCGGGTACTGGCCCCGCTCCTGGGCCCGGACCTGACTGTGGAGGAAGCCCGGCGGGCTCTCAATGCCCTGGAGCCGGTGCAGCACCAGAACACGATCTACGAGGCGACCGCGCCGGTCGCGTTGTGTGTCGCGGCGGTCCTGGGCCGTCGTGCCGAGCACCACCGCGGGGCGGCGGACAGGGTGTGCGCTCCGCTGCTAGGCTTTCTGGCCGGTGTCGCCTGCGACAGTGACGATGCCTGTGTGGCGGCCCATCAGCGGTACTTCGAGGAGGACTTCCTGGAGGGTTACCCGCCCATGGTGGCGGTGCGTGCGCTGAGGCCGGTGCTGTTCCAGGCCGTCGCGCCGTTCCTCGACGACTCCGACACCGCCGTTCGCGAGGAGGCGCTGTGCGCCGCTCTGGCGTTCGCGGAGCACCCTGACCTGGCCGGTCACCGTGACGGCCTGGCCGGCCGCGTCCGTCGTCTCCTGCTCGTCTGCGACACGCGGTGGCGTCGGTGACGGGCCCTTGATGCCCTGACTGCGTGGGGCCACGACACCACAGGCCTCGCCCGGCCCGGCGACGACGACCGCAGCCCGTACCTCCCTAGCTCCGCCTGGCCTCTCGGCGACGGAGATCCTGACAACCCGCCCTTCTGACCATCCCAGCGCACGAGAGGGTTTGCTGCTGGAGCTGACCGAGCAGGCCGGCCCGGATCGTCTGGAGTGCGCGCAGTGCGAACAGGACCGCGCGGTCAAGGACTTGGGCCCGTTGGTGCTGCCCGCCCCGACCAAGCGCGAGCTGGTGGCCGCCTTGGTCTCCACTTCGGACGATCCGGGGTGGGAGGACCGCGTGCTGCACGCAAAGCTCCTCCCGGAGAGGGGCCGCGGGTGTGACCTGTTGGTCTTGGTGGGGGTGGAATGGCCGATTAGGCCGGGTTGTCTGGACCTTTGGTTGGACCTGTTGGGGTGTGGGTCGGGGGTGGGTGTGGGTCGGGGTTTGGTTACTTTGTGTGGCGGCGGGTAGGGGTCGAGGGTGCGGTGGGGCCGGTCGAGGGCCGGTGGGGTGTTGTGGGCCGCTTTTCGGGTGTGAATTCTGCCGGGTATTCCGCTCGACTGTTTTGGCGGATTTGTTGTTGGTGGTATTCTGAATTCAGGTCGGAATTGCGGGGGCTGGGGTGGTGGCCGGGGGGTGTTCGGTTGGTGGTGCCGTCCTGGCCGCCGTTGCCTGTCTGCTGCGCCTTCGTGTGGTGCCCGTTGCTGTGCCTGGTGGCTGAGGGATGAGTGGGTATGTGATCGGTCCCGGCTGAGTAGTCGTGCTCATGTGTGGTTCGGTTCGGCGCGGTGGGATCGGTTCATGGACAACATCCCGGCCGGAGCCGCATCGTCACCGCACGACCGTGACTCGTGGAAGTTCCCGCTCGTCGCGACGGCTCTGCTGCCGCTCTGCCAGATCCTTTACTGGTTCTTCGCACTGGTGCGCGCGGTTGAGGTCGACCAGTGCGTGCAGCGGGGTGCCTGCGGGCGGGACTGGGGTCTGCGGTACGACGCCGCCTACGGTCTGGTGGGCGTACAGCTGGTGCTCATCATGGTGGCCTGGTGCCTGCCGCGCCGGATGCGTTGGGCTCCGTGGCGCTTCGTCGCGTCCGCCGTGAGCGTGGTGTGCGGCCTGGCATGCAGTGCGGTGATCATGTAGTGATCCAGAACAGGGAAGTCGTCCGGGCCGCGCGTTTGCCCCGCCTCGGTGCGCGCCTCGGTGGGGCGTGTGAGTGTGCGGGGTGGTGTCAGCGGGATTGTGAGTGGGTGGGGTGGTGTCAGCGGGGTGGGCAGCACCCGACCGGGGCCCGCAGCGAGAGCATTGAGCTCGGGCGTTCTCGGTTGATGTCGTGGATCTTGGCTGTCACAGGGTGACTCTTCGGCTGTCGTGAGGCAGAGAACAGGCCTGGCACACCCAGTGGATGGCTGACATGGGGTTGCCTGTTCCTGTGCGCTCGGCGGCGCGGGAGAGTCTGCTGGACTCCCTGCGCAGCAGAGTGCGGCCGCCCCGCCAACCCGGCCCGCACCCTCGACGGCCTGTGCACTCCGTGCGGCGAGCAGCGCGACGACAGCGCCCTGCCCGCGCTGCGCCGAGCGCGGCAAGCAACCGGCCAACCGGCCCAGCGGCTGTGCTCTCCCTGCCACCGAGCCGCCGCCGTGTGGCATGTTCGCGGCCGAAAACACGCAGGTCAGAGCCCTTCTCATCGCCGATCGGCAGGTCTAGCATTCCCGCCACGGCGGCCCCACCCCAGCATCGCCGGGCCGCCGGGCAGAGCAGCAGCGCCGCGGCTTGACGCTGCTCGTCTCCCCGCCGGCCGGGCCCCGCGGAACACCCCCCTGCTTCCCCGGGACCCGGCCCTGCTGGGCCCGGCGGCGAGTCAGGCCGCCGACGCCGATGCGTCGGCGGCCGGGCGTGCGGCCTGCTTGAGCTTCATCTCGTGCCGGTTGCCCACGGTCGCCCAGTGCTCGTGCGCGTACAGCTCGGCGCTGACCGCGGCGAACGCGAAGCGCTTGTCGTCGGTCGGGTCGGCGGCCCACTCGGACTCGGCGGCGTACCGGCGGCGCTGGAGTTCGAGCAGGTCAGCGGGGAAACCGGAGTCGGACATACCGCCATCGTAAGTCGCACGCCAGTACGCCCGGTGGCACCTCGCCCCCGGAGCCGCCGGGCGGGGCCGACCGACCGGCCCCAAGACCCGCTTCACCCCGCGCCAACCCGGCCGGCAGGGCTGCACCCCGCTACGCTGCACCTCGGCGCCCGCCGGACCCGAGACGCACACACTCCGGGCCATCACCGGCGGGCGCCGGCCCGCGGCCGATCTCGGTCCTGGCCGATGCCATCGCTCGTATGGGACCGTCGACGTCGCCCGCCGTGTTGCCCCAGCCCCCGCTACAGGCTCAGCGGATCGACCCCGGCGAGCTGGAGTTGAGCCAGGAGGTGAGCAGGGCGAGGACCGCGGCGTGCCGCGGGACGTCGTACTGCTTCAGCAGGATCCAGGCGGTGGTTCCGTCGCCGGCCAGGTGGAGCTGCAGGACGCGCTGGGCGAGGACGGCGAGGGTGTCGTCCTGGCGGTCGCCCACGGCGACGACCTCGCCGTTGGGCAGGGTGTTGTGCAGCAGTGCCTTGGAGGCGACCTCGATGGCGCCGCGCAGGGGTTCGCCGTTGGGCTCCTGCCGGACCGGGCCGAGGACGTGCTTGGTCGTGGCGCTGTCGCCGGCGTCCGGTCCGGTGGCGGCCATCGCGGCGACGTGGGGAACAGTCCGGCGCTGGCGGGGAAGGACGGCTGCGTCGACGGGCCGCGCCTGGAGGGCGGCCGCCTGCGGGGGAGGGAGAGTGGGCACGAGCCGGACCGTAGCCGGTCCGCAAGCCGTTGGTGCCGTGAACAGCAGAACGGTCAACCTTGCCGCCGTCTTGGTGAAGACCTGTGTTCAAAGCTCCTGACGGCATCTGTTCAGTTCGGGGATCGAACACCCCTGGGCCTGTGGGTAGAACGAGCCGGGGTGAGGCATTGAAGGTCAGATGGTCGTCAAGCAGGTCACCCGCCCAGTCGAACATCGAGGACTTAAGTCCTGTTTTCTCACGAAGATCATATTTACTCCTTCCGTGCCCTTCACCCGAAATGACAGAGTCTCGGTCAAGGCCACTGGCACCAGCGCAGGCAAGGGCGTCTTTGCTGCTGTGTGACAGTGGGACAGCTCGGATCCCGGGAGACTTTCATGAACCAACGTCAGCGCGTTGCCAGCGGCCTCGTCGTCGCCGTCGTCACTGGATCGCTCGTTCTGGGCCTTGCTCCGGCCGCACTGGCCGACGACACCGGCTCCGTCGCCAAGCAGGTGGCTTCCGTTGTCGAGCGGGCCACCGGGACCGAGGACCTGGCCGCCGGTGCGGCCGGCAGCACCGTCACCAGCGGCGAGGACGGGCAGACGAGCGTCACCATCCCTGACGCGTCCACAGACAAGGCGGCGGTCACCGCGGCGGACGGCTCCGCCGTCGCGCTCAGCCTCCCGCAGACCAGGAACGTCTCCGGTGTACGGGCCGGGGCGGGTACCGTCGTCTACCCCGATGCCGCCACCGGTACCGATCTGGCGGTCCAGGCCACCACTGACGGTGGTGCCCGGGCTCTGGTCACCCTCAAGAACGACAAGGCGCCCACCACTCACGACTTCAGGCTCGACCTGCCCGAAGGAACTGACCTCGTCCCCAACGAGCAGGGCGGCTACGACATCGCCAAGCACCTGCCCGCCGGCGGAACCGTCGTCATGGGCCAGGTCGACGCCCCCTGGGCCAAGGACGCCACCGGCAAGAGCCTCCCCACCCACTACAACCTCAACGGCACCACTCTCACCCAGACCGTCGACACCGCTAATGCTGCCTTCCCCGTGGTTGCCGACCCCAAGGTCACGTGGGGATACGTGACCGGCACGATCTACTTCAACCGCGGGGAGACTCGCAGCATCGCTCTCGGCGGAGGCCTGGGCGCCACGGCGATCGCGGCGATTCCCGGCGGAATCACTACCGTGGTCGGAGTCACGATGGCGGCGATAACCGCGCGGGCGGCCGCAGCCTACGATCGGGGCAGGTGCCTGAAGATCAAACTGCCGCACGTGTACCCGGACCACTACGCGGGCGGCTACTGCCAGTGATCTCCGGGCGCGATGAGAGGACCTGCTGATGTCCGTGTTCCTGCCGATCTTTGTCGTCTCGGCCCTGTGCGTGTCGGAAGCCGTAGCGATGCGCAGGCGTCCTGACCGCTCCTTCCTCCTGCTGCTGAAGAACGACAGGGCCGCCCTGGCCGTGGGATTGCTCTGGTGGGGCTTCGCGATCGCCGTGTCCATTCCCGACGGGAACGCCCTGGGAGGCGCGCTGTTTGGGTTCCTGAGCGCCTGCGTCGTCGGCTGCATCGTGGCGACGATCCGGCGGAACAGGTCCCGCCGCCGTGCGGCCAACACGACGAACACCTGACCACGGCGACCGGTCCGGCTGGCCGCTCGCCTGTGCCACGGCGGTCCCGGCCGACGTGGTGGCCATGCTCCGCCCCGCCGGCCGGTCTCGGCCGCCAGGGCGAGCGCCTCGTTTACTGCTTGCTGCCGTGCCCGGTCCCGGTCCCGCTCCTGCACCTCGCCGTCCTGGTCGTGCGTCCCGGCGGGGGCGGTGCCCGCGCCGCCCGGCGCCGGCGTTCGTGCCGGGCCGGATGCCCGGGGTGACAGGCTGTCAGCCATGAGTGATCAACCCGGCCGCGCCCGGCGCCCGCTGTCCACGCCGTTCTCGCGCTCCGATGCCGCGGTCGACGAGCCGCTGGGCGAGCGTCTCCTGCCGATCGAGCGCCACGGCGCCCCCTTCGCCGTCCCGGCCCCGGCGCCGGCCGCACGTCCCGTAGTCGGCGGCCGGCGCCCACTGGGGGAGGGCGGCCTCCGGCAGGACAGCCGCCGACCGGCCGAGCCCAGCGGCCGCCGGTACGACGGGCCCCCGTTCTGACCCGCCCGGCCGGCCCGCCGAACCTTGCGGTGGGCCGCCCGGTGACGTCCGTTACTGGCAGGTGTCGAGCATGGTGTTGAGGGCGGTCTTCTCCGGGGCGGTGATGCTCAGGCTGTAGGTGTACTTGACGTCGCCCCAGGCCCGGGCGTAGGTGCACCAGTAGGCGGTGGCCGGGGGCTTCCACTGGTCGGGCGACTGGTCGCCCTTGCTCCTGTTCGAGGTGGCGGAAACGGCGACGAGCTGCGAGTGGACGAGGTCGTTGGTTATCTACGGCTGTCAATCTGATCTCGCAGGTCAGCGGCGAACATGCTGTTCTGTCACATGAGGCACGGGGAAGGCGCGTCAATTCGGTGGTGGCTCGGTTCTGGTGTTGACCATCCTGGGCGGATGGCCGACCGTGCGAACTTAGAGTGCGGTGTCACCTCAGAAGGTCGCGCCACCGGGCCGCCGACTCCAACGCGTCCAGGCTGATCCGCTCCAGGAACGCCCCGCTTTTCGCCAACCGCGCTCCGGCAGGCGTGTTGAGGCCGATCTGCTCCGCGTACTGGACCGCGACCTGTGCCGCATGAAGCGTCTGCTCCGCGCCGGTCACCGTCGACTGGAACCAGGCGTCGTTGTCGACCACGTACACGTCCCGGCGTCCCTGGGCCTCGCGCCGGATCAGCTCCTGGCGGATCAGATACCCGACCGCCGCCGAGACCGATGCCGGGCTGACTCCCAGCTCCCGGGTCAGCTCGGCGGCTGTGAGCCTGCCGTCCGCACTCAGCCACAGCGCGATCAGGACCCTGGCCATCATCTTCGGCAGCCCGGTGCCCACCGCCAACTCCACCGCCTGGTCCTGGGCGTCCGTGTGCCCGGCGCCGCCCGTGTGCCCGGCGCTCGGCGTGCGACGGCGTGCCCGGCGCTCCGTCGCCTGGTGCGCGAGCTCGGCGCGGTAGCCGGCCGGACCGCCGTTGCGGCCGATCTCCCGGGTGACCGTCGAGGTGGTCCGGCCGAGGCGCCGGGCGATCTCGGCGTAGGAGAGCCCCTCGACGAGTCCGGCGGCGATGCGGTGGCGGTCCTGCTGGGTCAGTCTTCCTCCTGGCATGGCCGCAGTCTTGCATTCGGCGACACCTGTTGCAATGCCAATGGTGCATTCGGCGGCATCGTCATTGCATCAAAATATGGCTACTGAGCTGCGGTTATGCTGATCTATCTGTAGACACTTTCTCTGAACGCAACGTAGCTTTCAGCCCGTGCTGAATACAGATGCCATCATCTCCGCCACTGGACTGCGCAAGTCCTACGGCGCCCACCTCGTCCTGGACGGCGTCGACCTCACCGTCGCGCAGGGCACGATCTTCGCCCTGCTCGGCCCCAACGGCGCCGGCAAGACCACGATCGTCCAGATCCTGTCCACCCTGATCAAGGCCGATGCCGGCGAGATCCGCGTGGCCGGCCACGACCTGGCCCGGGCCCCCGACGCGGTGCGCGCCGCGATCGGCGTCACCGGCCAGTTCTCCGCAGTGGACGACCTGCTCACCGGCGAGGAGAACCTGCGCCTGATGGCCGACCTGCTGCACGTCGGCCGCTCGCGGCGCCGCCCGACCGTGCAGGCGCTGCTCGAACGCTTCGACCTCGCGGCCGTCGCCCGCAAACCCGTCGCCACCTACTCCGGAGGCTTGCGCCGCCGCCTGGACCTCGCCATGACGATGGTCGGCGCGCCCCGGCTGATCTTCCTCGACGAACCAACCACTGGCTTGGACCCGCGCAGCCGCCGCGAACTGTGGCGCACCGTGCGGGACCTGGTCGAGAACGACGGTGTCACCGTCTTCCTGACCACCCAGTACCTGGAGGAGGCCGACCAGCTCGCCGACCGCGTGGCCCTGCTCAGTGAGGGAAGGCTAGTCGCCGAGGGGACGCCGGACGAACTCAAGCGCCTGATTCCCGGCGGCCACATCGCCGTGCGCTTCGCCGACGACGTCGAACTCACCGTCCAGATCCCGGACGGCGGCGTGGCCGAGGCACTGAGGGCCGTTGTGGGCCAGCTGGACGCGATCGACGCAGAGGTGGCGGGGCTGACGGTGCATACCCCGGACCTCGACGACGTCTTCCTCGCCCTGACCAAGTCCTCCTCACCCTGACCGACGACACCAACTCCACCAACGACATCGCTGTGAAGGAACCCGCCCGATGAAAGCCGTCGCCGACTCCGCGACCATGCTGCGCCGCCAGCTCAAACACGTCCGCCGCTACCCGACGCCGCTGCTGACCTACACCGCCGTCCCGGTGATCATCCTGCTGCTGTTCGTCTACGTCCTCGGTGGCGCCATGGGTGCTGGCATCGGCGGCGGCCGCGCCGCCTACGCCGGCTACCTCACGCCCGGCATCATGGCCACGACCATCGCCGGCGCCGCCCAGGGAACCGCCATCGCCGTTGCGATGGACATGACCGGCGGGATCGTCGCCCGGTTCAAGACCATGGCCATCGCGCGCGTCTCCGTCCTCACCGGGCACGTGCTGGGCGCCCTGGTGCAGAACTTCCTCGCGCTCACCGCGACCACCGCCGCCGCCTTCGCGATGGGCTTCCGGCCCGCCGCCACCGCCCTGGACTGGCTCGGTGTCATCGGCATCCTGGCCCTGTTCACCTTTGCCATCACCTGGCTGTCCGTCGCGCTCGCCATGATCGCCCGCAACGTCGCCACCGCCAGCAACCTGCCGATGCCCTTACTGATCTTGCCGTTCCTCGGCAGCGGCGTGGTGCCCACCGCGTCGATGCCGACGCCGCTGCGCTGGTTCGCTGACCACCAGCCGTTCACCCCGGTCATCGAGACCCTGCGCAAGCTGCTCGCCGCCCAGCCGGCCGGCGCCGACCTCGCGAAGGCCGTCGCGTGGAGCGCGGTGATCGCGCTCGCCGGCTACCTGTTGGCACGCAAGCTCTACAACCGCTGAGACTGCGCGTCGGTGAGGTCCGTGGGACAGACCGCAGCGCACATCGGGCGGTCGGCGGCATTGCCCTGCCAGTGCCCCGACAGCCGCACTGGCACGGCAACGCCGGAGAACCCGCGGACGTTGCTCTCGGAACCGGCCGCGGCGTAGGAAAGGACGACGGGGCCTCCTGGTGCTTGGGACTCGACATCCACGAGCTACACAGAAGGCCCTGTCTTTATGCGTACCTTGACATCAACCAACCCGAACGAAGCCAGGCCAAAGGTCATGTTCGGAAAGACAGGACGCTCTGAGGCCGAGATCTCAGGTGCCAGAAGGTGAGTGGGCACGAGAACATGGACCGTGCGGGTTGGTGACTGGGCTCGGTTACGAGGGCGATGCGGGCAGGACCGCTCTGTCTCGCATCATCTGTGTGATTCCGGCTCGGGCCCCCGCCAGGTCGAGCTCCGTTTCTTCGAGCTTCTCCTGAGTCTCCTTCAGATGCTTGAGCGCGGTCGATAGGCGTTCTTCAAGCTGGCGGTTGGCGATAAGAAGCTCGTCAAGCCTGGTCTTGAGGTCACCCGAGTCGACCTGTTCCAGCTGTTGTCCCAGGTTGCGCCTGAGTACGTCCTTCAACTTGTCACGCTCTTCACGCAGGCCGCGGATTTCCGTACGGGCGAGTTCGAGGTCAACGGCAAGGCTGGCCGAACTCGCCGACCTCCCTCCGGACTTCTCCCGCGTGACCCTGGACTCTTGGCCTTTGCGGGTCTTGTCGATGTACACCTTGATCTCCGGCTGGTAGACCAGCCAGTTGGAGACGCCGGCTGCCCGGACCAGCAGTCCGCCGAGCCCGGGAGCCAGCCGCTCGTGACCTCCGGGATCACCGCGGGCCCGGGCGGCGTCATGACCGTCGAGGTCGGCGTCATCACCGGCGACCTCGCCCTGCGCACCACCTGGGACGGTCACCAGGCACTCCTGGACGTGCAGTACGACGGCGCCGACGAGTGGTACACCGTGGAGGCAAGCCCCCTTCCTGCCCCGGACGTGGCCTCGGTCCTGGCCATTCATGAGGCGATGATCCAAGCCGTGAGGCACGGCGGCGGGACCGGGGCGCAGGACCTGCCGTGAGCCCAAGCCCACGCACCCGAACCCCCGAGCGGGCGCGGACCGGCGAGCCGGGACGGTCAGCGCCAGAGTACCTCGACGTGCTACGCCCGCCTGGGCCGCCGCCCCGCGCCGACCGGGCCGGCCGCCCGCTCCCGGCAGCCGGAGCCTCTCGGCCAGGGCTGGGGATCTGGCGCCTGTCGTACTCGTCCATGACGTGTTCCTCTCGCGTCGTACGGATGGACACGGACCTGGGGTCGGCGCGGTTCGATCGCGTCGGCGGAGGTTGTGCGGGTCCGATGGCCGTGGACCGTAGGCGGGTGAGGGCGCCGGTCAAGGGGCGCTGGGAGCGGATTTTGCTCATGGAAAACTGGGCGGGCGCGGGGGTGAAACCGGCGGGGTGTATGCGCTCCTGTCGGCCGGTCAACCCCCGGTTCGGTGAACTCGAGAAAATGCCGGGGTCGTTACAAGAGCATCCGTAGCTGATGCTGGATGCGGGTTACGGCTACCGTTGCGTCTACGAGGACCTGGCGGGCCGACAGCTCACCGCGCAGATTGCGAAGCGCGGCGAGCCGGTCGTCGGAGGGGGCCGGTGGCGGCGGGTGCCTGGGGCCCTGCCCGCGTGGCCGGGGAGTGGCCTGAGGGCAAGGAGCGGTGTTCGTGGGGGCTGAGAGCATGGCGCAGGACGACGGTCTGTCAGGGCGGGAACGTTTCGAGCGCTGGCGGGACCTGGTCGGGCGGACGCGGGTGACCGACACGACCAGTGCCCATGTCGAGACCTTCACGGCGGAGCTTCGGATGCTCGACATGGGGCCAGCGACGCTGATGGCCTCGGCTTTCCCGTCCGCGCGGTTCAGGCGCAGCGAGCGCATGATCCGAAGCTCGGACAAGGAGTTGTACCACCTGACCCTGCTGACGGCGGGACGCCACGCCCTCGGGTGTGCCGACGACCAGCGGGAGACACATCGCGCCGGAGATCTGTGGCTCGTCTCCAGCTCGTACCCCTACGACGGCCGGTTTGCCGGATTTAAATCCTCTGGCCCGGCGGACCCTCGGGCCACGGGGATCAGCGTTGACCTGCCCATCTCGCTGCTGCCCGTACCGCCCGACCGGGTGCGCAGCCTCCTCGGCCGCGCACTCTCCGGTCGTGACGGGACGGGCGCGGTGTTTGCGGACTTCTTGCGCGGGCTGGACCGTCAGGCCCACGTGCTGCGGCCGGTGGAGGCGGCCCGGCTCGGGGAGGTCGCGGTCGACCTGATGGCGGCCTGGGTCGCCCGGGAACTCGACGCCGTCCCCGCACTGCCGCAGGAGGTCCGGTCGCGGGCCCTGATGGAGAGTGTCCGCAGGTTTATCCGGCACAACCTCCACGACCCCGGTCTGACCCCGGCCACGGTCGCCGCCGCCCACCACATCTCCGTCGGCCACCTGCACAGCCTGTTCACCCGGCACAGCGGCGGCGAGACCCTCGCCGCCTCGATCCGCCGACAGCGCCTGCACAGGGCCCACCGCGACCTCGCCGACCCCGCGCTGCGCGCCCTGCCGATCCACGTCATCGCCGCCCGCTGTGGCCTGCTGCGCGCTTCGGACTTCGGACGCGCGTTCAAGGCGGCTTACGGTCTCACCCCGAGTGAACACCGCCGCGCGGCGCGGAGCGGGTCTGTCGCAGAAGTGACGGAGAGCGCATAGCCGACGACGCGGTGGGGAGTTCCCGCCTGGCCCGCCGTTGCCGTCGTTCCCCTTGGGCAGGAGCCAGGAGGTGGTTCAGTTTCCGTGCGGACAGCGATCAGCTCTCCGGGTCGGACTTTTCCGATCGCCGGCTACTTTTTCAGGGGGTCAGAGCCATCCGCGTTGGGCGGCTTTGATGCCGGCTTCGAAGCGGCTGCTGGCGCCGAGGCGTTCCATGATCGAGGACATGTGGCGGCTGACGGTGCGCGAGGAGATACCCAGGCGCTGTCCGGCGGCGTCGTCGGTCAGCCCGGAGCCGAGCAGGCGCAGCAGCTCGCGTTCGGTGGCGGTGAGTCCGGTGCGGGTGTCCTCGGGCAGGGTGGCGCCGAGAGGGACGGCGGTGTTCCAGGCCTGGTCGAAGAGGTCGAGGAGTGCTGCCAGGATGCCGGGTTCGGTGACGTAGAGGGCGCCTTTGCGGTTGTCCTCGGGGTCGATCGGGACGAGGGCCTCCCGGCGGTCGATGATGACCATGCGCGGGGGGGATGGTGGCCGCGGTGCGGACCTCGCCGCCGTGGCTGAGGAGCCAGTGGGCGTAGGTGGCGGCGTGCGCCTGGTTGCGGGTGGAGTCCTGGTAGAGGGTGCGGATGGCGATGCCGCGGGAGAGGGCCTCGGCGTCGGTGGCGCGGCTGGCGATGAGGTCCTCGGGCCGCTGGTTGCCGGGCTGGCTGCCGAGTGCTTCGGTGGTGGCGCCGTGGCCCATCCGCTCCAGCCGGGCGTGGATGGCGTCCATGCCCATCAGGCGCTCGCCGTGGGTCGCGCGGTGTTCGGCGCGGTCGGCGACCATGCGGGTGACGGCCGCCCGTGACGCGGCCAACTGTGCCTGCCGGGCGGCGAGTTCGGCCTCCTGGGCGGCGAGCATGTCGGCCAGGCCGATGTCGGGGCTGACCGCGCGCAGCTCGCCGGGGCGCTCGGCGGAGGCCCGTACGAGGGTGAGGCGGCTGAGCTCGTCGAGGTGCTCGTGCACCTGGGCGGGGCTCAGGCCGCAGCTCGCGGCGATCTCGTCCACGTCGTGGGCGGGGTGGTCGAGCATCGCGTGGTACACGGCGGTGGCCCCGGTGGTCAGGCCCAGTACTTCCAGCATGTCGCGCCCCCCGGCACTCGTCGGCCGTGCTCCGGTCGGGCGGCCGGGCGTATTCAAACAGAGGTGCGACGGACCGTTCAAGATCCGAATCGGGGCTTTTGGTGAGACATGGCGGTGTCTGAGAGGAAAAGGCCCGACGCGGAGCGGCTGCGCTCCGCACGCAAAGCGGAGGAACTTGACGTGGACTCGTCACGGTGTCGGGAGTTCGCCAGGCGACTGGGCGCCAGCGGGAAGCCCTTCCGGCGGCACCGCAGAGCGACGAGAGTAGTGATCGCCGCCAGACGGGCCCGACAGGAACGGCCCGGGGCGGCAGTCGGACGGAGCGTCAACCGCGGGACGCCTCTGACCGGATCGGCACACCCCTCCCGTCCATCCCAGAAGGGCCCCGTCATGATCCGCACCCGTATCGCCCAGGCCGCCGCGGTCGCCGCCCTCTCGCTCACCGCCCTCCTGGCCGCCCCGGCCGCCTTCGCCGCCGCCGCCCCGGCCACCACGACCACGACCACGACCACCGGCTCCGACAGCATCGGCTGGGGCGGCACCCCCGCCGCCACGCCCGCTTCCACCGACAGCATCGGTTGGGGCGGCTGAACCCCCGGTGGAGATCGTCTACGCACGCCTGCGACGCCGGCCCGGCGGGACGGCGGGAGCGAACGAGGCGGCCGAGGTCGTGGACGCCCTGTGGGCGCACGCCTTGCCCGGTGACGGACTCCAGCACGCCTACGCCGAGCCCGCCGACGACCGGATCGACCTCCTGGTCTACCTGCTCTGCCGAGAACCGTCCGACCGGCCCGACGCCGTTCGCCGCGCGTTCAGCCTGATCGCCCGCAGCCACCGCTCCTCGCCGGCGCTCCACCGCGGCTACCTGCCCCCGCAGCCCCCGCAGGCCAGGGACCGCACCGCCGGCTGACCGCGGCACCCGTCCCACCGGCCGCACCCGCCGGGTGAATCCTTGCGTCCTCGCACCGCCACGCCGTACGGCTCCCGCGCCGCCGTCGACCGCTGCTCCTGCAGGGCAGCCGTCCGCCCGGGCGTGCCCCCGAACCTCCAGCCCGCATTGCGCGGCCGAGCACACCGAACCCGCCATCCTTCCCACCACCGAGGAGCACCGCCATGTCCAGCATCACCCGCAAGCTCGCCAAGACCGGCATAGCCACCCTCGTCGCCGCCACCGCCATGACCGGTCTGACCGTCCTGCCCGCCCACGCCGACGCCTCCGGTATCGCCGCCACCGCCAACGGCGAGGTCAACAACGGGCCCTGCGCCCACGGCGGGTACGTCCCCGGTGACGGTTCGAGCAACTCGTGCGGCTCCGGCGGCGGTTCGGCCGAGGCATGGTGCGCGGACTTCGCCGGATGGGTGTGGGCCCGCAACGGCGTGGCACACCTGGGGGACCTCAGCCCCAGCGCCGCGAGCTTCTTCGACTACGGGCGCCGCTACGGCACGCTGCACAACACCCCCCAGGTCGGTGACGCCGTCGTCTTCAACTACAACTACGGCACCGACCGTGCCGACCACGTCGCGCTGGTCGTCGCGGTCGGAGGCGGCAGCGTCACCTTCGTCGGCGGCAACGAGGGCCACAGCTCCGGCCACCGCTCCGGGATCGTCCAGCAGGACACCCCCCCGCGGTGGGGCGTGGGCCAGGCCCCGTACGGCCAGACCATCAGCGGCTACATCTCCCCGGTCTTCACCAACACCCCGGCGGCCAACCCGAACCCGTCCACGCTGCCCACCGGCACCCTGGTGAAGTCACCCAACGGCCCCGGCGTCAAGGTGATCATCTCGGGCTCCGGCGTCCCGATCGCCGGCTCGGACGTGGCACCCGACGGCTACGACCTGAGCAGGATCGTCCAGGTGGACGACGCGGCCTTCAACGCCCTGCCGACCTCGCCCCCCACCGGCACGGTGGTCCACGACATGGCCGGCGGCGCGGCCCGCTACGTGGTGGTCAACGGCGTCGCGCTGCCGATCTCCGGGGCGGACTGGACCTCGGGCGGCTACAGCACCCGCCAGGACATGGGCGTTCCGAGCAGCTGGCTGCAGGGCGCGGTCCAGGGCACACTGCCCTCGGGCTGGGTGGTCATGGACCAGTCCGGCACCGACGCGAGCCGCTACGTGATGGTCAACGGCTCGGCCCTGCCGATCTCGGGCTCCGAGTGGACCGCCGACCACTACGACCAGCGGATGCTGATGGGCGTCCCCGGCGACTGGCTGCGCGCCGCGGCGGCCAGGCCGCTGCCCAACGGCACCGTCCTGATGGACCAGAACGGCACCGACCCGAGCCGCTACGTGATCGCCGGCGGCGCCGCGGCGGCCATCGCGGGCTCCGAGTGGTCCGCCGAGGGCTACAGCAACCAGCCGGCGGTGGGTGTGCCGGGCGCCTGGCTGGGGCGTGCGGCCGCCGCCACCCCGGCCGAGGGCACCCTGATCAAGGGACAGGCCGGCACCGACCCGAGCGTCTACGTGGTGGCCAGGAACACCGCGCTGCCGCTGACCAACGCCGAGTTCAGCGGCCCCTACGCCGGGCGCGACATCGTCGCCGTCCCCGAGACCTGGGAGGGCAAGCTGACGGCCCGCCCGCTGGCCAACGGCACCGTCGTCAAGAACGTCTCGGGCGCCGACCCTTCGGTGTACGTGATGGCGGGCGGCATGGCCGTGCCGTTGAGCGGCGCCGACTACACGGGCCTCGGCTACGACAAGCGGCCGCTGCTGGGTGTCCCGGGGGCCTGGGAGGCGTCGGCCGCGGCTAAGGCCGCGCCCGGTGACGGCACGCTGCTGCTCTCGCCCGACAGCAGCACCGTCTGGCAGGTCGTCGGCGGGGGCAGCAAGAAGGCCCTGACGGCAAGCGACTTCGGACCCGGCAAGCTCGACCTGAACGACGTGGTCAGCGTCCCGACCGCCCTCACCGCGAAGCTGCCGACCGTCACCCAGTAACCCGCAACACCCGCCCAGGGGCAGCCCGGCCCTCGCCGGCCGGGCTGCCCCCGGGGCGCGGCGTACGCCGCCGACCCTCACGCACCAGACACCTCATCAGCCCACTGTGTTCCGGGGGGAACCACCCATGACCGCTGTCACCCGCAAGAAGTCCGCTCTCGCCCTCGCCGCCGCGCTGCTCGCCCTGACCGCCCCGCTCACGCTCTCCGGCCAGGCGTCGGCCGCCTCGGTGTCGTCCTGGGACAAGGTCGCGCAGTGCGAGAGCGGAGGGGACTGGTCAATCGTCTCGAGGGGCAGCATCCCCTACTACGGTGGCCTCCAGTTCGACCAGAGCACGTGGCTCGCCTACGGCGGCAGCCAGTACGCGCAGTACGCGAACCGGGCCACCAAGCAGCAGCAGATCCTGATCGCCGAGAAGGTCCTCGCCAAGCAGGGGCCCGGCGCCTGGCCGAACTGCCACGGGCCGCTGGTCGGCGACCACGCCGACCCCTACCCGGCCACGACCTCCTACCCGGACCCGGCCTCGCTGGCCGGCGGCACGCTGGTGAAGTCGCCGAACGGTCCGTCCGTGAAGGTGATGATCGGCGGCGCGGGCGTAGCCGTGGCCGGCTCGGACGTGGCACCCGACGGCTACGACCTGGGCAGGATCGTGCTGGTGGACGACGCGGCGTTCAACTCGCTGCCGACCGTGCCGCCGGCGGGCACGGTGGTGCACGACATGGGCGGCGGCGCGGCCCGCTACGTGGTGGTGGCCGGTGCAGCGCTGCCGATCTCGGGGGCGGACTGGACCTCGGGCGGCTACAACTCCCGCCCCGACATGGGCGTTCCGACCGCCTGGCTGCAGAACGCGGCGGCGAGCGGACTGCCGACCGGCCTGGTGGTGATGGACCAGTCCGGCGCCGACGCGAGCCGCTACGTGATGGTCAACGGCTCGGCCCTGCCGATCTCGGGCTCCGAGTGGACCGCCAACGGCTACGACCAGCGGATGCTGATGGGCGTCCCCGGCGACTGGCTGCGCGCCGCGGCGGCCAGGCCGCTGCCCAACGGCACCGTCGTGATGGACCAGAACGGCACCGACCCGAGCCGCTACGTGATCGCCGGCGGCGCCGCGCTGCCGATCTCGGGCACCGAGTGGACCGCCAACGGCTACGCGAACGCCAACCTGATGGGCGTGCCCGGCCGCTGGCTCGCCGGCACGGTCGCCAAGCAACTGGCCAACGGCACCGTCGTCAAGAACGTCTCGGGCGCCGACCCTTCGGTGTACGTGATGGCGGGCGGCATGGCCGTCGCGTTGAGCGGCGCCGACTACACGGGCCTCGGGTACGACAAGCGGCCGCTGGTCGGTGTCCCGGGAGCCTGGGAGGCGTCGGCCGCGGCTAAGGCCGCGCCCGGTGACGGCACGCTGCTGCTCTCGCCCGACAGCAGCACCGTCTGGCAGGTCGTCGGCGGGGGCAGCAAGAAGGCCCTGACGGCAAGCGACTTCGGACCCGGCAAGCTCGACCTGAACGACGTCGTCAGCGTCCCGACCGCCCTCACCGCGAAGCTGCCGACCACGAACCGGTAACGACGTGCCGCACGCCGCCCCGCCCCACCAAGGCGAGGCGGCGCACACGCGCCCGGTCCCTTGCTGCCCACCCAGGAAGGACACCAACCTCGGCCAGAATCTCGTCCCACCAGGCCACCCCCAGGGCCTCCAACTGCCCGAGCTGCTCGGGGCTGAGCTTGGCCCGGCGGGCCTTCTGGTTGTTGAGCCAGGTCCCCAGCGACGTCCCGCCCTCCTTGTGGGTGCGCGGGACCCGCGCGTGCCCTTCGCGTTCGACGAAGGCTGCGAGCGCCGCCAAGCCGACACCGAACCGGTCGGTGCGGGAGACCTTCGGCTTCGCCGCGGCGGCTGCTCGCGCGGCGGCGAGCTCCTGGTCCTCCTCGATGTCGAGCGCCGTCAGCAGGTCCTGCTGCTCCTGGTCGAGCGCGGCGAAGCCGGCCCGCTGCGCCCGCACCCACCGCCCAAGCTGCTCGCCCTCGAACTCCGTCTCCACGGACAGGTGTGCCCAGTCGACCCGGCCGTCCGACTCCAGCCACCACTGCCGGGCCACCGCGTACGAGCGCTGCCAGGTGATCGGCCAGCGCGGGCACCACCACGGGTCGATCTCCTCCAGCGCCGCCCGCCGCTCCGGGGCCAGCGCCCCGGGCTCGCCTTCGGGTACCTCGGCCGCCGCCCTAAGGCCGGAGAGCCAGGCCCCGATCGCGTATCCGCCGACCGCGGCCCGCGCCGGCGCCGCCAAGCTCCCCCCGTGCTCCGCTGCCCACACCCGCGCCCAGTCCAGGCCGGCCTCGAACCGCGCGTCCGAGACGGACCAGATCATGCCCAGCGCGTCGAGCATGTCGACCCGGTGACGCGCCAATTCACCATTTCCATATTCCACCCGGCGCTGCGTGAGTGATGATCAGCGTGTGGTTTTCACTGGGCTCGGCGCAGTCGTTCACCGGTCCGGGGTGGCGTGTTTTTGGCTGGTGGCGGGCTGTTTCGGGTGGGGTGTGGTGAATGGGTGGGCCGGGACCGTGGTGAAGCATTCCGCTGTATCGCGGTGAAAGGCTGACGCTGATCGTTATCACAGGGTCGGTGCTTGGTTCTGCTGCCGGGATGCAGGACTGGCCGTCCTGCTGGTGCGCCAAGCCCTGGAGGAGGGCCTGATCGACGCCGACGCCTCCCCGGTCCTCCGCTGACCGGCCGGTGCATCTTGTGAGGCGTCTTCTCGAACACCTTGCCAGGCGCCTTGTGGAGTACCTACCCGGGTGTCTACCTCGCCGGACTTCACATCGCCGCCATCTTCAAGCCCTTGGGGCTTCTGGTCCAGGGCATCTCCGTCGACCCGGACGCCGTGAATCCGGTGGCGCCCCACTCGTCGCCCCAATCCCTGCCGGCCCAGTCACGGTGGGGCGACCAGAGCGGCCGGGGCTTCTCGGGGCCCCACACCGCAGGGTCCGCACGTACCAGGAGTTCGGCCTCCGCGGCGTATCCGCCCGTCAGGACGGTCACCAGGAAGTCCGCGAAACCGCCGTCGAAATGATCGAGCCGATCCTGGAAGAACACCGTCACCGGCCACTTGTCGGGATCCGGTCCGATCGTCCGCCAGCAGCACTGGTCGTGGTTGCTGTTCGACCCCCAGGGCAGCAGGCCACCCGGGTCCGGGAAGATCGGCGTGGGACCCGGTAGCTCCCACCGGTGTTCCTCGCCCTCGACCTGATCGCGAAAGCTGATATCGGTGTCGTAGCGCCACCAGGCCAGACCACTCGGCTCCCCGAGGCGCGGTTGCGATGTCGGGGTGTCCACACCCCACTCGCCGTTCAGCACCACCCCGCCGTACAGGTCGATGAACGCCCTGTAGTCCGAGGGGAGTTGGACACCCATTTCAACGGGCGCCAGCTCCCACGGAACCCGGGCCGGGACGTAGAGCGGCTCCCCCATGATCGCCCGAAGTCGATTCCACGCCTCAGTCATCCCCTTGCCTTCCTGCCGATCCATTGGACACACCGATGCGCACCCTAGTACTCCAGCTGTAGATCACGATCAGGCTGATGCCGCGGCTCGGCGTCGGTAGTGGCTGGCCTGGGAGCGGGCCTGATGGCGGCGTCTCCAGA